>NZ_CP050177.1:1500000-1800000 GCF_011694815.1 Streptomyces liangshanensis
CCCAGCCCTCGGGCTGCGGAAGCCAGCTGCCGCCCGCGCCGAAGCCGTACGAGGAACCCTCCCGGGTCCACGGCAGCGGCACCCGGCAGCCGTCGCGCCCCTTCTGGCCGTGGCCGGTGCGCTCCCACATCGGGTCGCGCAGGGACGCGGCCGGCAGGTCGGCCACCTCGGGCAGGCCCAGCTCCTCGCCCTGGTAGAGGTACGTGGTGCCGGGCAGCGCGAGGGTCAGCAGCGCGGCGGCCCGCGCGCGCCGCCGGCCGCGCACGTCGTCGGCGGCCGGGTCGCGGCCGTCGCCGGTCACCCAGGCCCGCAGGTCGGTGCCCTCGGGCAGGCCGTAGCGGGTGCGGTGGCGTACGACGTCGTGGTTGGAGAGCACCCACGTCGGCAGCGATCCGGTGGTCGCCGCGTCCGCGAGCGAGGTGTCGATGACGTCCCGGAAGGCGGCGGCCCGCCACGGGCAGCGCAGGTGGAAGAAGTTGAAGGCCTGGTGGAGTTCGTCGGGCCGCGTGTAGAGCGGCAGCCGGGCGGCGCTGACCCCCGCCTCGGCGACCATGATCCGGGGCGGCGCGTACCCGTCGGTGATCTTGCGCCAGACCCGGTATATGTCGTGGACCTCGTCGCGGTCCCAGAAGGGGTGGTTCAGGCCCGCGGGCGGCGAGTTGAGGGGCGCGGTGTCGCCGCCGCGGGTGTCGCGCAGCGGCGGTACGAGGTCCTTGCGCAGGCCGTGGGCGACGTCGATGCGGAACCCGTCGACCCCGAGGTCCAGCCAGAAGCGCAGGGTGTCCTCGAAGTCGGCGGCGACCTCGGGGTTGTCCCAGTTCAGGTCGGGCTGCTCGGAGGCGAAGATGTGCATGTACCACTGGCCGTCGGGGACGCGCGTCCAGGCGGGGCCGCCGAACTTGGACTGCCAGTCGGCGGGTGGCTCGGCGCCGTCGGGCCCGGTGCCCTCGCGGAAGATGAACCGGTCACGGGCGGCCGAGCCAGGGGCCGCCGCCAGCGCCTCGGTGAACCAGGGGTGCTGGTCGGAGCAGTGGTTGGGGACGATGTCGACGATGGTACGGAGGCCCAGCTCGCGTGCCCGGGCCAGGAGGGCGCGGAAGTCGTCCAGCGTGCCGTGGCGGGGGTCGACGCCCCGGTAGTCGGCGACGTCGTAGCCGCCGTCGGCGAGCGGGGAGGGGTAGAACGGCGTGAGCCAGACGGCGTCCGCGCCGAGGTCCGCCACGTGCGCGAGGCGGTCGGTGATGCCCCGGAGGTCCCCCATGCCGTCGCCGTCGGCGTCGGCGAAGCTGGGGACGTACACCTGGTAGACGACGGACTCGCGCCACCAGTCGCGGCGGGGGCCGCCGGGAAGGGGGCGCCGGTCCTCGGCGGGTCCGGCCGGGGTGCGGCCGGAGCCGGTGCGGTCTTGGCCGTCGGCGCTGACGTCCGGGATCGCGTGCTGTGTCACTGAAACCTCTCGTGCCGTGCTCGGGGGACGCCTGGGTGGCGTGCGGTGCGATCATCCCCCAGGGGGCGCAAGAGGAGAGCAGGGCGGCGGGAGCCGCGAGGGAGCGGACGGCGCGAGGGGTACGTCAGCGAGGAGTACGTACGTCCTTCGCGCGGCCGAGGCGTCCGGCGGCGCGGGCGGCCTGGAGCGCGTACCGCCCCTTCGCCCCGTCCGAGCGGATCGAGCGCAGCGCCAGCAGCAGGACGCCGATGTCGTCGAGGTACACCGGGTCGGGCACCAGGTCGGTGGGGAGTATCAGGTAGCCGATCGCGGCCCAGAACACCCACTTGCGCCGCTCGGGCACCCCCGCGGCGCGCAGCGCGCGCCGGGCCCGTACGAGACGGACGGCGAGGGTGAGGGCGCCGCCGAGGGTGATCAGCGCCAGTACGACGCCCACGGCGATGAGGATCATGAGTTCGGTGCTCACTGCGGGCTCCTCCGCCAGGGTTCCAGGACCGGCTTCCCGGTCGGGTCTCCCTACCGGTACCCCGCGAGGGGCGGTCCCACCGGACCTCGCTCCCGGGAACCCCTCCGGGGACGGGGGCGGCCGTTCGGGGGCGCCCCCGCGGGCGGACGTTAGAATTCCGGCCATGACGGAACCGCGGTGGCTCGACGAGACCGAGGCCCGCGTGTGGCGGGCGTATCTCGAAGTACGGCGGGACCTGTCGGCGACGCTCTCCCGGCGGCTGACCCAGGAGGCCGGGCTGACGGAGGCGGACTACGCGCTGCTCGTCCCCCTCTCCGAGGCGCCGGACGGGCTGCTGCGGGCGCGGGAGTTGAGCGTGCTGGCCGACTGGGAGCGGAGCCGGCTGTCGCACCAGATCACCCGGATGGAGAAGCGGGGGCTGGTGGCCCGCGAGGAGTGTCCTACGGACGCGCGCGGGGCGATGGTCCGGCTGACCGCCTCGGGCCGTGCCGCGATCGAGGCGGCGGCCCCGGGCCACGTCGAGGCCGTGCGGACGTACTTCTTCGACGCCCTCGCGCCGGACGAGGTCGAGCTACTGGACGGCCTGCTGCGCCGAATCCTGGACGGACTCCCCCGAGACCGGGGCTGACCGACCCGGATCGCGGGACCCGGGTCGCCGGGCCCGGGTCGGTCGTACGGCCGGATCACCCGGCCGGGACCGGTCCCGCGACCCGGACGACCGTACGACCCGGATTGCGGAGCCGGGATCGGCAGTACGGCCCCGATCACCCCGCCGGGACCGGTCCCGCGAACTGGACGACCCCGGTCGCTGAGCCGGGATCAGGGAACGTGCGGTCCAGTGGAATCGGGCGGGGACGGGCTGCGCGCGGAGGCGGCGGGTGGGGCGGGGGGTGGCTTTCGGGCCAGCCGCCGCCTTGTACCGCCGCCCCCGGAAGGGTCAGCCGGAGGGGTCAGGCCGCTTTGCCGGCCTTGAGTGCCGCCGCTATGCGGACGACGCGCTCGGCCTGGACGCGCGCCGCCTGGCGCGTCTCGTCGCCGACCGGGTTGGTGCCCTGCGCGTCGACGTGGGAGGTGCCGTACGGGTTGCCGTCGGCGAACTTCGACGGGTCGGTGTAGCCCGGGGCCACGACGATGCCGCCGAAGTGGTGCACCGAGTTGTAGAGCGCGAGCAGCGTGGACTCCTGGCCGCCGTGGCGGGTGGCCGAGGAGACGAAGCCGCTGTAGACCTTGTCGGCCAGCCGGCCCTGGCCCCAGAGGCCGCCGAGCGTGTCGATGAACTGCTTGAGCTGCGCGGCCACGTTCCCGAAGCGGGTCGGGCCGCCGAAGATCACCGCGTCCGCCCAGTCGACGTCGTCCGGGGTCGCGACGGCGAGGTCCGCGGTGGCCGCCTGGTGGGCCGCCCACGCCGGGTTGGAGTCGATGGCCGCCTGGGGGGCCAGCTCGGCGACGCGCCGCAGGCGCACCTCGGCGCCGGCCTTCTCGGCCGCCTCGGCCAGCGTCTTCGCGACCTCGGCGTTCGTACCGGTGGCGGAGTAGTGGATGACGGCGAGCTTGACGGGGTCGGTCATGGCGGAGCCCTTTTCTCTACGTGGCGTGGCACAAGATGACGCGTCAACAATGCTGATGACGTATCAACATGTTGGTTTAACCCTCAACCACAAAGCAAGCGACCCGCCTGTGACGGCGACCACACCGCTCGACCCGGGACACACCCGCCCCACCGAGCGGCCTGCACACGCCCCGCCGCCGACGCAAGGGGGCACCTCCGGTCGAATCCGTGGGCAACGTCACGCCGATCCACCCGCCGGGAGGCCTCAACCGAAACGATCCGGCCAAGATCGCCGTACGGACATATCCGCGATACCGCCCACAAACCGAACCGCGTGCCCCGGACACCGATCAGGCGCCGGGCCGCCACCCGAGAGCCCCGGCGGGTCCGCCGCGCGCTACGCGCGTCGCGTGCGGCGCGGCGCACGCCCGCCGGACAGGCTGGAGCACGGCCGGATGACGCCGTCGGACAAGTCCGGTGCTCGGCGGCGGTACGTGCTGAGGGCATCCGATTCCCGCCCGGCCACGACACGCGCGCCCTCCCGCAGCACCCGCGTCCACCCCGCCCGGCCCGGGAAGCGTGATCCTTCCGGCGCCCGCCGTACCGCCCCGGCCGTACCGCCTCCGCCGGCCGGCCACGGCGCCCCGGCGGTCCAGAAGTCGGCCTTGCCCAGGAAGGGAACGACGTCAACTATTCAGTCCGTGCGATTGACAGGTTCACGGCCAAAACCGAATGGCGGTGGACGGTCGCACCCCGGCGGCCCGCTTACCCGACGGACCGCGCGTTTCCCCCATCTATGGAGGATGTTGTGACCTTCAAGCGCCTTTCCCCCCTCGGCTCGATCTCCAGACGCGCCCGCCTTCTCGCGGTCGCCTCCGGTCTGGTGACCGTCGCCGCGCTTGCGGCCCCGACTGCTACCGCCCAGCCCGCCCCCGTCGCCTCCCTGGCGACCCAGCTCGCCGAGGCCACCGCCGGCGTGACCGACGCCGCTGTCGTCGGTTCCGCCTGGTACACGGACACGGCTTCCGGCAAGGTCGTCGTCACCGTGGACAGCACGGTCTCCGCCGGCGAGATAGCGGAGATCAAGAACTCCGTGCCGGACGAGTCGAAGCTCGCGATCAAGAAGACCCCCGGCTCGTTCAGCCCGCTCATCGCCGGCGGCGAGGCCATCTACGCGGGCGGCAGCCGCTGCTCCCTCGGCTTCAACGTCCGCAGCGGCAGCACGTACTACGCGCTGACCGCCGGGCACTGCACCAACATCGCCACCACCTGGTACACCAACTCGGCGGGCACCGCGCTGCTCGGTACCCGTACGGGCACCAGCTTCCCGGGCAACGACTACGGCATCATCCGGCACGCGAACGCCGCGAACGCGGACGGCCGCGTCTACCTCTACAACGGCTCGTACCAGGACATCACGTCCGCCGCCAACGCCACCGTCGGACAGCGCGTCACCCGCAGTGGCTCCACCACGGGTGTCCGTACCGGCACGGTCCAGGGCCTCAACGCGACCGTCCAGTACCCGCAGGGCACCGTCTCCGGTCTGATCCAGACCAACGTCTGCGCCCAGCCGGGCGACAGTGGTGGCTCGCTCTTCGCCGGCTCCGTGGCCCTGGGTCTGACCTCGGGCGGCAGCGGCAACTGCACCTCCGGCGGCACCACGTTCTTCCAGCCGGTCACGGAGGCGCTGAGCGTCTACGGCGTCAGCGTCTTCTAGTCGACAACGTCTAGCCAGTCGTTGACGACAAGTCCCCGGTCGCCGGGCGGGCAGCACGCCCGTCCGGCGGCCGGGGACACCGCTGTTCCCGGGGGTCCGCCTCTCAGCCGAGGGTCGCCGCCGCCGGCAGCGTGACCTCGAAGCGGCAGCCGCCCGTGACGTTGTGGACGGCGGTACGGCCCGCGTGGGCCTCCACGATGCCCCGGACGATCGCCAGCCCGAGCCCCGCTCCCGCCGGGGGCGTCCGGGCCTGGGTGCCCCGCCAGCCGGTGTCGAACACCCGGGGCAGGTCCTCCGCCGGGATCCCCCCGCAGCCGTCCGTGACGGACAGCACGACGGAGTCCGCGCGCCGCTCGGCCGCCACCGCGACCGTGCCGTCGGCGGGGGTCCGGTGGATGGCGTTGACCAGCAGGTTGGCCAGGACGCGGGTCATCTCCTTGCCGTCCACCTCGACCGGTACGGCCTCGATGCTCCCGCCGACCAGCCGGACACCGTGCTCCCTGGCGAGGGGGTCGACCCCCGCGAGCGCCTCCCCCACCAGGTCGTAGACCGACATCCGGGTCGGCGCGAGGGCCAGCGCCCCGGCGTGGATGCGGGACAGCTCGAAGAGGTCGCCGACCATCGAGTTCAGCCGCTCGACCTCGGCCCTGATCTGCCGGAAGTAGCGGTCCGGGTCCTGGACGACCCCGTCCTCCAGCGCCTCGGACATCGCGCGCAGGCCGGCCAGCGGGGTCCGCAGGTCGTGCGAGATCCAGGCCACCAGCTCCCGCCGGGACGTCTCCAGGGCGCGCTCACGCTCCCGGGAGGCGGCGAGCTTGGCGCTGGTCACGGCCAGTTCCCTGCCCAGCTCGGACAGCTCGGCGGTGGAGTCGCCGTCCGGGGCGGCGAAGCTGCCGCCGTCGCCGAAGGACCGCGCGGCGAGCGCCAGGTCGTGGCTCCTGGCCACCACCCAGCGGCCCAGCAGCACGGCGGTGGCGAGCGAGACGACCGCGGCCATCGCCGCGACCGTGGTGACGACCGACAGGTCGTGGGTCGACAGGAACATCGCCCACGCGACCGCGAGGGTCCCCCCGAGCATCGCGACGACCGTGACGGCGGCGACGACGGTCAGCGAGACGAGCACCGAGCGGTGGCGCAGCAGCCGCAGCACGACGGCGCCGAGCAGCGCGGCGACCGCGGCGCCGAGGAACGCGTACAGGGCGATGAGGAGCATGTCCGTCATGGTGCTCCTCAGCTCCCGTCGGGCGGTACGGGGGCGGGTGTCGCGGAGGTCATAGGCGCCTCCGGCCCGGCGGGCGCGGGGGCGGGCGGTTCCCCGACCGGTACGTCGAAGCGGTAGCCGACCCCCCACACGGTACGGATCAGCCGCGGGGCCGCCGGATCGTCCTCGACCTTGCCGCGCAGCCGCCGTACGTGCACGGTGACCGTCGACAGGTCGCCGAACTCCCACCCCCACACGTCGTTCATCAGCTGCTCCCGGGCGATCGCCTGTCCCGGGTGGCGCATGAGGTGGGCGAGCAGGTCGAACTCCCTGAGGGTGAGGGAGAGCACCCGGCCGTCCTTGGTCACCCGGCGGGCCGCCGGGTCCAGGGTGATCCCGGCGGCGGTCAGCTCCGGTCCGGCCCGGTCGCCCCGGTCGGGGCGTCCGCGCCGCAGGACGGACTCGACGCGCAGCACCAGCTCGCGGGGGCTGAACGGCTTGGTGACGTAGTCGTCCGCCCCTATCTCCAGGCCGAGGATCCGGTCGTCCTCGTCGCCGCGCGCGGTGAGCATGATCACCGGTACGGGCCCGGCGGCGCGGAGCCTGCGGCACACCTCCAGGCCGTCCATACCGGGCAGCATCAGGTCGAGCAGCACCAGCGAGGGCGGTTTGCCGGCGGCGAGCCGCAGCGCCTGCGGTCCGTCGGCGGCCCGGTCGACGGCGAAGCCCGCGCGCTCCAGATAGCCCGTGACGACCTCGGCGACGGTGGGATCGTCGTCGACGACCAGGATGGTGTGCATGACGGCAAGTCTCCTCGGACGGTGACCGGTGCACCGCCCCTCACCTCTTACGAAACCATGACGTCCGGTTCGTTCGGGCACGGCGTCCGATTCCTTCAAGACCGGCACCCGGCCGGTGCCTACGGTGGGCGCATGACTCCTCGACTCGACGCGACCTCCCTGGTCGTCTCCGACCTGGCGGCCTCGCTCGCCTTCTACCGCCTCCTCGGCCTGGACATCCCGGCCGGCGCGGACACCGCGCCGCACGTGGAGGTCCTGCTGCCGGGCGGGACGCGCCTCCTGTGGGACACGGAGGACACGGTCCGGTCCTTCGACCCGGGCTTCACGGCGCCGGGGGCCGGGGGCCGGGTCGGGCTCGCCTTCCTCTGCGACTCCCCCGCCGAGGTGGACGCCACGTACGCGGCGCTCACCGCCGCCGGGCACCGGGGGCACCTGGAGCCGTGGGACGCGGTCTGGGGGCAGCGTTACGCGGTGGTCCTCGACCCGGACGGCTGCGAGGTCTCGCTCTTCGCCAGCGCCGCGTAGGCGCCCAGGGTGAGCCCGGCCAGCTCGCGGGTCTCCCGGGCGAGGTGTGCCTGGTCGGCGCACCCGGCAGCGGTGGCCGCCGCGGCGTACGGCAGGCCCGCCCGTACGAGGCCCAGGGCGCGCTGCAACCGCAGGACGCGGGCGAGGGTCTTGGGCCCGTAGCCGAAGGCGTCCAGCGAGCGGCGGTGCAGCCGGCGGACGCCGAGCCCGACGGCGTCGGCGGTCGCGGCCACGGTGCGGCCCGCGTCGAGGCCGGCGACGACGGCGCGCAGCAGCGGGTCGAGGGCGGGGGCGGCGGCCGCGCGGCGCACCGCGACCGCCTCCAGGGCGGCGGCGGGGTCCGGGGCGGCTTCGAGGCGTGCGGTGAGCCGCCGTACCTCCGCCGAGGGCCACAGGTCGGCCAGCTCGACGCGCCGGTCGCGCAGCTCGTGCGCGGGCACCCCGAGCAGGGCGGGCGCGGTGCCGGGCGCGAACCGGACCCCGGCGCAGCCCGGTCCGGGGACGGTGGGGTGGTGGGCGCGGGTGTCGGGTCCGGCGACGAGGAGCCGGCCGCCGAGCCACAGCAGGTCCATGCAGCCGTCGGGCAGGACGGGGTACGGGGTGGTGCCGGGGGCGCCGGTGGTGGTCTTCGTCCAGACGACGGCGCCGTCCACCCGCGACGCCCGTTCCTCGTACATGACCCACGAGGGTAGTCCGGGGGCCGCGCGCGTGGTGCCGGGCCCGCGCGGCGCCCGGTCAGGACCGCTGGTCGCGCTCCCTGCTCTCCCGCAGCCCCTTGTTCTCGCGGCTCTCGCGCCCGGAGTGCAGGCGCGAGCGCAGGTCGTCCGGCGGCAGGAAGCGGGACCAGCGCTCGGGGAACTCGGACGGCATGCCGAGGTCGCCGCCGTCGTCCCCGTCGTTGTCGTCCTCGTCGTCGAAGTAGTCGTACTCGCCGCGCGCCCTGCGCAGTTCCGACTCGGCGGCCGCGCGGGCCAGCAGTTCCGCCGCGTGGGCCGTGCGCAGGCGTTCGTTGGCCGCGCGGGCCGCCGCCGTGGCCAGCGAGGGCCAGACGCGGTCGATGGCCGCGTTGACGGCCGCGCCGACCAGGACCGCGAAGGCCGAGATGCCGATCCACAGGAGCACCGCGATGGGCGCCGCGAGGGAGCCGTAGATCGTCGGGCCCTCGACCGTGCTGGTCAGGTAGATGCGGAGCAGGAAGCTGCCGAGGACCCACATGCCGAGCGCGACCAGCGCGCCGGGGACGTCCTCGATCCAGCGCGACCTGGCCGGTACGGAGACGTGGTAGAGCGTCGTCAGGAAGGCGATCGAGAGGAGGCTCACGACGGGCCAGTAGAGAATGGAGACCACTTCGGTGCCCCACGGGACGATCTCCACGACCCGGTCGGGGCCGACCACCGCGAGCGGCAGCACCACCGCGCCGATCAGCAGCGCCACGAGGTAGAGCAGGAAGGCGAGGAGCCGGGTCGCGACGATGCCGCGGCGCCCGTCGAGGCCGTACATGACGGTGATCGTGTCCACGAAGACGTTGACCGCCCGCGATCCCGACCAGAGCGCGATGGCGAAGCCCAGCGACACGACGTCCGGCCGCCCGTGGGTGACGCTCGCCAGGAGCGGCTTGGCGATCTGGTTGACGCCCCGGTCGGAGAGGACCGTGCCGACCGCCGAGAGGATGTTGTTCTCGATCGAGGCGACGGTGTTGGCGCTCGTCCAGTCGTCCACGTAGACGAGCAGTCCGATCAACCCGAGCAACAGCGGCGGCAGTGACAGAAGAGTGAAGAACGCCGCCTCGGCCGCGAGTCCGAGGATGCGGTACTCGATGCACGAGTTGACGGTGTCCTTCAGCAGCAACCAGGCCATTCTCCTCATGGAGACGTTGCGGTAGAGGACTCTGGCCCGGTGGAGTCGGCCCGCCGGCCGCTCGGGTGTTTCATTTGCTGCCTGCACGTCCTTACCGTAGCGGCATGGCAGCCACCACCCACACAGTGACCAACCAGGTTCCCCCCCTGGTGGGGTACGACGTCTTCAGCGCCGACCGCGCTCTCACCGAGGGGGTGGAACGGCACGTGGCCGCCGCGCTCCTCGACGAGGCGGGCGCGGAACTGACCGCGCTCGGCCGTTCCGCCGGATCGGCGGAGCTGCAGCTCCTGGGCACGCTGGCCAACGAGAACCCGCCCCGCCTCCGTACGCACGACCGGTACGGGAACCGGGTCGACGAGGTCGACTTCCACCCGGCCTGGCACCAACTGCTGGGCCAAGCCGTCGCGTCCGGGCTCACCGACGCGTGGGGACGGCCCGCGGGGCACATGCGCCGCGCGGCCGGACTGCTGGTGTGGGGGCAGGTGGAGGCCGGGAACACCTGCCCGCTGTCGATGACCCACGCGGCCGTCCCGGCGCTGCGGGTGGAGCCGGCGCTCGCCGCCGACTGGGAGCCGCGCCTGACCTCCCGGGTGTACGACCCCGAACTGCGGCCCGCCGGCGAGAAGTCGGGGGTGCTGTTCGGGATGGGCATGACGGAGAAGCAGGGCGGCAGCGACGTCCGCGCCAACACCACCCGGGCCCGGCGGGTGGACACCGGGACCGGAGCGGGCGACGAGTACCTGCTGACCGGCCACAAGTGGTTCTGTTCGGCGCCGATGTGCGACGGGTTCCTCGTCCTGGCGCAGGCCCCCGACGGGCTGACGTGTTTCCTCGTCCCGCGGGTCCTGCCGGACGGCACGCGCAACGTCTTCCGCATCCAGCGCCTCAAGGACAAGCTGGGCAACCGCTCCAACGCGTCGAGCGAGGTCGAGTTCGACGAGACGTGGGCGCGCCGGGTGGGCGACGAGGGGCGCGGGGTCCGCACGATCATCGAGATGGTCGCGGCGACCCGGCTGGACTGCGTGGTCGGTTCGGCCGCGGTGATGCGGCAGTCGGTGGCGCAGGCGGTCCATCACGCCACGTACCGGCGGGCGTTCGGCGGTGAGTTGATCGACAAGCCGCTGATGGTGAACGTCCTGGCCGACCTGGCCCTGGAGTCGGAGGCGGCGACGACCCTCGCGCTGCGGCTGGCGGCGGCGTACGACACCGTGCAGGACGGTCCGGAGGGCGAGCGGGACCGGGAGCGGGCGTTCCTGCGGCTCGCGGTGCCCGTCGCGAAGTACTGGGTGACCAAGCGGTGCACGCCGACCGTGGCGGAGGCCCTGGAGTGCCTGGGCGGCAACGGGTACGTGGAGGAGTCCGGCATGCCGCGGCTGCTGCGCGAGGCGCCGCTGAACTCGATCTGGGAGGGCTCGGGCAACGTACAGGCGCTGGACGTCCTGCGGGCGCTCCAGCGGGAGCCGGCCGCGCTGAACGCGTTCCTCCAGGAGGTGGGCCTGGCGCGCGGCGCCGATCACCGGCTGGACCGGGCGATCAAGGACCTGCTGACCGAGCTGGCGGACCTGACCGGGATCGAGGCGCGGGCGCGGCGGCTGGTGGAGCGGATGGCGCTGGTGCTCCAGGGCTCGCTGCTGGTGCGGTGGGCGCCGCCGGAGGTCGCGGACGCGTTCTGCGCCTCACGGCTCGGCGGGGACTGGGGTTCGGCCTTCGGCACGCTGCCGCACACGCTGGACCTGGCGTCGGTCGTGGACCGGGCGCGGCCCGAGGCGTGAACCGGGGCGGGGGGCGGCGCCCGGGGGCGTGAGGCCATCAGAGGTGGTGCTGCGCCGACACGGCACCACCTCTGATTCGTTGTCACTCTCGGGCACGCGCGGGCGACATGCCAGAGTTGCAACCCGTTGCAGCAGATTCCCGAACTGCCCCTCCGGAGGGTGACGGGAACGGCACGATGGGCTGATGAAGGACATTCCGCTCGACCTGGCCCGGCTCATCGCCGTGGACGGCGCGCAGGCCACCCGGCTCCTCCATCGGGTCAGGGAGGCGGCCCTCGCGGGCGAGCGGCCCCCGGTCCCGCCGCGCCCGGTGATCGACGCGTCGTGGCGGCGGATGGCCCGGATGGGGCTCGATCCCGACCGGACGACGCGCAGTGTGCTGCTGGAGCGGGACGAGCTGGAGCACCGGCGGCGTACGACCGCGCTGGGCGAGACGCTGCGGACCCTGGTCGACTCGCTGACCGAGATGGCGGACGCGTCGCTCCAGATCATGGTCGTCACGGACGACGAGGGGCGGGTGCTGTGGCGGGACGGCAGCCCGTCCGTGCTGCGGCAGGCGACCGGGATCTGGCTGGAGGAGGGGGCCGCCTGGACCGAGGGGGCCACCGGCACGAACGCGATCGGTACGGCGCTGGCGGTCCGCAGGCCGGTACGGGTCCACTCGGCGGAGCACTTCGTCCACACGCTGCACGCGTGGACGTGCGCCGCCGCGCCGGTGCACGACCCGCGGGACGGCCGGCTGCTGGGGGTGGTCGACGTGAGCGGCCCGGCGTCCGGGTTCCATCCGACGACGCTGGCGCTGGTCAAGTCGGTGGCGCGGCTCGCGGAGAGCGACCTGCGGGAGCGGCACCGGGGGACGGTGGAGCGGCTGCGTTCGGTGGCGTCCCCGCTCCTGTGCCGGATCGGGGGGCGCGCGCTGGCGGTCGACAGCCACGGGTGGACGGCGGCGGTGACGGGGATGCCGCCGGTGGACCGGCTGCCGCTGCCCAAGTCGTTCGGGGCGGGCCGGGTGTGGCACCCCACGCTGGGCCTGTGCGCGGTGGAGCCGCTGCCGGGCGGCTGGCTGATCCAGGTGGTGGAGGACCCCGACCCGGCCTCGGCGGCGGCGGTGAGCCGGGTCGTCCTGGACCTGAGCCGGCCCCGGCGCTGGTCGGTGGCGGTGTCGGGGGCGGCGGGGAGCTGGGTGCAGGAGCTGACCCCGCGCCACGCGGAGCTGCTGTACGTGCTGGCCGTGCGCCGGGAGGGGCGCAGCGCGGCGGAGCTGGCGGCGGACGTGTTCGGGGACGCGACGCGGACGGTGACCGTACGGGCGGAGATGTCGCGGGTGCGGCGTCACCTGTCGGGGGTACTGGCGCACCGGCCGTACCGCTTCCGCGAGGAGGTCGAGGTGGAGGTGGTCACGCCGGCGGCCCCGGAGGAGCTGCTGCCGCACTCGACGGCCCCGGCGGTGCTGAGCACGCGGAGCCTGCCGTGCCCGTGAGAGGCCGCCCCCTGGTGTGACCCGGGCGCGCCTCGCGTGATTCTCTGGCGCGCATGACCCTCACCGTGACCACGTGGTCCCTGGAGCAGACCTCGCCGTCCGACCTGCGCCCCGCCGCCCCGCCGGCGGGCGACGTGCGGATCGTACGGGCCAAGGTGCCCTCGCCCGAGTTCAGCCGGTTCCTGTACACCGCCGTGGGCGGGGACGTCCGCTGGACGGACCGGCTGCCGTACACGTACGCGCGGTGGCGGGAGTACCTGGAGCGGCCCGGGATCGAGACCTGGGTCGCGTACGAGAAGGGCACCCCGGCCGGTTTCCTGGAGCTGGCGGCGCAGGACGGCGGGGTGGTGGAGATCGTGTACTTCGGGCTGATCCCCTCCTTCCGGGGGCGCCGCATCGGCGGCCACCTGCTGTCGTACGGCACCGCCAGGGCCTGGGACCTCGCCGAGCGCCACCCGGGTGTCGAGCCGACCGGGCGGGTGTGGCTGCACACGTGCACCAAGGACGGCGAGCACGCGAGGGCCAACTACGTGCGGCGCGGTTTCCGCCTCTTCGACACGAAGACGTGGGACGAGGAGGAGACGGCGACGCCGGGACCGTGGCCCGGGGCACTGGTGTGATCACCCGTACCGCCCGCCCCGCCCATCGTCTCGCATAGCGGGACTCAGTCGTCCACATAGTGGATAGTGGTGGACTGTCCCGAGATCCGCGTGACACGCTTCCGTCATGTCGAGAGCTGGAATTGCCTTGGTGGGTCGGCGACACGTCGACCTCTGCCGCATGTCCAGCGCCATCTGTCCGGCAAGCTGAGACACCTCGCGCCGCCGCGACCCCGCACCACCCGACCCTGACCTCTGCACCTGCCGCGCATCGCCGTGCCTTCGCGCGGGTGTGCGGCTGAGAGCCGCCCTCACGCAGTCTCGAAGGACGTAACGCCATGGCCGCCACCCCGGACCAGCCGACTCCCGCCACCCCACGCCGCAAGGTGAGCCGTCACCGCGGCGAGGGTCAGTGGGCCGTCGGCCACTTCACTCCGCTCAACGGCAATGAGCAGTTCAAGAAGGACGACGACGGCCTCAATGTGCGGGCGCGCATCGAGAACATCTACTCCAAGGCGGGCTTCGACTCGATCGACCCGAACGACCTGCGCGGCCGGATGCGCTGGTGGGGGCTGTACACCCAGCGCAAGCCCGGGATCGACGGCGGCAAGACCGCGATACTGGAGCCGGAGGAGCTGGACGACAAGTACTTCATGCTCCGCGTCAGGATCGACGGCGGCCGGCTGACCACCGATCAGTTGCGCGTGATCGGCGAGATCTCGCACGAGTTCGGCCGGGACACCGCCGACCTGACCGACCGGCAGAACATCCAGCTGCACTGGATCCGCATCGAGGACGTGCCGGAGATCTGGCGGCGCCTGGAGGCCGTCGGCCTGTCGACGACCGAGGCCTGCGGTGACACACCCCGCGTGATCCTCGGCTCGCCGGTCGCCGGGGTCGCCGAGAACGAGATCATCGACGGCACGCCGGCCATCGACGAGATCAACGCCCGGTTCATCGGCACCAAGGAGTTCTCCAACCTCCCGCGCAAGTTCAAGACGGCGATCTCCGGGTCGCCACTGCTGGACGTGGCGCACGAGATCAACGACATCGCGTTCGTCGGCGTCGAGCACCCCGAGCACGGCCCCGGCTTCGACCTGTGGGTCGGCGGCGGCCTGTCGACCAACCCCAAGATCGGGCAGCGCCTGGGCGCCTGGGTGCCGCTGGACGAGGTGCCCGACGTGTGGGCCGGGGTCATCGGGATCTTCCGCGACTACGGCTACCGGCGGCTGCGCACCCGCGCCCGCCTGAAGTTCCTCGTCACCGACTGGGGCGCGGAGAAGTTCCGCCAGATCCTCCAGGACGAGTACCTCAAGCGGGAGTTGACCGACGGGCCCGCTCCCGCGCAGCCCCTCCAGGCGTGGCGCGACCACGTCGGTGTGCACCGGCAGAAGGACGGCCGGTTCTACGTCGGGTTCGCGCCGCGCGTCGGCCGGGTCAACGGCCCCAAGCTCGTCGAGATCGCCGAGGTGGCCGCGGCGCACGGCTCGGGCCGGCTGCGTACCACCGTCGAGCAGAAGATGATCGTGCTCGACGTCGCGGAGGACCAGGTCGACTCGCTGGTGGCCGGGCTGGAGGCGCTGGACCTGCGGGTCAAGCCGTCGCCGTTCCGGCGCGGGACCATGGCGTGCACCGGTATCGAGTACTGCAAGCTCGCGATCGTCGAGACGAAGCAGCGCGGCGCGACGCTGATCGACGAACTGGAGCGCCGCATCCCCGAGTTCGACCAGCCGATCACCATCAACATCAACGGCTGCCCGAACGCGTGCGCGCGCATCCAGACCGCCGACATCGGCCTCAAGGGCCAGCTGATGCTGGACCGGAACGGCGAGCAGGTCGAGGGCTTCCAGGTGCACCTGGGCGGCGCCCTGGGCCTGGAGGCCGGGTTCGGCCGCAAGGTCCGCGGCCTCAAGGTCACGTCGGACGAGCTGCCCGACTACGTCGAGCGGGTCCTCGGCCGCTTCCAGGAGGAGCGGAAGGACGGCGAGCGGTTCGCCACCTGGGCGGCCCGCGCGTCGGAGGAGGCCCTCTCATGAGCGAGCGCGCCGCCCCCTTCTACTGCCCCTACTGCGGCGACGAGGACCTGCGCCCGAACGAACAGGGCCACGGCGCCTGGGAATGCGCGGCATGCAACCGGGCCTTCCAGTTGAAGTTCCTCGGGTTGCTGACCCGGGGGCTCCAGGCATCCGACGGAGGGACCGCGACATGACCACGCTGACCGGGACGGACGATCCGAAGGCCCTCGCCGAGCACGCGGGCCGCGCACTGGAGGACGCCTCCGCCACCGAGATCCTCCGGTGGGCGGCGGACACGTTCGGCGACGCGTTCTGCGTGACGTCGTCCATGGAGGACGCGGTGGCCGCCCACCTCGCCTCGACCGTCAAGCCCGGCGTGGACGTCGTCTTCCTCGACACCGGCTACCACTTCCCCGAGACCATCGGCACGCGCGACGCGGTGGCCGCCGTGATGGACGTCAACGTCATCACGCTGACGCCGCGCCGGAGCGTCGCCGAGCAGGACGCCGAGCACGGGCCGAAGCTGCACGACCGCGACCCCGACCTGTGCTGCTCCCTGCGCAAGGTCAAGCCGCTCGAGGAGGGGCTCGCCGGTTACGCGGCCTGGGCCACCGGACTGCGCCGCGACGAGTCCCCGACCCGGGCGAACACCCCCGTCGTCGGCTGGGACGAGCGGCGCGGGAAGGTCAAGGTCTCGCCGATCGCCCGCTGGTCGCAGGAGGACGTGGACCGGTACGTCGCCGAGCACGGCGTCCTCACCAATCCGCTGCTCATGGACGGGTACGCCTCCGTGGGCTGCGCCCCCTGCACCCGCCGGGTGCTGGCGGGCGAGGACGCCCGCGCGGGCCGCTGGGCCGGCCGCGGGAAGACCGAGTGCGGGCTGCACGGATAGCGACCGGCACACAGGTGACGGGCGGTCAGGAAACTTATGAGGAGGGACAGTTGAGCGTGACGGAGCAGGGCGCCACCGTCTGGCTCACCGGTCTGCCCAGCGCGGGCAAGACCACCATCGCGCGGGAGCTGGCCGACCGGCTGCGCACGGAGGGCCACCGCGTCGAGGTGCTCGACGGCGACGAGATCCGCGAGTTCCTCTCCGCGGGCCTCGGGTTCAGCCGCGAGGACCGGCACACCAACGTCCAGCGCATCGGCTTCGTCGCCGGACTGCTGGCGTCCCACGGCGTCAAGGCGCTGGTCCCGGTGATCGCGCCGTACGCGGACAGCCGGGAGGCCGTGCGCAAACGCCACCAGGGCGCGGGCACCGCCTACCTGGAGGTCCACGTCGCCACACCCGTGGAGGTGTGCTCCGTACGCGATGTGAAGGGGCTGTACGCCAAGCAGGCGGCCGGCGAGATATCGGGGCTGACCGGGGTCGACGACCCCTACGAGGCCCCGGAGGACCCGGACCTGCGGATCGAGTCGCACACCCAGTCCGTACAGGAGTCCGCCGGCGCGCTCCACGCGCTGCTCACCGAAAGGGGTCTCGCGTGACCACGACCGTCGCGTCCGTCACCGAGGGCACCGACGCCCCGTACGCCCTGAGCCACCTGGACGCCCTGGAGTCCGAGGCGGTCCACATCTTCCGTGAGGTGGCGGGTGAGTTCGAGCGGCCGGTGATCCTCTTCTCCGGCGGCAAGGACTCGATCGTCATGCTGCACCTGGCGCTCAAGGCGTTCGCGCCCGCGCCGGTGCCGTTCACCCTGCTGCACGTCGACACCGGGCACAACTTCCCCGAGGTGCTCGACTACCGGGACCGCACGGTCGCCCGGCACGGCCTGCGCCTGCACGTCGCCTCCGTCCAGGAGTACATCGACGCGGGAAAGCTGCGCGAGCGCCCCGACGGGACCCGTAACCCCCTCCAGACCGTCCCGCTCACCGAGCGGATCCAGGCCGAGCGGTTCGACGCGGTCTTCGGCGGCGGGCGGCGGGACGAGGAGAAGGCCCGGGCCAAGGAGCGGGTGTTCTCGCTGCGGGACGAGTTCTCCCAGTGGGACCCGCGCCGCCAGCGCCCCGAGCTGTGGAACCTGTACAACGGGCGGCACGCCGCCGGTGAGCACGTCCGGGTCTTCCCGCTCTCCAACTGGACCGAGCTGGACGTCTGGCAGTACATCGCCCGGGAGGGCATCGAGCTGCCGGAGATCTACTTCGCCCACGAGCGCGAGGTGTTCGCGCGGGCCGGGATGTGGCTGACCGCGGGCGACTGGGGCGGCCCCAAGGAGCACGAGCACGTCGAGACGCGCCTGGTGCGCTACCGCACGGTCGGCGACATGTCCTGCACCGGCGCCGTCGACTCCGACGCCACCACGCTCGACGCGGTGATCGCGGAGATCGCCGCCTCCCGGCTCACCGAGCGCGGCGCGACCCGCGCCGACGACAAGATGTCCGAGGCCGCGATGGAAGACCGCAAGCGCGAAGGGTACTTCTAGCCATGACGAGCACCACCGAGCCGTACGCCGAGTTCGCCGAGCGGCTGGCCACCACCACCCTGCTGCGCTTCGCGACGGCCGGCTCCGTCGACGACGGCAAGTCCACCCTCGTGGGGCGGCTGCTGCACGACTCGAAGTCGGTGCTCACCGACCAGCTGGAGGCCGTCGAGCGGGTCTCGCTGAGCCGCGGCCAGGACACCCCGGACCTGGCGCTGCTCACCGACGGACTGCGCGCCGAGCGCGAGCAGGGCATCACCATCGACGTCGCGTACCGCTACTTCGCCACGCCCCGGCGGCGGTTCATCCTCGCCGACACCCCCGGGCACGTGCAGTACACCCGCAACATGGTCACCGGCGCCTCCACCGCGGAGCTGGCGGTCGTCCTGGTCGACGCGCGGAACGGGGTGGTCGAGCAGACCCGCCGCCACGCCGCCGTCGCCGCGCTGCTGCGCGTCCCGCACGTAGTGCTGGCCGTCAACAAGATGGACCTCGTCGGGTACGCGGAGCCCGTGTTCACCGCGATAGCCGAGGAGTTCACGGCGTACGCGGCCTCCCTCGGCGTCCCCGAGATCACCGCGATCCCGATCTCGGCGCTCGCCGGGGACAACGTGGTGGAGCCGTCGGCGCACATGGACTGGTACGACGGCCTGACGGTGCTGGAGCACCTGGAGACCGTGCCCGCCAGCCACGACCTGGCCCACTGCCCCGCGCGCTTCCCCGTCCAGTACGTGATCCGCCCGCAATCGGCGAGCCACCCGGACTACCGCGGCTACGCCGGCCAGATCTCGTCCGGGGTGCTGCGCGTCGGCGAGGCCGTGACGGTCCTGCCCTCCGGCCGCACGAGCGTGATCGAGGGCATCGACGCGCTCGGCGAGAGCGTCGACATCGCCTGGGCGCCGCAGTCCGTGACCCTCCGCCTCGCGGACGACGTGGACGTCTCGCGCGGCGACCTGATCGCCCCGAGCGGCCAGCTCCCGCCCTCGACGCAGGACGTGGAGGCGACCGTGTGCCACGTCGCCGACCGGCCGCTGACCGTGGGCCAGCGAGTGCTGCTCAAGCACACGACCCGTACGGTCAAGGCGATCGTGAAGGACATCCCGTCCCGGCTCACCCTGGACGACCTGTCCCAGCACCCGGCCCCCGGGCAGCTCGTCGCCAACGACATCGGGCGCGTGCGGATCCGTACCGCCGAGCCCCTCGCGCTCGACCCGTACGCCGAGTCCCGCCGCACAGGATCGTTCCTGCTGATCGACCCGGCGGACGGCACGACGCTGAGCGCCGGCATGGCGGGCGACGCCTTCGCCGAGGGCGCCGGGGCCGCCGCCGTACCCGCCGACGAAGAGGGCTGGGACTTCTGATGGCCATCGACATGTACGCGACCTTCGCGAAGGAGGGCGGCCGGGTGGGCAGCGGCCTCCTCGGCGCGGGAACGGGCGGGGTGGCGCGATGTGCGTGATGACGTACGCGCACCGCTTGCGCGCCCGCACCCCCCACCTCCCGTACCGCCCGCCCCACCCGCACCGTCGAAGACCTGCCGATCCCCCGGCCACGCCCGCGTACTCGTAGGGCGTGAGCGCCGGGCCCGACGAGAGGAAACCCTCCCGTGCCTGCCACGCGTACCCTGTCGCGCCGCCGTATCACCGCACTCGCCGCGGTGCCCCTCCTCGCCGTTGTCGTCACCTCCTGCGGTTACGGCTCCGACGCGAAGAAGGACGACACGAAGCCCGCGGTAGCCGCCGGGGCGAAGAAGCTCTCGGCCGACACCGTGAAGATCGGGTACTTCCCGAACCTCACGCACGCCACGGCCCTGGTGGGTATCCAGGACGGTCTGTTCCAGAAGGAGCTGGGCGGCACGAAGGTCGCCCCCTCCACCTTCAACGCCGGGCCCTCCGAGATCGAGGCGCTCAACGCGGGCAGCATCGACATCGGCTTCATCGGCCCCTCCCCCGCGATCAACGGGTACGTGCAGACCAAGGGCAAGAGCCTGCGGATCATCGGCGGTTCGGCCTCCGGCGGGGTCAAGCTGGTGGTCGACCCGAAGAAGATCAAGACCCTGGACGACCTCAAGGGCAAGAAGATAGCCACCCCGCAGCTGGGCAACACGCAGGACGTGGCGTTCCTCAACTGGATCTCCGAGAAGGGCTGGAAGGTCGACGCCCAGTCCGGCAAGGGTGACGTCTCCGTCGTCCGTACGGACAACAAGATCACCCCGGACGCCTACAAGTCCGGTGCCATCGACGGCGCCTGGGTGCCGGAGCCGACCGCGTCCAAGCTGGTCTCCGAGGGCGCGAAGGTGCTGCTCAACGAGTCGGACCTGTGGCCGGACAAGCAGTTCGTGATCACGAACATCATCGTGTCGCAGAAGTTCCTGTCCGCGCACCCGGACGTCGTCGAGGCCGTGCTGCGCGGCTCGGTGAAGACGAACGCCTGGATCAACGCCAACGAGGACAAGGCCAAGGCCTCCGCCAACGAGGCGCTCAAGACCCTGTCCGGCAAGGCCCTGGCGCCCGAGGTCCTCGACCCCGCGTGGGAGTCGATCAAGGTCACCAACGACCCGCTGGCCGCGACCCTCCAGTCCGAGGCCGACCACGCGGTGAAGGCGGGCCTGCTGAAGAAGCCCGACCTGGCCGGCATCTACGACCTGGCGCCCCTGAACAAGGTGCTCAAGGCCGCCGGTCAGCCCGAGGCCTCCGACGCCGGTCTCGGCGTCAAGTAACCGCCGCGACCCATCCGTTCGCGGGATTCCAGGATTCCCAGGAGGTGACGACCATGGCTACGACGCTCACCAAGGCCGCCGACGGCACCACGTCGGTGGACCACGCCGCGCGCATCGCGCACGTCTCCAAGACCTTCGCGACCCCCGCGGGGCGGCAGCTCGTACTGGACGACATCACGCTCGATGTCGCTCCGGGTGAGTTCGTCACCCTCCTGGGAGCCTCGGGGTGCGGCAAGTCGACCCTGCTCAACCTGGTGGCCGGCCTCGACCGCCCGACCGCGGGGTCCATCGAGACCCCCGGCGGGCGGCCGGCGCTGATGTTCCAGGAGCACGCCCTGTTCCCGTGGCTGACCGCGGGCAAGAACATCGAACTGGCCCTGCGGCTGCGCGGGGTGGCCAAGCAGGAGCGCAGGCCCGAGGCGGAGCGGCTGCTCGGGCTCGTACGGCTCGAAGGGGCGTACGGCAAGCGGGTGCACGAGCTGTCCGGCGGGATGCGCCAGCGGGTCGCGCTGGCGCGGGCGCTCGCCCAGGACAGCCAACTGCTCCTGATGGACGAGCCGTTCGCGGCGCTCGACGCCATCACCCGTGACGTGCTGCACGACGAGCTGACCCGGATCTGGCGCGAGACCAACCTGTCGGTGCTGTTCGTGACCCACAACGTGCGCGAGGCGGTACGGCTCGCCGAGCGCGTCGTCCTGCTGTCCTCGCGCCCCGGCCGGATCGCCCGCGAGTGGCGGGTGGACATCCCGCAGCCGCGCCGGATCGAGGACGCCGAGGTGGCGGAGCTGTCCGTCGAGATCACCGAAGAACTGCGTGGGGAGATCCGCCGACATGGCCAGCACTGACACGACGCCGCAGAAGGACCCGGCGCCGCGCGACGCGGCGGCGCCGGACGCGGTCACGGACACGGCGGACGACGGCGCCGCGGGTCCGCACGCGCGGACCGCCGCCGGGGCCGGGCGCGGCGACATGGCCGGCCTGGAGGCCGGGCTCGACGCGCTGGACACCGTACAGACCGGGCGGACCCCCCTGCGCCACACCCTGGTCCAGAAGGTGCTGCCGCCCGCCGTCGCCGTCCTGCTCGTGCTGGTCGTGTGGCAGATCCTGATCTGGGCGAAGGTCACCGACGACTACAAGCTGCCGTCGCCCGGCGCCGTCTGGGGCGAGCTGTCCGACGCCTGGGCGCAGGGCACGCTGCTCGGCTACATCTGGACGAGCGTCTCGCGCGGCCTGCTGGGCTTCCTGCTGGCGCTGCTGATCGGCACCCCGCTGGGCCTGCTGGTCGCCCGGGTGAAGTTCGTGCGGGCCGCCATCGGACCGATCCTGTCGGGGCTCCAGTCGCTGCCGTCGGTGGCGTGGGTGCCGCCGGCCGTGATCTGGCTCGGTCTCAACGACACGATGATGTACGCCGTGATCCTGCTGGGCGCGGTCCCCTCGATCGCCAACGGGCTGGTGTCCGGGGTCGACCAGGTGCCGCCGCTCTTCCTGCGGGCCGGGCGCACCCTGGGCGCGACCGGGCTCAGGAACACCTGGCACATCGTCATGCCGGCCGCGCTGCCCGGTTACCTGGCCGGTCTCAAGCAGGGCTGGGCGTTCTCGTGGCGGTCCCTGATGGCCGCCGAGATCATCGCGTCCTCGCCCGATCTCGGTGTGGGCCTGGGCCAGTTGCTGGAGAACGGGCGTACGGTCGGCAGCATGTCCATGGTGTTCCTCGCCATCCTCCTGATCCTGATCGTCGGCATCGCGATCGACCTGCTGATCTTCAGTCCGCTGGAGCGGTGGGTCCTGCGCAACCGCGGTCTCCTCGTGAAGAGCTGATTCCCGTGCACCCCTCCCACCGTCCCCCGGTGCTGCTCGTCGTCGCGCACGGCAGCCGTGACCCCCGGCACGCGGCGACCGTGCGCGCCCTCGCCCGGCGGGTGCGGGCGCTGCGGCCGGGGCTGCGGGTGGAGACGGGCTTCCTGGACTTCGTCGCGCCGTCCGTACCGGCGGTGTTGGACCGGCTGGCCGGGGAGTGCGCGCCGCACCCGGTGGAGGTCGTCGCCCAACCGCTGCTGCTCACCCGGGCGTTCCACGCCAAAACCGACATCCCGGCCGTCCTGCGGGAGGCGTCGGAGCGCCTGCCGGGGCTGCGGGTCCGGCAGGCCGGGGTGCTCGGTCCCTCCCGGCTGCTCCTGGGCGCGCTGGAGCGGCGGTTGTACGAAGCGGGCCTGGCGCACGCCGACCGGTCGGCCACGGGGGTGGTGCTCGCCTCGGCGGGCTCCTCCGACCCGGAGGCGGCGGCGGTGATCGACGGGATCGCGCGGGAGTGGGAGCGCCGGGCCGGCTGGTTCGCGGTGCGGCCCGCGTTCGCGTCGGCGTCGTCGCCGCGCACCGAGGACGCGGTACGCGCGCTGCGCGCCGAGGGGGCGCGCCGCGTCGCGGTCGCCCCGTACGTCATCGCCCCGGGGCGGCTGCCCGACCGGATCGTGGCGGGGGCCGAGGAGGGGGGCGCCGATGTCCTGGCGGAGGTGCTGGGCGCCGCGCCGGAGCTGGCGAAGCTGCTGCTGGCGCGGTACGACGAGGCCTGCGGGCCGGCGCCGTCGCCCGCGCTCGCCCTGCATACCCTGCACGGCCGGGCGGGCTGAGGGCCGGGCGAGCTGAGGGCCGGGCGAGCTGAGGGCCGGGCGAGCTGAGGGCCGGGCGAGCTGGGGGCCGGGCGCCTACGGCGTGAGGCTGCCCGTGCGGGTCCGCTTCAACTCGAAGAAGTCCGGATACCCGGCCAGCACCCGTACGCTGTCGAAGAGTTGCCCGGCGGCCTCGCCCCGGGGCGCGGAGTTCAGCACCGGCCCGAACCACACGGCTCCGTCGACGTGGATCGTCGGCGTCCCCACGTACGCGTCGGCGGCGGGATCCTTCCCCCGGTCGTGACCGCGCCGCACGGCCTCGTCGTACGACGGGTCGTGGGCGGCCTCCGCGAGTGCGGCCGGCAGCCCCAGCTCCGCGAGGGACTCGGCGATCACGACGTCGAAGTCGGCTTCCTTGCGCCGGTGGATCCGGGTGCCGAACGCGGTGTACAGGTCCCGCAGGACCCCCTCGCCGTGCCGCTCGGCGGCGGCCACCGCGACCCGTACCGGACCGATCGAGCGGTCGACCAGGTCCCGGTACCAGTCGGGGAGTTCGTTGCCGGCGTTGTGCAGGTACAGGCTCATCACGCGGAACCGGAGGTCGACGGGGCGTACCCGCTCGACCTCCAGCATCCAGCGGGAGGTGATCCAGGCGAAGGGGCAGGCGGGGTCGAAGTAGAAGTCGACGGTGGTGGGGGCTTCCCGGTCCGCCGCCGCGGGCGTCTGCGAGGTCATACGAACAGACTAGGGGCCGGTTGGCCCTGCCTCACGGGCCATTTCCGACTCGTTCGGCTGGGCCACTTGCGCCCTACTCCTGCCCGGATTCCCGCGCGGTCGCGTCGATGAGCGCGGTCAGTTCGGCGACGGTCATCGTGCCGGGCGGGCGGTGTTCGCGGGCGAAGGTGTTCGCCACCCGCGCCAGGGTCTCGTTGACCGGGGTGGGGACGCCGTGCAGGCGCCCCAACAGGACGATCTCGCCGTTGAGATGGTCCGCCTCGATCGAGCCCGTGCCCCGGCTGAGGCTCTGCCAGGAGGAGCTTCCGTCCCGCCCGGCGGCGAGGTCCGGATCCTGGCGGAGGTGGTCGCCGCGCACCGCGGCCGCCTCCTCCGCGCTCACCGCGTCGATCCCGGCGGCGGCCAGGGCCGCCTGCCCCTCCTCGTACGCGCGCCGCTGGATCAGCCGTGCCTCGTCGGTGTCGGGCGGACCGGTGAGGGCGCCCAGGGAGTTGGAGAGGTTCGCGAGGAGCTTGGTGTACTTCCAGCGCATCACGTCCGGCGCGAGCGGGGCGAGGAGCGCGCCCTTCTCCAGGCTCGCGGAGATCCGGCGGGCGGTCCCGTCGAGGCCCGAGGGGTAGCGGCCGACGTGCAGCATGCCGGTGTACGGCGTGCAGGGGGCGACGACCTCGCCGGGGTCGACGTGCGACGAGGGCAGCCAGACGCACATCCCGTAGACGTGGCGGAAGCGCCGCAGGGCGAGACGCTCGTTCTCCACCCCGTTCTGCGCGCAGACCAGGGGCAGCAGCTCACCCGCCGTACCGCCGCCCTCGACCGGCCGGCCCGCCCAGGCGTCCAGGGCCGCTACGCTGTCCTGGGTCTTCACCGAGAGGATCAGCACGTCGTCGGGGCGCAGCACGAGGCCCTCGGGTCCGGTGACGACCGGCGGCCGGTGGACGCGGGTGCCGTCAGGGGTGGTGAGCCGCAGGCCGTGGGTACGCAGCGCCTCGTAGTGGGCGCCCCGGGCGACGAGGACCACGTCCTGGCCGCTCTCGGCGAGGCGTCCGCCGATGCTGCCACCGACGGCCCCCGACCCGATGATGATGTGGCGCATGCCGACTCCGTCCGGTGTTGCCGCAGGTCAGACGTACTGACCTGAGAGGTCCCCGCCCTCCGAGGATAGGCGAGGCGCTCCCGTCACCGTGCGGGAGTGTCCGGGGGGTCGTCGGCGTCCGGCTCCTGGCCGAAGACCGTGCCCTGGTGGAAGTAGAGCTTCCAGGCGCCGTCGGTGAGGCGCCAGAGGGAACTGCGGTGGGCGCGGCGGCCGTTGGAGTCGGTGTCGAACGTCAGGTGCACGACGTCCGGGGCGAGCTGGGTGCCGCGCAGGGCGGAGGCGGTGATCGGGCGGACGGGGCTGCGCTCGCGCAGGACGCCGATGAGCGAGTCGTGGTCCCAGGTCCGCCCGGAGGAGCCGAACGCCGTGAAGTCGGGGTGGAGCAGTTCGGCGAGGAGTTCGGGGGACGAGTTCACCGCGGGGTCGAGGAAGCGCAGTTCGGCCTCGACGGCTTCGGTGACGGCGGACGTCAGCTCAGTCATGGGTCAGCTCCACCAGTTTGACGACGGTGTTCCAGTTGCGGCTGGTGGCGGTGACGCCCTTGAACAGGGCCGGTCTGCCGAGGGGAACGGCGAGCTTGGACCGGCCGAGGCCGTCGGGGGCGTACAGGTAGAGCGCCCGGTCGCCGAGCCTGTACTCCTCCGGGAGGTAGCCGGCGGGGTCCACGGACGCGAGGCGTTCGGGGTCCACCGGCGCGGAGAAGAAGGTGACATGGAGCTGCCTGCCCTCCAGGGTGTCCGCGGGGAACGGGCAGGCGTCGACGACGGTACGGAGATACGCGCCGTCGCGCACCACGCAGCCCACGGCGAACCCGAAGCGCTCCTCGATGGCCTGTTCCAGCTCGCGGGCGACGGCGTCCTCGTCGTCGGAGGCGCTGGTGAAGACGGCGTTGCCGCTCTGGAGGTAGGTGACGACGTCGCCGTGGCCCAGCCCCTCGATCAGGGCGCGCAGGTCGGCCATCGGGACGCGCTTGTGGCCGCTCACATTGATTCCGCGCAGGAGAGCCGCGTACGTCGTGGTCATCCGACCACGATAGAGGCGGCCGGGGCGCGCCCGTGGGACAACCTGCCCGTCACACACCCCCGCCGCCGGGCGCGCCCGCAGCCCCGGCCGTCGGCAGCATGTCCTCGATCAGGTCCGCGGCCCGCCGCGTGCCGCCCTCCCGGGCCATCTCCGCCCGGATCTCCGCCAGCCTGCGCGCCACCGCCGGGTCGGAGGCCACGGCGAGCACCGCCTCCCGCAGCGCCTCCGGTGTCGCGTCCGCCGTGTCGAGGCGGCGGGCCACCCCCAGCGAGACGAGCGTGTCGGCGTTCCCGAACTGGTCCACGGCCTGCGGGACCGCGACCATCGGGGTCCCCGTCGCCAGGCCCTCCTGGCTGCCGCCCGCGCCCGCGTGGGTGACGAACGCGTCGGCCTGCCGCAGGACGGACATCTGCGGCACCCAGCGGCGCACCTCGATGTTCGGCGGTACGTCACCCAGCGCGGCCTCGTCCACGAACGCGCCGATCTGGAGGACGACATGCCATCCCGGCAGTCCCCCGAACGCCTCGACGCACGCCCGGTAGAAGTCGGGCCGCTTGGTGAACGCCGAGCCCAGCGACACCAGGAGCACCTTCCCGGCCTTCTCGGGCCGCCGCCACTCCCCCTGGTCGGCGCGGTCCCCCTGGCAGGCGCCGACGAAGGTGAAGACGGACTCGTCCACCCGGTCCGCGAACGGCTGGAGCACCCGGGGGATCAGGACGAGCGAGCGACCGGGCCGGGCGACCAGCCGGTCCCGGTCGGTGTGGTCCATGTGGTGCGCGTCGAGCCACGCCGTGAACCGCGCCAGGTACGCCCGTCCCCGCTCCGTCGACTCCAGCTCGGCGTTCATGGGCGCGGCGACCTCCTCGTACCCGTCCCAGGCGACCATGTTCGGCGAGAGCTGGACGTACGGCACCCCCCAGCGGTGCGCGAGGACCGGCGCGGGATAGGACGTGATGTCGCTCAGGACCAGGTCGGGGCGGTCGTCCTCGAATGCCTCGGCCAGGTGCGGCAGCGCCTGGATCGCGTCGTCGAGGAACGGCTCGACGTGGTCGATCAGTTCGGTGCCCCAGGCGTCGGGGTCGGCGTCGGGCGGGGGCAGGAGCGAGGTGTAGATCACCGGCCGGGCACCGGTCGCGGCGACCTTGTCGGCGAGGGCGGCGGGGATCGCGTAACTGACCCGGTGTCCCCGGGCGACCAGTTCGCGGATCACCTCCAGGCTCGGGTTGACGTGCCCGTGGGCGGCGATGGAGAACATGGCGACATGGGCGGGCTTCGGTGCGGTCATGGACCGGACCCTAGACGAGACGAGACGTCTCGTACAACCTCATTTCCTTTGGGTCCCCTCACCGCTGATAGCGCGCCAGCACCAGGTTCCCGTCCTTCACCAGCCGCTTCTCCAGCTCCTTCCGGCCGATCGCCCCGCTGTAGTACTCCTGGAGCGCCGGCGTCGCCACCTTGTCCTTCCACTCCGGATACCCGCGCACGGACTGCGCGGGGGCCGACCGCAGGTCCCTCGCCAGCGCGGCGCCCGTCGCCCAGCCGTCCTTCGCGGTGTGCAGGGAGGGGTCCGCGAGCGCGCGGGTGCCCGTCGGCAGCATCCAGTCGCCCTTCGCCAGCCGCACCATGTTCGACGGCTGGAGGAGGAAGTCGATGAAGCGCACGGCTTCCTTCTTGTACGGGCTGTCCTCGGCGACCGACAGGGTCTGCGGGCTCACCCCCTGGGCCAGGCCCCCGTCGTCGCCCGCCGGTGCGGGCAGCACCGTCCACTCGAAGCCGTCCGGCGCCTGCTGGATGATCTGCTGGCGGTACGAGAACCCGAGCGGGACCATCGCGTACAGGCCGCCGAACAGCCCCGGCAGTGTGTCGGACCCGCCCATCCCGAGCGTCGCCCCGGACGCGCTCCCGTCGGTGTTCACCTGGGCGCGGACGGTC
This sequence comes from Streptomyces liangshanensis, assembly GCF_011694815.1. Taxonomy (NCBI): domain Bacteria; kingdom Bacillati; phylum Actinomycetota; class Actinomycetes; order Kitasatosporales; family Streptomycetaceae; genus Streptomyces; species Streptomyces liangshanensis. Next base: position 1,527,957 of record NZ_CP050177.1, read on the forward strand.
TCCGGGACCACCGCGTCGCCGTCGGTGAAACGGACCGTCACCTTCCCGTCGGCGCCCCGGTGGAAGAGGCGGCCCCCGGTGGACAGCCCCAGGTTGAGGGTCGCGGACACCGGCTCCTTGAGCGGCCACGCCACGGCGTGCTTCCCCGGGCCCATGAACGCGGTCAGTTCCTTGCCGACCCGCCGGAACTCGGGCCAGCTCCACGGCTTGTCCGGCGTCGGGACACGCACCCCGGACGCGTCGAGGACCTTCTTGTCGGCGATCAGGACCCGGGGCTCCTGGAGGAACGGCACCCCGTACACCCCGCCGCCGTCTCGGTCGCCGTCCCCGCCGCCGTCCCCGCCGCCGAAGGTGGTCGTGTCCCAGCTGCTCCTCGGGATGTCGTCCCGCAGCCGGGCGGGCAGCAGCGGGCGCAGATCGGCGAGGTAGCCGCCGTACGCGAAGTCGGCGAGGTCGTCGGAGGCGTCGTGGATGATGTCCGGCGCCTCACCTCCCTCGAACGAGGTGAGCAGCTGGTCGTGGACGCTGTCCCAACTGCCCTGCACGTACTCGACGCGGATGTCCGGATGAGCGGCGTTCCACTCCGCCACCAGCTCCTTGTTGACCTGGACCGACTCGTCCTGCCAGGCCAGGGACTGGAAGCGCAGGGTGATCCGGCCGTCGTGGGGCTCCCGCCCGCCGGAGCAGCCGGTGAGGAGCAGCGCCAGGACGACCAGGGCGACGGCGGCTCTGCGCAGCGGCATCAGCTCTTCACCGCCCCGGCGAGCATGCCGCCCGTGATGCGCCGCTGGATGACGGCGAAGACGACCAGCGACGGGAGGGTCGCGAGGAACGCGGCGGCGGCGAGCGGCCCGAGGTCGGCGACCCCTTCCGCGCCCAGGAAGTGGGTGAGGACCACCGGGAGCGTCTGTTTCTCCGGGGACTTGAGCAGGACGAGCGCGAAGAAGAACTCGTTCCACGCGGTGATGAACGCGAAGAGCGCGGTGGCGACGATGCCCGGCACCAGCAGGGGCGCGGTGACGGACACGAGGGTACGGAGACGGCCCGCGCCGTCCACGGACGCGGCCTCCTCCAGCTCGGCGGGCACGGCCCTGACGTACCCGACGAGCATCCAGAGGGCGAACGGCAGCGACCACACGACGTACACCATCACCAGCCCGGGCACGGAGTTGATCAGGCGGAGGTTCTTGAGGACCAGGAACAGCGGGATGATCAGGAGGACGAAGGGGAACGCCTGGCTGACGACCACCCACCCCGTCGCCGCCGCCGCGAGTCTGCCGCGGGTGCGGGCCATCACGTACGCCAGGGGGGTCGCGATCACGACGGCGATCACGGCGGTGGAGAGCGCGGCGACCAGGCTGTTGCCGGCCGCCCGGACGAGCGGCTGTTCGTCGAAGGCCTGGCGGAAGTTGCCGAGGGTCGGGTGCTCGGGGATCCAGGTGGGGTGGAGGCTCGCCAGCTCCTGGGCGGGTTTGAACGCCGTCGAGATCAGCCAGAGGAGGGGGAAGGCGAGGAAGACGAGGTAGCACAGGAGCGCGGCGTACTGCCCGGCGCGCACGGGTCCCCGGGTGCGGGTGTTCATCCGTCGTCCCCTTCTCGGAGCCGGCCGACCAGGTGGAACGCGAGGATCACCGAGATCACGGCGACCATGACACAGCCCATGGCGGCGGCGTAGCCGAACTGGCCGTAGCGGAAGGCCTCCTCGTACGCGAAGAGCATCGGCAGCCGGGTGCGGCCGCCGGGCCCGCCGCTGGTGAGCACGTAGACCAGGGCGAACGAGTTGAAGTTCCAAATAAAATTGAGCGCCGTGATGGCCAGGGCCACCGGGCGCAGTGCGGGCCAGGTGACGGTACGGAAGCGGCGCCACGCGCCCGCGCCGTCGAGCGCGGCGGCCTCGTGCAGTTCGTGCGGGGTGTTCTGGAGGCCGGCGAGCAGCGCGACCGTGGTCTGGGGCATGCCGGCCCAGATCCCGACGACGATCACGGCGGGCAGGGCGGTGGCGAGGCCGGTCAGCCAGTCCCGTCCGTCGCCCAGGCCGGTGTCGCGGAGCGTCTCGTTGAGGATGCCCGCGTCGGCGTGGTAGACGAGCCGCCACATGATGCCGACCACCACCTCGGGCATGGCCCAGGGAATGATCGCGAGGGCGCGGGCCAGCCAGCGGAAGCGGAGGTTCTGGTCGAGCAGCAGGGCCAGTCCGAGGGCGAGCGCGAACTGCGGGACGGTGACGCCGACCGCCCACACCAGCCCGATCCGGAACGAGTCCCAGAACAGCGTGTCGTGCAGGAGGTCCTGGAAGTTGAGCGTCCCGATCCACCGGGTGGGTTCGGTGCGGCCGGACTGGGCGTCGGTGAAGGCGAGCGCGATCCCGTACAGGAGCGGTCCCACGCTCAGCACGAGGATCGGGATCAGGGCGGGCAGGACCAGGAACCAGGCTCCGTGGCCGGCGCCGCGCGCGGGTCTCTTCCTGCCGGACCGCGCCGTCGCGGTCGCGGTCGCCGATGTCACGGATTCGACTCCTTCGGGCGGCTCGGGAGTGCGGTGGGGGGTGCTCCGTTGGCCCTCGTCATCGTGCTGACGGGCCTTCCGTTCGTCAAGGTGGCCTGTGCGGATGCGAGACTTGCCGGTCGGGACGGTCGAACGGCGGCCGGAGCGAGGAGACCGGACGATCCATGGACGAGGCACGGGCGCGGGACATCCTGGCCGCGGCGGGGCAACCCCGCGACGCGGAACTGCTGGCCTTCGGCGAGAACGCCGTCTTCGCGGCCGGTGACCTGGTCGTCAAGGTCGGCCGGGACGCCGCCCGTGAGCCCGAACTGCTCCACCGGGCCCGGCGGGAGGTCTCCCTCGCGTCCTGGCTCGCGGAGTGCGGCATTCCGGCGGTACGGGCGGCGGAACCGGAGGCCCGTACCGTCGACGGCCACCCGGTGACCCTCTGGCACCGGCTGCCCGACGCCGTGCGCCCGGCGGGACCCGCCGACCTGGCGTCCCTGCTGCGCGCGGTCCACGCCCTGCCGGAACCGTCGTTCGCCCTCCCCCGCCGCGAGTTGCTCGGCGGGGTCGAGCGATGGCTGCGGCTCGCGGGCGACGCCGTCGACCCGGCCGACGCGGCCTTCCTGCGGGAGCGCAGGGACGGCTTCGCCGATGCGGCGGCCGCCCTCACCCCGCACCTGCCGCCGGGCCCGATCCACGGCGACGCGCTGCCGCGCAACGTCCACGTCGGCCCGGACGGACCGGTCCTGGTCGACCTGGAGACCTTCTCGGCGGACCTGCGGGAGCACGACCTGGTGGTGATGGCCCTGTCCAGGGACCGGTACGGACTGGCCCCCGACGCGTACAACACCTTCACGTCCGCGTACGGCTGGGACGTGCGCGACTGGCCGGGCTGGACCGTGCTGCGCGGCGCCCGCGAGACGGCGAGCTGCGCGTGGGTGGCCCAGCACGCCCCGGCCAACCCGAAGGCCGCGGCGGAGTTCCGCCGCCGGGTCGCCTCGCTGCGGGACGGTGACCCGGAGGTCCGCTGGTACCCGTTCTGACCGCCGCTCAGGCCACGCGCGCGCCGTGCGGGACGAGCGGCCAGGACGGCTCGATGTACGCCGAGGGATTCGACGTACGCCGCAGATAGTCCTGGAGCGAGGCGGACTGCTCGGCCGCCGCGCGGACCTGGAGCTCGTGCAGGTCCGCGAGCGGCACGGATCCTATGGACGGGTGCCTCTCGCCCATGCGGCGCGCCGCGCGGGCCGCCGCGACGGCGTCCGCGCGCGCGTTGTGCGCGTCCGCCAGCTCCACCCCGTAGTGCGCGCAGAGCGCCTGGAGGGTGCGCCGGCCCTTGCGGTACCGGTCCGCGTGCTTGTCCAGCACCAGCGGGTCGACGACCGGCCAGGGGTCCGCGACCGGGCGGGCCGAGAGCGGCTCGATCCCGTGCCGCCGGCACTCCCGGTCCAGCAGCGACAGGTCGTACCGCGCGTTCATCACCACCAGCGGTACGCCCGAGCGGAACACCCGCGCCACCGCCTCCGTGATCTCCCCGACCGCCGGCGCGGCCGGCGAACCGTGCGCGCGGGCCCGGTCCGTGGAGATGCCGTGGATCGCCGACGCCTGCTCGGGGATGGAGATCCCCGGGTCGAGCAGCCACGTCCGCTCCTCGCCGACCCGCCCGTCCGGCTCCAGCCTCACCAGCGCGGCGGTGACGATGCGATCGCTCTCGATGTCCGTGCCCGTGGTCTCCAGGTCGAACGCGACCAGCGCCTCACCGTGCCAAGTCATCGTGATCCCTCCCTAGTCGAGCGGTGGCGCTACCCCCGTGTAGGCGCTTCCCCCGCCGAACCCCCACCCTGCCACCCCCCACTGACAGCGCCCCCGGCCGGGCAGGCCGTACGGAACCGCCGACGAGCGCGACACCGGCCCGTCACCATTGCCGCCGCCGCTCCCAGGACCGAGCAAACCGCTGCGTCTGCCCGCACATGGGAGTGTCATGCGTGTCGTGTACGTCACGCCTTACACCCCGTCCCGCACACCTGCCGTCGCCCCACACACCGGGCTGGGGATCTGATGCAGGGCCGCACGACTCCCGTCGATTCGAAGGAGGATGCACTCCGAATCCGTGAGGTGACCGTACGTCAGAGTGCTCGCGTGGTGTAGCGGTTCCGATGGAATGTGCCGTTCCGGTGGGGCGTGTGGTGAGGATGGGAAGGCGCACCGGTCGGTGCGCCTTCCAAAGCGCGTACACCCCGATACCCGTTCGGGCCATGCGGGTTGCGTGCTTCTTCGAGGGGGTTGTGCACGTGAGACGTGTACAGATGACGCTGGTGGCGACGGTCGCGGGGGCGACAATGTCGTTGCTGGGCACGGGGGTGGCTTCGGCGGGCGTCGGTCCGGGAGCCACACCGCAGCAGCGGACCGCGAACGCCGCGGCGGGTACGGCGGGTACGGAGGCCGGCAATCCGCTCAGTGCCGTGGCAACGGCGGCGGGGGTGTGCGCGGACGCCGCGCAGATCGGCACGACCGAGTACATCTACCGGGACACCGAGACGATCGCCTCGGTCAAGCAGTTCTACTCGCCCAGCTGCGACAAGAACTACGGCTACGTCTGGGCGTGGAAGTCCTTCCTGGACCAGAACGTCAACTTCACCCTGACGGTCGGCGTGTGGGCGTACGAGCGCAGCGCCCTGGTCGGTAAGCGAGTGGTGTTCGACACTCACGCGCAGGAGTTCTGGAGCGCCGCGGCCGACACGGCCGACGAGTGCACCTCGGCCGACGGAACGATCAGCATCCCTGACTACCCGGTGCCGCTCAGCACCCGTACGTCCAAGCGCTGCTGACCGTAGCCCACCTGACGTCTCGTACCACTTCTCCCACCTCACCTCCGGCGAGGGGAACAGGGCGGGGCGGCATCCGTGCAGGGATGCCGCCCCAGCAGGTCCTGCTCCTTCGCCATCTCACGCATCGGAGAGACCTTCGTGAATCCTCGCATGCCCGTGGCGCGCCGCCGCAGACACTGGTGGCCGCTGTCCGTCCTGGCGGTGGCCACCGCGACGGCCACCATGACCGCCGCCCTCCCCGCGAACGCCCAGCCCCTACCGGCCACGCGTCCCGCCGGCGCGCCGGCCCCCGCGGCCGAGCCGGGCCCGTCGCCGCTGGGGGTGACGAAGGCACCGGCGAGCACCCCGCTGGAGACGGCTGACTCCGCCGGGCGGCCGCTGGTGAAGTCCGCCGAGGCCGATCCGGGTTTCCACGCCTTCGGCATCGGCCAGGTCCCTTGGTCGGAGTTCTACTCCGCCCAGCTCTCCGACGGTGTCAGTGCCCAGGTCAACTACGGCAACGGCAACCTGCTCCTGACCGTCGAGGGCTTCGACATCCCCGACTCCGGCCCGGGCCTGTCCTACGGCGACACCTTCAACAGCCTCAACAGCATGGGGTGGAGCGCCACCTCCGGCGCCGACTACGTCGTCACGGAGCCCACCCCCAACGGCGCCTCGGTCGAAGGCCCGTCGCGCACCGTCGCCGTCTTCGCCCGGGACGGCGCGGGTTTCACCCCCGCCAAGGGCTACAAGCAGGATCTGACCGAGGCCTCGGACAAGAAGTCCTTCACTCTCACGACCCGTCGCACCGGGGAGAAGACCACCTTCAGCCGTCCGGGCACCACCGGGCCCGCACGAGTGTCGAAGGTGGAGGACAAGAACGGCAACGCCACCACGATCACCTACTCCGGTGACTTCACCTCCAAGATCACCTCCGCGTCGGGCCGCACGCTGACCTTCGCCAACGACGGCACACACCTCACCGAGGTCACCGACAACACCGGCCGGACGATCGGCTACACCTACTCCGGTGACCTGATCAAGACCTTCACCGACACCGACGGCAGGACCACCACCTTCGACTACGACACCTCCGGCCGCCCGACCAAGGTCACGACGGCGGAGGGGCGGCAGACCAGGTTCACCTGGGACAGCGCCAAGGTCGCCTCGCTTACCCGCGTGGTCGACAACTCGACCGGAGCCGGCAACACCACCGTCTTCAGCTGGGCGCTGGGCCCCGACAACACCAGCAGTGAGGGCTTCGTCCGGATCACCGACCCGCGGGGGAAGAACACGCTCAAGACGGTCGACGGATTCTGGCGGACCAAGGGGACCGAGGACCCGCTCGGGCACGAGCGCTCGAAGTCCTGGGGCCCGGACAACAACATCGCGACGGCCACCGACGCGATGGGCGCCTCCCCCCAGGACGGCAACGTCACCAGTTACACGTACGACTCCGCCTTCAACCCCACCTCGGCGGCCCTCCCGACCGGCGCCTCCGCCACCGCGACCTGGGTGAAGAAGGGCAGCGGCTACTTTCCCGAGACGGCCACCTCCGCCTCGGCGGAGAAGACCGCCAACGGCTACGACACCTCCGGCAACCTGCTGACCTCCGAGGACTCCACCTCCGGCGGCACCGCCGCGAAGTGGACGTACACCTACAACCCCAGGACCGGCACGATGACCTGCGGCGGCCTGCCCGGCCAGCGCTGCACGGCCACCGACCCACGGGAGAAGAAGACCGGCTACACGTACGACTCCGCCGGCAACCTGACCAAGGTCACCCCGCCGTCCCCGCTCGACCCGATCACGTACACCTACGACACCCTGGGCCGTCAGAGGACGACAACCGACGGACGCGGCGTCACCACCACCTACACCTACGACAACCGCGACCGGGTGAAGACCCAGACCGCCGGCAGTGCCACCGTCACGTACACCTACGACGCGGACGGCAACCTCAAGACCCGTACCACCCCGGCCGGAACCTCGACGTTCACCTACGACGAGCAGAACCGCGAGCGCACCCGCACCCTGCCGGGCACCCCGGCCACCTCGATCACCTACGACGCCACCGGCAACCTGGCCACGGCCACCGACTCCGGCGGCACGGTGACGTACGGCTACGACGACGCCAACCAGCTGACCTCCGTCACCGAACCGGGCGGCGCGAGGACGAGCTACAGCTACAACAACAACGGCGAGCGGACCAGGACCACCTTCCCGGGCGGCACCATCCAGACCGTCACCCCGGACAACTCCGGCCGGCCCACGAAGGTCGAGGCCAAGTCGGGTACGACGACCCTGTCCTCGATCTCCTACGACTACGCGAACGCGGGCAAGGACACCGACAAGATCCGCAAGCGCACCGCGGACGGCGCCGCCACCGCCTACACGTACGACACCGCGGGCCGCCTCACCAAGGCCGTGGAGACCAGGAGCGGGGCCACCACCGCCGGTTGGGCCTACTGCTACGACAAGGCCGGCAACCGCACCGGCGGCTCCTCCGGCACCAGCCTTCCCGCCAGTTGCGACGACGCCACCCAGAAGGCGACCTACAACGACGCGGGCGAGCTGACCGCCTTCAACGGCAACACCAACTTCTCCTACGACGGCGCCGGCAACGAGACGAGCGCGGCCGGTCCCACCGGCACCCGCACGGGCGGGACGTGGACCCCCTTCACCCAACTGGGCGCCTACACCCAGGCCGGTGCCACCACCGGCCAGACCTACGCCGGCACCGACAACACCCAGCGCCTGGCCCGCGACACCACCACCTTCACCAACGCGGCCGTCGGCCTGAGCAACCAGAACGCCGCCGGTACCACCACCGGTTTCGTCCGCGAACCCTCGGGCACCCTGGTGTCCATGAGGACCGGGGGGAACAGCCAGTACTACCTCACGGACGTCCAGGGTTCGGTCATCGGCCTCGTCGACGCCACGGGCAAACGCACCGCCACCTACGCCTACGGCCCCTACGGCGAACCCCGCACCACCACCGGCACCGCGCAGCCCTACCGCTACACCAGCACCTACCTCGACCCGTCAGGGCTCTACAAGATGGGCGCCCGCTACTACGACGCCAACCTCGGCCGCTTCACCCAACCCGACCCCTCCGGCAAGGAAAACAACAGCTACCTCTACGCCGGCGGCGACCCCGTTAACCACACAGACCCCACGGGGCTCTCGGCACTCGACTGGCTCGGTCCCATAGGTGACGGAATACAAGCCGTCGACCACCTGCGCCAGGGCGATACACAAGCCCTCTGGGGGGATGTGGCCGGATTCGCCGCCGGTGCGGCGGTGGGACTCGGGTGCGAAGCCGTACTGGGCTTGACCACTCCCGCGACCCTGGGCGCCTCCGCAGTCGGCGGGCAGGCCGTTTGCTACGCCGGGGCGTGGGGCGCAAGCACAGGGGTGTCAAACCTGATCGGTGGTTAGTCAATCTTCGGGTGGGCGGCCGATTCTGCCGCCCACCCTCCACATCGAAAACTACAGGAGGGTGGCTCCACCATGGGTCGTCTCGGACAGTCAGTTGAACAGCAGGCGAAAGTCCGCATGTATTACGTCATGGCCTCCGTCGCTTCTGTCGTTCTTCTCGTATCCGGTGTCGCAATCGGAATCATGGGGAACCCAGCTGGGTGGGTCCTGTGCGTGGTCGCCGTAGCCCTGTGGCTGGGGCTGTCCCTCACGATCAAGTACACGCGGCAGGCACAGCCCTGACAACACCGTGTGGAACCAGCACGGGCACCGACCAGCCCTTCCGCTGCACGAGCGCGCACTTCGACTCCCAGGGCTCCGGGCCGCGTGGCCCGAGACCATGGTGACCACCCGACAACACCTGCGCGGCGGCTTTCACTGCCCCGGGCATGACCGCCCGTCCGGGCACCTGCCTTCTCGCGCTCCAGCCGTTGGAGGTGAGTGGGCAGGCGTCCGGTTCTTCTACGAGGCGAGGGCGTAGGTGACGGTGGTTCCGCCGCGGCCGGCGGCCACGGGGCGGTCAAGCAGTTCGACCCTTCCGGACTCAATTGCCGCAGGCACAACCCTGACAGCCACGCTCTCCGATGAGCGCGCACCCGCCCCAGGTGCACCCGGTGTTCAGGACACCGGGCGGGAGTCCGTCCAGACCGACTCGAACTCCTCGCGGTACGTCTGGAAGAGGCCGTGTTCCTGTTCCTGGCCCGCTCGGACCACCTCGCGGCCGCCGCCTCGCAGGACCAGGACCGGGGCCTCCATGCCGCGGGCCCGGCGCAGGTACGACTGGACCACGGCGAGGCCGTCGGGGCCGTCGCCGTCCACCAGGTACGCGGTGAAGCGCGGGGTCTCGTCGAAGACGTGGATCTCGAAGGCGCCCGGGTCGCGGAGGTTGGAGCGGACCCGCCGCATGTGCAGGATGTTCATCTCCACCGTGCGGCTCAGCTCGCCCTTCTTCAGGCCCAGTTCGCGCTCGCGCCGCTTGACCGCGCTGCTCGCGGGGTTGAGGAAGACGAGCCGTATCCGGCAGCCCGACTCGGCGAGCCGGATCAGGCGGCGCCCGGAGAAGTTCTGCACGAGGAGGTTCAGGCCTATCCCGATCGCGTCGACGCGCCGGGCCCCGCCGAACAGGTCCTCCGCCGGGATCTGGCGCTGGAGCCTGACCCGGTCGGGGTGGACGGAGACGACGTCCGCGTACCGGTCGCCGACCAGGTCCTCCACCGCGTCGACCCGCAGCCGCGCGGTCGACGGGATCCCGGCGCCCCCGCCGAGGATCTCCAGCAGCCGGGCCGAGGCCCGCTCCGCCTGCGCGAGGACCGTCTCGGAGAGCGCGCGGTTGCGCGAGACGACGTTCCGCGCGACCTCCAGCTCGTCCAGCGCCAGTTCCACGTCACGCCGGTCGTCAAAGTAGGGCTCGAAGCAGGGCCAGTGCTGGACCATCAGCTCCCGCAGCTGCGGGAGGGTGAGGAAGCTCAGGACGTTGTCGTCGGCCGGGTCCAGGAGATAGCCCTTGCGCCGCGACACCTCCCGTACGGCCACCGCCCGCTGCACCCACTCCTGCCCGGCGGGGCCGGCGGCGGCGACCACCCACTCCTCGCCGTGCACCGGTTCGTAGATGGGCCTCAGCACGGCGGCCACCACGGACCGCAGCCGCTGCTCGACCAGGTTCAGCCAGATGTAGGCGCGCCCGGCCCGCTGCGCGCGGGTGCGGACCTCGCTCCAGGCCTCCGCGCCCCAGTCCAGCTCCGCCCCGATCTCCATCGGGCGCGCGAGGGAGACCGCCCCGGGCGGGATGTCGCCGGAATCCCCCTCGTGACCCACGTCACCGGGGGGTAGCTCCAGGCCTCCCGAGCTCACCCGCGCACCGCCTTCATCTCCCTTTCAACGATCAAGGAAGGGTACTCCGCCGACGGGAGCCGGTGCAGCCCGATGGAGAGGCCGGTTTGCCAACTCCCGTGATCAGGAAGGCCGTTCCCGGTGGCGAGATCGGACGGAGTGAGGTGATTCATAGGGATTGCGCCCGATGCGCGCCCTCCCCGGCCCGGCTCCCCGGGGCCTCCCGCGCCCCGGAACCGGGGTCCGCGATCCGGGCGACGGCGCGGAACGTCACGTTGACTCGGGCAAGAATCCATCCGGTTCCTAGGTGGTGACGCCACTTTCGGGGAAGATCTGTCTTCAAGTGACCCGCAGCACCCGGATCAGAAATGGAAGAGTTGTATCTATGCAGGTCTGGCCGGGACAGACGTATCCCCTCGGCGCCACGTACGACGGCGCCGGCACCAACTTCGCGGTCTACTCCGAGGCCGCCGACCGGATCGAGTTGTGCCTGCTGCACGACGACGGTTCAGAAACGGCGGTGGAACTGCGCGAGAGCGACGCCTTCGTCCGGCACGCCTACCTGCCGGGCATCATGCCCGGCCAGCGCTACGGCTTCCGGGCGCACGGACCGTACGAACCGGAGCGGGGGCAGCGCTGCAACTCCGCCAAGCTGCTCCTCGACCCGTACGCGCGTGCGATCAGCGGGGCCGTCGAATGGAACGAGTCGGTCTACGGCTACCACTTCGGGAAGCCGGACTCGCGCAACGACCTGGACTCCGCCCCCCACACGATGACCTCGGTCGTGGTCAATCCGTACTTCGACTGGGGCGACGACCGGCTCCCGCGGACCGAGTACCACAAGACGGTCCTGTACGAGGCCCACGTGAAGGGCCTCACGATGCTCCACCCGGAGCTGCCCGAGGAACTGCGCGGCACGTACGCGGGGCTGGCCCACCCGGCGGTGATCGAGCACCTGACGGAGCTGGGCGTGACCGCGCTGGAGCTGATGCCGGTCCACCAGTTCGTCAACGACCACCGCCTCGTGGACGCCGGCCTCGCGAACTACTGGGGCTACAACACGATCGGCTTCTTCGCCCCGCACAACACCTACGCCTCCTGGGGCGACCGGGGCGAACAGGTCCTGGAGTTCAAGCAGGCGGTCAAGGCGCTGCACCAGGCGGGCATCGAGGTCATCCTCGACGTCGTCTACAACCACACGGCGGAGGGCAACCACCTCGGCCCGACGCTCTCCTTCCGCGGCCTGGACAACGCGCAGTACTACCGGCTGTCCGAGGACCAGCGCTACTACACGGACACCACGGGGACCGGGAACTCCCTGCTGATGCGCAGCCCGCACGTGCTCCAGCTGATCATGGACTCGCTGCGGTACTGGGTGACCGAGATGCACGTCGACGGTTTCCGCTTCGACCTGGCGGCGACCCTGGCCCGCCAGTTCCACGAGGTGGACCGGCTGTCGTCGTTCTTCGACCTGGTGCAGCAGGACCCGGTGGTGAGCCAGGTGAAGCTGATCGCCGAGCCGTGGGACGTGGGCGAGGGCGGGTACCAGGTGGGGAACTTCCCGCCGCTGTGGACCGAGTGGAACGGCAAGTACCGCGACACCGTACGGGACCTGTGGCGGGGCGAGCCGAGGACGCTGGCGGAGTTCGCCGGCCGCCTCACCGGTTCGTCCGACCTCTACCAGGACGACGGGCGCCGGCCGCTGGCCTCCATCAACTTCACCACCTGCCACGACGGCTTCACCCTGCACGACATGGTGTCGTACAACGACAAGCACAACGACGCCAACGGTGAGGACAACCGGGACGGCGAGAGCCACAACCGGTCGTGGAACTGCGGGGTGGAGGGCGAGACCGACGATCCGGAGATCATCGAGCTGCGCAACCGCCAGATGCGCAACTTCGTCGCGACGCTGATGCTGTCGCAGGGCGTGCCGATGCTGAGCCACGGTGACGAGTTCTCCCGGACGCAGGGCGGCAACAACAACGCCTACTGCCAGGACAACGAGGTGTCGTGGGTCAAGTGGCCCGAGCCGGGCGAGGACACCGACCGGACCATGCTCGAGTTCACCCAGGCCATGGTGTGGCTGCGGCGCGACCATCCGGTCTTCCGGCGGCGGCGCTTCTTCCACGGCCGTCCGGTGGAGGGCACGCACGACGACCTCTCCGACATCTCGTGGTTCACGCCGGAGGGCGGCGAGATGACGCAGGAGGACTGGCAGGCGGCCCACGCCAAGGCCATGACGGTCTTCCTGAACGGGGGCGCGATCTCCGAGCCGGGGCCGCGCGGTGAGCGGATCTCGGACGACTCGTTCCTGTTGATGTTCAACGCGAGCGCGGAGGAACTGGAGTTCGTGGTCCCGGTGAACCACGGGCGCCAGTGGCAGGTGATGGTGGACACGGCCCGGCCGGAGGGGGTGCCTCCGGGGCAGGGCGAGAAGGTCGACGGCGGTGAGCGGATCACGATGATCGGCCGCAGCCTGACGGTCCTGATGCGCCCGGCGTGACGGGCCCGGCCCGCCCGGCCGGGCGGGCCTGACGTACCCGGCGTGACACCGGGCACGGGGCGGTGGGGGCTTAATGCGGTTGCCCCCGCCGCCTCGCGGTGTTCTGGTGGCCGGATGGATCAGCACGAGGTACTGAATCGGTTCGACCGGCACATGCGCCGGGACGCCACGCCCGACAACTCCGCCGCCGTCGTCGAGCACACCGGCGGAGTGGTACGGCAGAGCGGCGGCCCGCACGACTGGAACGGCGTCCTCTGGTCGGACCTGGACGAGGAGTCCGCCCCGGCCGCCGTCGCCGCGCAGGTGGCGCACTTCACCGCCCTCGGGCGCGAGTTCGAGTGGAAGCACTACAGCCACGACCGCCCCGCCACCCTCCCCGCCCTGCTCCTCGCGGCCGGGTTCGTGGCCGAGCCCGCCGAGGCCCTGATGGTCGGGGAGGCCGCCGCCCTGACCGCCCCGGTCGAGCTGCCCGAGGGCGTACGGCTGGTCCCGGTCACCGACGCGGCCGGGGTCGAGCTGATGGCGTCCGTCCACGAGCAGGCCTTCGGCTCGGACGGCGGATGGCTCAGGCAGCGGCTCCTCGCCCAGCTCACCGGGACGCCCGACGAGGTCGTCGCGGTGGTCGCCATGGCGGGGGACGTACCGGTCAGCGCGGCCCGCATGGATCTGCCGCCGGGCAAGGAGTTCGCCGGGCTGTGGGGCGGCGGGACGACCGAGGCGTGGCGCGGGAAGGGCGTCTACCGGGCGCTGGTGGCGTACCGGGCGCGGATCGCCGCCGCGCGCGGATACCCCTATCTCCAGGTCGACGCGTCCGACGACAGCCGCCCGATCCTCCACCGGCTGGGATTCGTACAGCTGAGCATCACCACGCCGTACGTCCACAAGCCGTAGGCTCTACGGCGGCCGGGTGATCGCGAAGACCCCACCGGGCCCGTCGTCCGGCCGTACGCATGAGCCGGGGACGGTGATGACACAGAAGCCCAGAACCGGGGTACGTACGATCGTATGACGCCCACCGCGACCTACCGGCTCCAGCTCCAGCCGGACTTCCCCTTCTCGGCGGCGGCCAAAGCCGTGCCCTACCTCGCCGCGCTCGGCGTCTCGCACCTGCACCTCTCGCCGGTGCTGGAGGCCGTCCCCGGCTCGGCGCACGGCTACGACGTCGTCGACCACTCCGCCGTACGCGCCGAGCTGGGCGGCGAGGACGGCCTGCGCCGGCTGGCGGCCCGGGCCCATGAGTACGGCCTCGGGATCGTCCTCGACATCGTCCCCAACCACATGGCCACCGCGCCCCGGCACAACAAGGCCCTGTGGGAGGTGCTGCGCGAGGGCCGGGACTCGCCGTACGCCCGCTGGTTCGACATCGACTGGGACGCGGGGGACGGCAAGCTGCTGATGCCCGTCCTGCCGGGCCCGGTCGGCGGCGAGCTGGCCGCCGGCGAGCTGCGCGTCGAGGAGGGCCTGCTGTGCCACGGCGAGCAGCGCTTCCCGCTGGCCGAGGGCACCGCGCACCTGCCGCTGCCCGAGCTGCTGGACCGTCAGCACTACCGGCTCGCGTGGTGGCGGCTGGCCCGTACGGAGCTCAACTACCGGCGGTTCTTCACCATCTCCGACCTGATCGGGGTGCGGGTCGAGGACCCGGAGGTGTTCGACGCGACCCACGCGAAGATCCTCGAGCTGGTACGGGACGGCGTCGTGGACGGGCTGCGGATCGACCACCCGGACGGGCTGGCCGACCCGGAGGCGTACCTGCGGCGGCTGGACGAGGCGACGGGTGGCGACTGCTGGACGGTCGTGGAGAAGATCCTCACCGGCGAGGAGCCGCTCCCCGCGGGCTGGCCGGTCGCCGGGACCACCGGCTACGACGCGCTGCACCGGATCGACGGCGTCTTCACCGACCCGGTGGGCGCGCGGGCGCTGGAGGACCTGTACCGCACGGTCGCGGCGCCGGCCGGGGACCGGGGCGGGTACTGGGAAGGTACGGTGCGCCGGGCCGCGTACAAGGTCGTCATCCATGAACTGGCCGCCGAGACCGCGTTCCTCGGCCGGGCGGCGGAACGAATCTGCGCCGCGGACCCGGCCCTGCGGGACCACGCGCCGTGGGCGCTGCGCACGGCGATCCGGGAGCTGCTGGTCCGGGTGCCGGTCTACCGCCCGTACACGACGGCGGGCGGCCCGAGCCCGGACGCGGCGGAGGCGGCGGTGTCCGACGAGGCGGTACGGCAGGTGAAGGCGGCCTTCGTCGTGCCGGGCGAGTCGGCGGCGGTGGACGTCGTACGGGAGCTGGCGCTCGGCCGGCTCGGTACGGGCCCGGACCACGTGGCGTTCTGCGCGCGCTTCGCCCAGACGTCGTCGGCGCTGCGCGCCAAGTCCGTGGAGGACACGGCGTTCTACCGCTACGTGCCGCTGATCTCGGCGAACGAGGTGGGCGGCGATCCGGGCGATCCGGCGGTGAGCCCGGAGCGGTTCCACGCGTACTGCGCCCGGCTGGCACGCGACTGGCCGACCACCGGAACCGTACTGACGACGCACGACACCAAGCGCAGCGCGGACGTTCGGGCCGGGATCGCTGTCCTGTCCGAGTGCCCCGAGCGGTGGGGCGACCTGCTGGAGCGGGTGACGGGCGTGGCGGCGCCGGACCCGCAGATGGCCTGGCAGGCGTGGCAGACGTCGGTGGGTTTCACCCCGGCGGGCGAGATCCTGGAGGAGAACGACGGGGGCGGGCGCGCGTTCGGCGCCGCTCCCGGGACGCCGGCCGGGGACGTGGAGGCGGCGGAGGCCTCCTGGCCGGACGGCGCGCGGATGGTGCCGGCCCTGCTCAAGTCGGTGCGGGAGGCGGGGCTGCACACCAACTGGACCGAGGGCGACCCGCTGTACGAGCGCGCGGTGACGGAGTTCGTCGAGGCGGGTCCGGCCGGGCCGGCGCGGCGGACGGTCGCCGCGTTCACCCGCACGCTCGGCCCCTACGTACGGGCGAGCGCGCTGGGCGCGGCGCTGGTGCACCTGACGATGCCGGGGGTCCCCGACCTGTACCAGGGCACGGAGCGGGAGTACGTGGCCCTGGTGGACCCGGACAACCGGGCGCCGTTCCGGACCGGGCCGCCCGACGAGAAGACGGTGGTCACGACGGCGGCGCTGGGGCTGCGCCGGGAGCGTCCCGAGGTGTTCGGCGCGTCGGGGACGTACCTGCCGCTGACCGCGAACGGCCGGGCCACGGACCACTGCCTGGCGTTCTGCCGCTCGGGCGAGGTGGTCACGGCGGTGACGCGGCTGCCTCTGCGCCTGGCGGAGGCGGGGGGCTGGGGCGACACCGAGCTGGTCCTGCCGCCGGGGCGCTGGTCGGACGCGCTGGCGTCCCCGGCGAGGGAGTTCGAGGGCGGCGTACCGGTGCTCGTGTCGGACCTCTTCGCGGACCGCCCGGTGGCGTTGCTGAGGACCGTTCGTCCGTAGACGGACGCTCCGGCCCCCTGTGCCTCGCGCCCTGTGCCCCGCATCGTGTGCACGCGATGCGGGGCACACCGCCGTCGACCCGCGGGCGGAGATGCGGCGGGCGGAGATGCGGGAGTACGACGCGCTGGGGCGATCGCGGCGCTTTTCGGGTGATCGGAGCGGGCGAACAGGCTGTCAGTGCGGGTGAACGGGGCTCCCCCTGGGCCCTACGACCCCCGTCGGCCGCCGGGGCTGACCAGAAGCGTCCGCGGGGCCCTGACGACCAGTCCGGCCGGGACGGGGCGGAAGCCGTCGGCCCAGCGCAGGGCGGGCATCGCCGTCAGCAGGGCCCGTACGCCGTGTTCCGCCTCCAGGCCCGCGAGCAGCACGGCCGGGCAGGAGCCGGTGCCGAAGGTGAGCTGGCCGGGGTCGGTCCGCGCCAGGTCGAAGCGGTCGGGGTCCCGGAAGCGGGCGGGGTCGCGGCCCGCCGCGCCGATGAGGCAGGCGACCCGGGCGCCGGGCGGGAGGGTGCCGCCGGTCACCTCGACCTCGGCGGAGGTACGGCGCAGCACGACCTGGACGGGCGGGTCGCGCCGCAGGGACTCGGCCCAGGCGCGCGGGATCAGCGCGGGGTGTTCGCGCAGGAGCGCGCCGAGGCCCGGCTCCCCCAGCACGTTGGCGAGGAACGCGGCGAGGGCCGTCTCGCGGACGGCGGTCCGGGACGCGCACGGTCCGGCGGGGGCGGTCTCGGCGCGGCGGCGTACGAGCCGGGACAGGTCGCGGCCGTCCCGGCAGGCGCCGCCGACGGCGGTCGCGAGCGCCCCGGCGGGCAGCCACCGGCAGAACTCCTCGACCAGGTCGGCCCGCCCCCGCCCGGCGATACGCCGCGCGAGGACGTACGCGGTGCGCTCGACGACCTCCCCGAGCCCGCGTTCCGGCAGCACGGGGTGGGCGGCGCAGTCCGGGTCGCCGGGCCGGTGGCCCTGGGTGAACCGGGGGTCGGTGAGCGCGAGGGAGACGTCGTCGTACCGGCTGACGAGCCAGACCCCGAGGACGGGCTCGTAGGCGAGGGGCGAACGCTCGCGGAGGGTGCGGTAGAAGGGGTACGGATCGGGCACGGCCCCCCGCAACAACACCCGGGGCACCCCATTGCCCCCACCGCTCCCGCCCGCGCCCCGCACGTCGGCCCCGCCGCCACCGGGCAGGGCGACCCGCGAGGCCGCCGGGCACTCGGCGGGGACGCCTCCGGGGGCGGGCCACGCGGCGGAGGTGGCGGGGGTCAGCGCGGGGTCGTCCCGCCCGGCTGCCGGGTCCGTCGCGTTCGTGGCGCGTATGCGGGCGGACGGATCGACCGGCATGTGGGCCCCCTTGACCGGGCGGGCGCGCCTGCGGACGGGCGCGGTTACCCCACAGCCGACCACCGTCCGGGCCGCCCCGCAGTCGGCGCACGGCCGTACGGGTGGCGGACGGGGCCGGTCAGCGGTACGCGGCGCCCGTACCGGCGGACACGCCCGTACCCGGCAGAGGTCCCCGTACCGGCGGACGCTCCCTCAGCTCCGGGGCTGCTGTTCCCCCGAGGACAGGCGGAAGTCCATCCGGCCGAAGCCCACCATGTCGCCGTCCCGCACCACGACCGTCTCGGTGACGCGGCGCCCGTTGACCGTCGTGCCGTTCGTCGAGCCGAGGTCGCGGAGGATCCACACCCCGCCCTGCATGCTCAGCTCGGCGTGGACGCGGGAGACCGTCTCGTGGCTGAGCCGCAGTCCGTTCATCGGATCGCGGCCGATCCGCAGCGGGTACGGGCCCGGCTGCGGGAGCAGCAGCTTCGGCAGGCGTTCGACCTGCCACGCCCTGCGCAGCCGTATCGAGAACGCCGAGATCCGGCTCACCGTGCCGAAGAGCTTCCGCGACCACGGGCTCTCGGTCTCCAAGTCCGCGGTGATCGCCTTGAGTTCGTCGATGCCCCGGGCCGCGAGCACGAGATCCGTACGGCGCAGGAAGGTGTCGTGCGACAGCCGGCCCATCGCCGCGCCCTCCCTGAGCACCGCGAGTACGCGGTCGCGCTCGGCGTCGGACAGCCGCGCGGGATACGTCTGGAACTCGAAGGAGGACGTCACCCCGTGATTGTCGGGCCGACGCCCCCGAGGTGTCCAGACGGTACCGGCGGCACACCACATCCGGCCCAGCGCTGACCTGCACCGGAGGGAACCCGCGCCCGATTCGCGGCGATCACCCGGCCTCCGGCCGTCTGTCTTGTCACCATGGGGGGACAGTAGTGAGGACAGTGGTCCTGACCGCTGTGGGTGACAGCTGTGGTGACGCAGCGGCGACAGCTGAGGTGACGGCAGCGGTGACGGCAGCGGTGACGGCAGCGGTGACAGGCGGGTACATCGGGTACTGGCCGGTACGGCGACAAGGGGGAACAGCCCGTGCAGTTCGAGGTGTGGGCGCCGCAGGCGCAGGACCGGGTCGTGCTCCGGGTCGAGGACGACGACGTACCGATGGAACGCGATCCGGAGCGCGACGGCTGGTGGATCGCCCAGGCGCCCGCCGCCGACGGGAGCCGGTACGGCTTCGCGCTCGACGGCGGTCCCGTCCTGCCCGACCCCCGCTCGCGCCGCCAGCCCGACGGCCCCGACGGGCTGAGCGCGGTCGTGGACCAGACGGCGCACGAGTGGCAGGCCGAATGGCCCGGCGTGGACCTGCCGGGAGCCGTCCTGTACGAGATGCACGTGGGGACGTTCACCGGCGAGGGCACCTTCGACGCGGCGGCGGAGCAGCTCGGCGCGCTGGCCGAACTGGGCGTCACCCATGTCGAGTTGATGCCCGTGTGCCCGTTCCCCGGGGTCCACGGGTGGGGGTACGAGGGGGTGTCGCTGTGGGCGGTGCACGAGCCGTACGGCGGCCCGGCCGGGCTGAAGCGCTTCGTCGACGCCGCGCACGCCCTCGGGCTCGGCGTCGTCCTGGACGTGGTGCACAACCACCTGGGCCCGGCGGGCAACTACCTGCCCCAGTTCGGCCCGTACTTCACGGACACCCATCACACGCCGTGGGGCGCGGCCGTCAACCTGGACGCCCCGGGATCGGACGACGTCCGCGCGTACCTGCTGGAGAGCGCCCTCGCGTGGCTGCGGGACTTCCGGCTGGACGGGCTGCGCCTCGACGCTGTGCACGCGCTGGCCGACCACCGCGCGCTGACGTTCCTCGAAGAGCTGTCCACCGCGGTGGACGGGCTCTCGGGGGGCCTCGGCCGCCCGCTGTTCCTGATCGCCGAGTCCGACCTCGCGGACCCGCGCACGACCACCCCCCGCACCCAGGGCGGGCTGGGCCTGCACGCGCAGTGGAACGACGACTTCCACCACGCGCTGCACACCGCGCTGACCGGCGAGGGCCAGGGCTACTACGCGGACTTCGCGCGCGCGCCGCTCGCCGCGCTCGCGAAGACGCTGACGCGGGTCTTCTTCCACGACGGTACGTATTCGAGCTTCCGGGGCCGTACGCACGGCCGTCCCGTGGACCTGACGCGGACCCCGGCGCACCGCTTCCTCGGGTACGCGCAGACCCACGACCAGATCGGCAACCGCGCGCTCGGGGACCGGCTGTCCGCCACGCTCTCCCCCGGACTGCTGGCGTGCGCCGCCGCGTTGGTGCTGACGGGGCCGCACACGCCGATGCTGTTCATGGGCGAGGAGTGGGGGGCGCGCACGCCGTGGCAGTTCTTCACCGACCACCCGGACCCGGTGCTCGCGGAGGCCGTACGCAACGGCAGGCGCCGGGAGTTCGGGGCGCACGGGTGGGCGGAGGAGGACATCCCGGACCCGCAGGACCCGGCGACCCGTGACCGTTCCTGCCTGGACCGCGCGGAGTTGGCGGAGGAGCCGCACGCGCGCCTGCTGGCCTGGCACCGCGACCTGATCGCCCTGCGCCGCGGCCAGCCGGACCTGGCGGACCCGAACCTCGCGTCGGTGAAGGTCGCGTACGACGAGGAGGCGCGCTGGCTCGCGTACCGGCGGGGCGATCTGCGGATCGCGGTCAACCTCTCCCCGGGGCCGGTGGAGATCCCCCTCGGCGGCCCGGTCGCGGCCCGCGTCCTGGCCGCATGGAACCCGGTGGAACCGCCGGGCGCGGACGGCGTCCTGCGCCTGCCCGCGGAGTCGTGCGTGGTCCTGGCGGGCGGCTGAACGGGGCCCCGGGCCAAGGGGGTTCGGTACGGGCGGGTGGGCGGCGTCAGCTGCCTGAGGGCAGCGCGAAGGGGTCTTCGGGCGGGAAGCAGCCGTACTCCACCAGCGACAGCGGATCGTCGAGGACGACCTGCGTGAACTCGCCCGCCGGGCGAAGTCCGTCCGGGCGAAGTCCGTCCGGGCGAAGTCCGTCCGGGCGTACGGGAGTCGGCGCGCCGGCGTGTGCGGGTGGCGTCGTGTCCGGTGAGCCGGCCGCGAGCCCGCCGAAGCGCCCCAGGAGGGCGAACACGGCGTCATGGACGTCGCGGACGTCCTCGGCGGCGGTCTCTTCGGTGGCGTCGGGGGAGAGTTCGAGGTGGGCGGCGCGGGCGGCGGCGAGGAAGCGCTCCGGATCGGCGATCACCACGTCCTGCCGGATCCGGACACTCACCCGCATGCCGGCCGCCGGCACTGTCATCTCGTCCACCGCGTCACGGTATCCGACGGCAGAACGCCACCACCGACCCGCACCGCACCCACTCCCCTACTCCACCAACGCCATCTCCCGCGACGTGTTGTTGAAGCGGCGGCCACCGTCCTCCGTCACCGTGACGATGTCCTCGATCCGGACGCCGAAGCGGCCGGGCAGGTAGACGCCGGGCTCGATGGAGAAGCACATGCCGGGCACCATCGGCCGCTCCTCGCCCTCGATCATGTACGGCGGCTCGTGGGTGGTGACGCCGATGCCGTGGCCGGTGCGGTGGATGAAGTACTCGCCGTATCCCGCCGCGTCGATGACCGCGCGGGCGGCCCGGTCGACCTCCTGGCAGGCCACGCCGGGACGCACGGCCTCGAACCCGGCCTGCTGCGCCTCGCGGACGAGGTCGTGGACGGCCCGCTCCTCGGCGGTCGGCTCGCCGACGTGGACGGTACGGGTGGTGTCGGAGCCGTACCCGTGCTTGAGCCCGCCGAAGTCGAGGACGATCATGTCGCCCCGCTCGATGACGCGGGTGCCCGCCTCGTGATGCGGGTTGGCGCCGTTGGGGCCCGAGCCGACCACGGTGAAGTCGACCTGCGAGTGGCCGTGCCGCAGGAGGAGCGCGGCAAGGTCGGCGGCCACCTCCGTCTCCCTGCGCCCGGCGAACCGTACGCCGAGGATGTCGCCGTACGCCGCGTCGGCGGCGGCGCCCGCCGCCTCGGCCCTGGCCAGCTCCCGGGCGTCCTTGACGGCGCGGAGCATGGGCAGCGCCTCGGTGAGCGCCACGTACGACGTGCCGGGCAGGGCGTGCTGGAACGCGAGGAGGTGCATGGCCCAGGCGTTGTCGCTGACGCCGAAGCGCCCCGCGGGGTCGAGCAGGGGCGCGGTGACGGCGTACGGGTCCTTGGCGTCGGTCCAGTCGCGCAGCGTCAGCGCGGCCGCCCCCGGCGCGCGCTCCGCGTCACCGGCCTCCAGGGCCGGCACGACGAGCACGGGGTCCTGGCCGGCGGCGAGGACGAGCAGCGTCAGGCGCTCGGTGTCGGCGCCGGGCCGGTAGCCGGTGAGGTACGTGAGGTCGGGCCCGGGAGCGACGAGCAGCCCCGCCAGCCCCTCGTCGGCGGCCGACGCGACGGCGCGGGCCATCCGGACGCGGTAGTCGTCGGCGGTGAAGGGGGCGAGGGCGGGGTTGTCTTCGGTGCTGATGGCCATGCCTTCATCCTGCCGCCCGAACCTACGCGGCGCGACCCCCTGGGGTGGGGAGCCCGCCCGCCCGGGGGCGGACGGAGGTGGCCGCTCCGGGCCCGAGCCGTCGGGGCCGGTGCCCGGAGCGGTCCGTCGTGGGTCAGCTCGGGAGGGTCCAGAGCTGGTTCGGGGCGCCGAAGCAGTCCCAGATCTGGAGGCGGGTCAGGTTCGCGGAGCTGTTGCCCGTGGCGTCGAGGCACTTGCCCGACTGGGGGTTCACGACCTGGCCGTTGCCCTGCCGCTGCCACTTCTGCGCGCCGCTGCCGTTGCACGTCCACAGCTGGACCTGCGCGCCGTTGGCCGTGGAGCCCGAGGAGACGTCCAGGCACTTGCCGAGGGCGCGCAGGGTGCCGTCCGACGCGGCGGTCCAGTTCTGCGCGCCGGTGCCGTTGCAGTCGTACAGCTGGACGGCGGTGCCGTCGGCGCTGCTCGCGGCGTTGACGTCGACGCACTTGCCGCCGAAGCCACGGATCGGGCCGGTCGCCCCGGTGGGAGTCCCGCCCCCGCCGCCGTTCCCGGAGAGGACCTCCAGCGTCACGTTGAAGTGCCCCGGGTCGGGCGAGATCGCGCCGATCCGCTGGAACGCGCCGTCGGACAGGTCGATGCAGAACGGCGCGCCCGCCGTCGACGCGAAGGAGCCGCGGTCGTTGATGCGGACCGTCACGGAGGCGTTGTTGGCGACGTTGGTGACCTTGACCATCGTGCCGAAGGGGAGCTGCGGGTTGAGGCTCAGCGACGTGGCGGCCGTCAAGGCGTTCATGTCGAAGATCTCGCCGCTCGCGGTGAACGAGCCGGGGGGTATCTCGGCGCCGTAGTGGGTCGCCCAGCACGTCGCGGCGGCGACGGCCGCGGGCTGTGCGGTGCGCGCGGCCGCGCCCGTCGTGGTGGGTGCGGCGGTGGTCGCCGCGGCGGCCGGTGCCGTGGCGGCGACGGCCGGTCCGCACACCACCAGCAGGGACACGAGCGCGCCCGCGACGCGGCGGACCGTACGACCGGGTCTCCGGCCCTTGATGACTCTCGACATGCGCAAGCCCATCACTACCTCTCGCTCGACTCCGGAACCGTGGGGGCGGAGTCCTGTTCCAGAACGCGTGGTGCGTGCCGAGACGATCTTGCGCACCTGACATGCTCACGAAACACAGCGAGCGGGGAAACGCTTGAGTATTCACGTACCAGCTGCCGAGAGGACTGGAATCCTTCCCTCCGGGCGCACTTGACCGGCGGAACGCCCGGTAGGGCGGCCGGCGAGGACGCCGGGCAGAGGCCCCCGGTCAGCCCGGCGGGTCCTGCTCGACCAGCCGCTCCAGCAGCGCCTCGAAGTCGTCGCCGACGACGATCCGCAGCCCCTCGCCGTCCTCGTCCTCCTCGCTGAGCTGCGTGAGGGTGCCGCCGCGCCACCAGTAGACGTACGGACTGATCGCCCCGGGCGTGTCCTCGAAACCCGAGGCCGCGAACGACGCCATCGCGTTGAGGGTGGGGATCATCGTGGCGTCGCGGATGACGTGGAAGGCGAGCTGGTGCCGGAAGGGCATCGCGACCAGCGCGCCGTCCAGGCCGATCGGCCGGCCCGTGACGCGCCGCACGAGCGAGTCCAGCGCGAGGACCCGGCTGGCCGTGTAGAACGAGTCGCCGAGGACCACCTCGAACCGCATCCCGTCCGCGTCCTTGACCGTCTCGCGCTTCTCCACCGGCAGCTCACGCAGATTCCGCAGCGCCTGCTCCCGCAGCCACGCGACCTCGCCCAGCGGCTCCAGCGCCTCGTCCGTGAGCATCATGACGCTCTCCGGGAGGTCCAGGGCCAGCACCTCGTACAGCCCCGGGGCGACGGACCGCGCGTACGCGAACGTCTGCGGGTCCAGGCCCTCGGCGCTGATGACCCGCGGGTAGAGCTGGGCGCGGATCTGCTCGGGCGGCAGGGTGTCGAGGGCGGAGGGGCCGTCCATCGTACGCAGCACCATCCCCGCGTGCTGGCGGGCCAGCTCGCCCCAGACGCGCGGACCCCGGTCGTCGTTGTGGCAGACCGCCGCGAGGTTGCCGAGCCCGAACTGCCGCCCGGAACTGTCCGTCACCACGTCGACGTAGACCGTGACCTCCAGGCCGTGCTCCGCGAAGGCCTCGCGCACCTGGCCGCGGAACAGCGCCCCCTCGTCGACCGAGAAGAAGGAGAACGCCGGGTCGCGCGGCGTGTCCCGCCCGTCGCGCCTAGGCCCTCGCCGGAAGAACCCCACACCATCGCCTCCACCCGTGTCGGCCGCGCCCGCCCTGACCGTCGTACCGTCCGTCGCCGGGCGGATCGCCGTCCCGCAGATCATCGGCCGTCCGGTGATCGTCCAAACTACGAGCCTAGTCTTCCCACCCGACGAACAGGTCGGCGCGCCCCCGGCCCCGGGCGACCAGGCGCGCGTTGGCCTCGTCGGAGTCCCTGACCCAGCGCTCCGCGTGCGCCGGCTCCTTGCCGAAGCGGACGTGCCGGTCCACCAGGCGGCGTACGCGCTCCTCGGGGTCCAGGTCCAGGAACCACACCTCGTCCAGCAGCGGGCGCACCGGCGCCCAGGGGCCTTCGTCGTGCAGCAGGTAGTTGCCCTCCGTCACGACGAGCGGGATCTCCGGCGGTACGGCGACGCTGCCCGCGACCGGCTCCTCCAGGGCCCGGTCGAAGGCGGGCGCGTACACCACGGCCCCGGGCTCCGGGGCGCGCAGCCGCGCGAGCAGGGCCGCGTAGCCGGCGGCGTCAAAGGTGTCGGGGGCGCCCTTGCGCTCCGCGCGGCCGAGGCGCTCCAGCTCGGCCCCCGCCAGGTGGAAGCCGTCCATGGGGACGAGGACGGCGAGCCCGCCGAGACGCTCGACCAGGAGGGCCGCGAGGGTCGACTTGCCCGCGCCGGGCGGCCCCGCGATCCCGAGCAGGCGGCGCCGGCCGGGGACGGCGAGGCGGCGGGCGCGGGCGGTCAGGGCCGTGATGCCGGTGCGGGCGGGCGCGTCCATAGGGGCATTCTCCCATCCTTGCCGCTCGCACATCATACGTATAACGTACGGGCGCATGTCACACATCGCCCTGATCACCCTGGTCGTCGCCGACTACGACGAGGCCCTCGCCTTCTACACCGACAAGCTGGGCTTCGGCCTGGTCGAGGACACCGACCGGGGCGACGGCTCCCGCTGGGTCGTGGTGCGCCCGCCGGGCGCGGGAGAGGGCGCGGCCGCCCTGCTCCTGGCCCGCGCGGCCGGGGACGCGCAGCGGGCGAGCGTCGGCGCGCAGACCGGCGGCCGGGTGGGCTTCTTCCTCCACACGCGGGACTTCGCGGGCGACCACGCGAGGATGCGGGCGGCCGGGGTCCGGTTCCTGGAGGAGCCCCGGCACGAACCGTACGGCTCGGTCGCGGTCTTCGAGGACCTGTACGGCAACCGCTGGGACCTGCTCCAGCCGGCGTGAACCGGGGCCGGCCCTCCCGCGAAGCCCCGTCCGTCTCGCCATCGGCCCCCGTGCGGCGCCGAATTGAAGTAGACATTGGCGAGCACACAGCAGGCACAGCAGACACAGGAGAGCCGGCGCATGAGCCTGGCACAGTTGCACTACACGTCCGTTCCGCCGGAATCCGGCGGCTCGGGTGTCCGGTTCACGGCCGTCACCGACGGGATCGCCCGGCCGCTCGTCGAAGAGGCCGGGCAGTTGCTCGGGTACGAGCCTCCGCGCGACGCCCCCGGCCGCCCCACGGACGCCGAACTCGCCGACTTCCCGCAGGCGTTCAGCCACAGCGCCCTCTCCGACGGCGGCCGGCTGCTGGCCCGGGCGGTCTGCGTGGGAGCCGAACCGGGCGGGCGCAGGAGCGCGTTCCACGCGCACGCCGTGCTGCTGCCGCCCGGTGCGGGACTGCCGGGCGGCGCGCTGCCCATCACGGCCTGGAACTCGCCGCACTGGGCCGCCGCCACCCCGGACGGCGGTGTGCCCGAACCGCTGGACTCGCTGCCCGCCTCGGGCCTCTTCTACCGCGAGGGGCTGATCGGCTTCGCGGCGTCCCGCGCGCCGTGGCTGGCCGGGTACGTCGCCGGGCTGCGCGCGATCGCGACGCAGGAGGAGCCGGCCGACTCCCCCGAGGCGCCGCGGATCGTGCTCGTCGAGCGGCGCAGCGCGGACGTCGCGCAGTGGATCGCGCTGGCCGGGCACGTCCTGTCCGCCGCGGACGCCGCGCGGCTGACCTTCACCACGTACACCCGCCGCCCGCGCGAGGCCCCGCAGCGTGTCCTCGGGGTCCTGCCGGGCGACGCGCGGGGCCTCGCGGAGCAACCGCACCGCTACCGGGTGCTCGACTGCACCGAAGGCGCGCACCCGGACGCGGACGGCGCGCGGGACACCTGGGCCGGGACGGCGGCGCGCCTGTGGCTCGCGGGGGCGCCCGAGCTGTTCGAGGAGGCCGCCGCGCTGCCCGGAGGCCGGTTCCACCCGGGCGCGCTCGCCGCCGTGGCGCTGCGCGCGGGCGTGGACCCGGGGCCCGACGGCCGGGCGGAGGCGGCCGGTTGGGCGGGGACGCACGCGCGCGACCTGGACGACGAGCTCCTGCGGATACTCGTCGGCGCGTTGTGCGCGCCGAACGGGGAGGACCGTACGGCGGCGGAGACCCAGGCCCTCGCCGACCTCTTCGGCGCCCTCGCGAACCGCGCGCCGGACGACGTGACCGCGCCGCTCGCCGCACTCGTCCTGACGGAGGCGGTACGAGCGACCGGCACCGGGGCCCGCACCGGCGCGGGAGCCGACCCCGACGCGAAGCCGCTGACACCCCCCGGCCCCCCGGCATCCCCCGCGCCCTCCACATCCTCCGCGTCCCCCGCATCCCCCGCATCCCGCGAACTGCCCCTGCTCCCCGAACTTCAACTCCGCTCGCTGTCACCCGAGTTCAAACAGCGCCTCGGCGCCGAACTGGCCTTCGAGCTGCGCGCCGGCATCTCCGCCGGCCTCTCCACCGACCTCCCGGGCACCGGCCGGGACACCTCGCGCCCGGTCGGCCTGCTCCGGATCGCGGGCATTCTGGGCGTGGACTGCGCGGAGCTGCTGCCGGACCTCGCCGACCGGCTGGCCGGCGCGCTGCTGGCCGAACCGGAGAGCGCGTACACCCCCGCCGTACGAACCGCGCTGGAGGACCACTTCGAGCTGCGCGTCGCGTTGCTGAGCGCCCTGGACCGGCTCGCCGCCGCGGATCCGCCCGCCGCCACCCGCCTCCTGAACCGGACCACCCTCTCCCTCGACGGCGTCCAGTCGCTGCCGCACCTGCGGATGTGCGCCGAGTCCCCCGCCCCGTGGTCGGTGACCGGCCCGCCCGCGAGCGGCGCCGACCAGGACCGCGTGGCCGCCCTCGCCGGTGTCCTGCGGGCCGCGGGGGTCTCGCCGTTCGCCGAACCGCCCGTCCTGCGCACGGCTGTACGCCTGGTGTGGGCCGACGGTACGCCCACGGCGGGCGAGGCCCGCCGCATGCTCGGCGAGACCGGTTCCGACGCCCACCGCGCGGCCGGCACCTGGGCCACCCTGGTCGCCGCCGCGCTCGGCGGCCCCGGTGACGACCCGGACGCCCCGGACCTCGCGCACGACCTGCTGCGCAGCTTCCCCGAGAAGCTGGAACCGCGGGTGCGCTCGGCCCTGTTGCTCCTGGAGTTCGCCGGGGACCTGCGGGCCGGGCGGGCGCCCACCGGCTGGACCGTACGGGCCCGCCTGCTGCGCGCGGACGCCGAGCCGGTCGAACCGGGCGTGCTGGACCAGGCGTTGGGCGCGCTCGCCCGCCAACTCCTCTCCGAGGACCGGCCGAACGGTGAGCTGTACGACCTGATCCACGCCGACGACGCGGACCTCCTCGCCGCCTACGACCGGGCCGCCCGCGCGGACGCGACCCGCGAGCGGCTGCGTACCGTACCGGCGTACACGGCCGACTGCTTCATCGCCTGGAGCTCGTTCCCCGGGGCCAACCCGGCCTGGGACCGCACCCGTACCGCCCTCCTCGACAAGGTGTTGCGGCCCGCCGTACGGTCCCTGCCCGCCGAGGACCTCGCGGCGGTGGAGGAGAGCTTCGGCCGGGCCGGCCGCCACCACACCGAGGAGTTCCGCACCTGGAACCGCCCGGGAACCCTGAGCCGCCTGGGCCTAGCCCTCCGACGCCGAACGAGCTGACCCCGCACAGAACAACAAACGCCGGACGGGCACGAACCCGTCCGGCGTCTACACCGCCACCACATGAACGTCCGGTGGATCCAGCACCCCGAGACAGGCGTGGATGTCGTCCGGATCGCTGGTGAAGACCACCGCGCTGCCGTGCCGCCTGTCCGATCGCCGTACCCGAGCCTCCGGCTCCTATGGCTGAACGGCGACGGCATGGATCCCGGACGCCCGCAGCTTTCGAGCCGGCGACTCCATCTCGGCCACGATGCCTGAGTAGGCACCGGTCACGGCATTGCGCGCCGAGGGGATCCACCCGCAGCGGCGCTGAGCCACGCTGGGACAACAGCCGTCCAGGTTCCCCTTGGAGGCGCACCAGAACCACAGCCTTTGAGCTACGTCGCGCTGCCAGGGAAGCACTAGCCTGAGCCGCCGTGAGCACGGACATCCATGGCGGCATCGAGTTCCGCCATCCCGGCGTCGACGCCGGCTACTACGACGGCGAACCGTGGGTCATGGCGATGGACCTGTGGCCGCTGTACGACCAGAGCGACTACGCCGCCTTCGGCTACCTCTTCGGAGTGCGCAACTACGCGGGCTTCCGTCCTCTCGCCGCCGACCGCGGCCTTCCTCCTGACCTGTCGGACGGCCTGCGGGCCGAACTGGAGCTGATGGTGGAGGCCGGGGAACTCCACGGCGCCACCTGGGTCAGTTGGGCGGAACTCTCCCGGCTGGACCTCACGTCCGCGCCCGCCGGGTACGCCGGCCGGCTGACCTGGTCGAGAGAGTCCCTGCCTTCACTCCTGCACCAGCGGCTCGTCCCCGCTCAGTGGCCTCGGGAAGTGCTCGAGGCCGTAGGGCCGCCACCTCTCGGCCTCGACCGTTCCGCTCATCTCACGGAATGGGTCACCGGAGACCTGCGCTGCCGCTACGAGCCCTTGACTGCCGGCTTCCTCTTGGGGAGTACGACCCAGTGGCCGCACGTCTTCGCGGTGATGAAGGCGCTGGCGGGCCGGTTCGGCGAGGAGGAGATTCGGCTTGTCGTCGCCTTCGACTGATGTACGTACGCCTACTCGTCGATACCGATCAGGCGGCTCCGGGCAAGGGTCTTCGGATCCGCGTGTCCTCGCACCAGGAGGAACTCGGCCTCCGGGGCAAGCCCACCCCGTGACGTGAGAGCTTTCGGCGGGCCGGCCGCGTCCGCGCCCGCCCGCCGTCAGCTCCTGGTTGCCGTCAGCCCTCGTCGGGGGTCAGGCGCAGGGAGATGCTGTTGATGCAGTAGCGCTGGTCGGTCGGGGTGCCATAGCCCTCGCCCTCGAAGACGTGGCCCAGGTGGGAGCCGCAGCGGGCGCAGCGCACCTCGACCCGGGTCATGCCGAGGGAGCGGTCCTCGATCAGTTCGACCGCGTCCGAGTCCTTCGGGTCGTAGAACGACGGCCAGCCGCAGTGCGACTCGAACTTCGTGTCGGAGCGGAACAGCTCGGCGCTACAGGCCCGGCAGGAGTAGACGCCGGTCGTCTTCGTGTCGGTGTACTCGCCGGTGAAGGCGGGCTCGGTGCCGGCCTTGCGGAGCACCTTGTACTCCGCGGGGGACAGCTCGGCGCGCCACTGCTCGTCCGGCTTCTCGATGTCGTACGCCATTGCGCACACGCTCCCTCGGTCGGTGTACCTCTATGCGGACAGGCGGGCCAGGATCAGCGGACCGAGGTCCGTGACGTCGCCGGCGCCCATGGTGAGAACGAGATCACCGGGTCCCGCCATTCCCGCGACGAGGCCGGCCACCGCGTCCTTGTCGTGCGCGGCCGTGACCTGGGCGCCCGCGGCCGTGGCCGCGTCGATGATCAGCGCGCTGGTGATGCCCGGGATCGGGTCCTCGCGGGCCGGGTAGATGTCCAGGACCAGCGAGGAGTCGGCGAGGGCGAGGGCCTGGCCCATCTCGGTGCCCAGCTCCTGCGTACGGGAGAACAGGTGCGGCTGGAAGACGACGAGCAGCCGGGAGCCCCCGGGTGCGGCGGCGCGCATCGCCTCCAGGTCGGCGGTCATCTCCGTGGGGTGGTGCGCGTAAGAGTCGACGACCTGGACCCCGGCGGCCTCGCCCTTGAGCTGGAGGCGGCGCTTGACGCCGGTGTACGTGCCGATCGCCGACGCAAGGTTGTGCGCCGGGATGCCGAGCGCGACCCCCGCGGCCAGCGCGGCGACCGCGTTGAGCGCGTAGTGGCGGCCGGGGACCGACACCGCGAAGGTCAGGTAGCGGCCGTCGAGCACGACGGTCACCTCGCTGGTCAGACCGCGCGCGGTGATCTTGTGGACCCGTACGTCCGCGGCCGCCGCCTCACCGTAGGTGACCACCTTGAGCGTGGACAGGTCCCGTACCCGCGAGGCCAGCTCCACGGCGCCCGCCTGGTCGGCCGAGATCACCAGGGTGCCGCCCGGCACGACCTTGCCGACGAACGTCTCGAAGGACTCGTAGATCTCGTCCATCGACGCGTAGTTCGCGTGGTGGTCCAGCTCGACGTTGAGGACGATCGCGACCTCGGGGTCGTACTTCTGGAAGCTGCGGTCGCTTTCATCCGCCTCGGCCACGAAGATCTCGCCCTCGCCGTGCCGGGCGTTCGTCCCCGGGCCTTCGAGGTCGCCGCCGATCGCGTACGACGGGTCGAGGCCCAGCTCGGTGAGGGCGACGGCCAGCATGGACGTCGTGGTGGTCTTGCCGTGGGTGCCGGCGACGGCGATCGGGCGCAGGCCGCCCATCAGCGAGGCGAGCGCGTCCGAGCGGTGCACGACGGGCACGCCCAGCTCGGCGGCGCGGGCCAGCTCGGGGTTGTCGGCCCGGATCGCGCTGGAGACGACCACGCACGAGGCGTCGTCGGCGAGGTGCGCCGCCGCGTGCCCGACGTGCACGGTGGCCCCCAGCGCGCGCAGGGCCTGGGCAGTCTCCGACTCCTTCGCGTCGCTGCCCGCGACCTTGGCCCCGCGCGCGGCGAGGATCTTGGCGATTCCCGACATTCCGGCGCCGCCGATGCCGATGAAGTGCGGCCGTTCCAGGGCGGTGGGGATGCCGGGTGCCGGTGCCATCTGTATGTCTCCCAAGGTGCTGGCGGGGCGTGGCGCGTGCGCCAGGTCACGCGCTGTGTGCCGCCCAGCCTATTCGCTGTGCGCGAAGAGTTTGAGCACCGGTACGCCGACCTTGTGGCGGGCCCTGGACGCCCAGTCGCGGTGGAAGAACTCCTCCACGTAGTGCGGCTCGGTCATGACGATGACCTCGTCGGCCCCGGACTCGTCGACGACGGCCTTGAGTCTGTCGAGCGGGTGTGACTCGACGACCTCGCCGGAGGCCTGCGAGCCGTGCGCGCGCAGCGCGGCCAGCGAGTGGGCCAACGCCTTCTCGGCCGGCAGGCGCGCCTCCTCGCCCTCCGGTTCCTCGCCCTCCTGGGTGGCTTCGCGCAGCTCGCCCACCGCGACGTCGTCGATGGCGCGCAGCAGCACGTCGGCCTGGTCCCCGCGGGGCTGCATGAGCACGACGAACGCGGTCGCCTCGTCCCCGTGGAGTGTGGTGACAAATTCCACGTCCTCGGGCGTCAGGGGCTTCTCGATCATCAATACGCTTGTGAACACGTTGGACGCCCTTCGTCTTCATGGGCACGTTCGCCCGTTTCCTACGCACGTTCTGCCCGTTCGCGGGCACGTTCGGCCCACTGCGGAAACCATCCTTCCCCGCGCGGACACGGGGACTGCGAGAGTAAGTCTGCCCAGCGGGAGCTAAGCGGAACGGCAAATTCCGGTGAGGGTCGGACCCGGTCCCGCCGGGCCCCGCCGGGAGGGGCGGGGATCCCGCCGTCAGGGGCGGCGGTACCGGCCGAACAGGAACCCGTCCTCCTCCAGGAGGGAGGCCAGGGCGAACCGTTCCGGTACGGCGAGGGCCGGTCCGCCCGCGATGCGCTGCGCGTACCCGGAAGTGAGCGTCGGAGACAGCGACAGGCACAGTTCGTCCAGGACGCCGGCCGCCACGAACTGGCCGAGCAGCCGGGGCCCGCCCTCCGTGAGCAGCCGCCGCAGGCCGCGTCCGGCCAGCGCCCGCACGGCCAGGAGCGGGTCCACGCCCGCGCCGTCCCCGGCGACCAGCACCTCGGCGCCGGCCTCCCGGGCGGCCAGGACCCGGTCGGCGGGCGCGGCGGCCCCGGTCAGCACCAGGGTCGGGACGAGCGGCTCGGTGAACAGGGGCAGCGTGAAGTCCAGGTCCAGGCTGGCGGTGACCACGGCGATGACGGGGGCGGGGCCCTGGCCGGCGGCGGCGCGGCGGGCGGCGAAGGCCTCCCGGGCGCGGGCCGGCCGGTAGCCCTCCTGCCGAACCGTTTCCGCACCCACCACCACGGCGTCGGCGAGCGCCCGCAGCGTGCCGAAGATCCGCATGTCCGCGTCCGAGGAGAGCGCCTGCGAGCGGCCGTCGTGCTGGGCGGCGCCGTCGAGGGTGGACACCATGTTGGCCCGGAGCCACACACCGGTGGCCGCGTCGTTGGTCTCTCCCCCCTCGACCGCCGGGTAGGCGTACAGGTCCGCCAGCGCGTCCAGCGTCCACTCGGGCTCGGTGGCCGCCGGGCTCTGCTCAGGCGCGGCCGCACGGCCCTGCCCGGTCGCGGCCGTACGTGTCTGATCGGTCACAGGGAACAGGCGTCGCATGCCCAGCAGTCTGGCACGCCCCCCGCGCCCTCACCGGTCTGTCCGCGCACGTCGGCGCGGTCGCGCGCCCCTCGGCCACGCCCGCCCGCGCCCCGCCCCCGGCGCCTCCTCCCGCACCCCGGCCGCCCCACCCCTCCCACCCGGCAGCCCCACGGCCCCCGGCACCCCCCCACCCGCCTCCGACCTCCCCACTAGACTTGATCGCTGTGTCGACCTTCCCTCCCGCGTCCGGGCGCCACCCCGCGTCCGACGTGGTCCCGTTGTCCCTGTGCGCCCGTGCACCGCGTGTCCCCGCCGACCGGCTGGTCGCGGAGATGGTGCCGCCGCCGCGCTTCGACTCCGTACGTTTCGACACCTACGTGCCCGACCCGAACCAGCCCAGCCAGACCGAGGCGGTGACGGTCCTGAGCGCCTTCGCGGCCGGTCTCGGCGGCGGGGCGCACTCCTCCGGGAGCGGGGGCCAGGGGGGCCCGCGCCGCTGGTTCGGCCGCAAGCCCGCCGAGCCGGCCGGCCCGCGCGGCGTCTACCTGGACGGCGGGTACGGCGTCGGCAAGACCCACCTGCTGGCGTCCCTGTGGCACGCCACCCCCGCCGCGCCCGAGGTCAAGGCGTTCGGCACCTTCGTGGAACTGACCAACCTGGTCGGTGCGCTCGGCTTCCAGGAGACCGTACGGACCCTCGGCGGCCACCGGCTGCTGTGCATCGACGAGTTCGAGCTGGACGACCCGGGCGACACGGTGCTCGTCTCGACGCTCCTCGGCAAGCTGGTCGACGCCGGGGTGGCCCTGGCCGCGACCTCGAACACCCTGCCCGGCAAGCTCGGTGAGGGGCGCTTCGCCTCGGTCGACTTCCTGCGGGAGATCCAGGGGCTGGCGTCCCGCTTCCGGTCGCTGCGCATCGACGGCGACGACTACCGGCACCGGGGCCTGCCCGAGGCGCCGCCCCCGTACTCCGAGGAACAGGTCACCAAGACCGCGTACGCCACCGAGGGCGCGAGCCTCGACGACTTCCCCGCGCTGCTGGGGCATCTCGCCACGGTCCACCCCAGCCGCTACGGCGCGTTGACGGAGGGACTGCGGGCGGTCTGCCTCACGGACGTCCGGGCGGTGCCCGACCAGTCGACCGCGCTGCGGCTGGTCGTACTCGCCGACCGTTTGTACGACCGTGAGGTCCCCGTCCTCGCCTCCGGGCTGCCCTTCGACCGGCTGTTCAGTGACGAGATGCTGAACGGCGGCTACCGGAAGAAGTACTTCCGGGCGATCTCGCGGCTGACGGCCCTGGCGCGGGACGCGAAACGTCTGGTGGCGCAGTAGGTTCGTAGGCATGACTCGTCGCCGTGGCGGATCGGGCGGGCCGCTCGCGCGACCGGCCGGAACACGGCGGCGGCACACGCGGTTCAGCACACCGATCATCAGCTCGACCGATCAGAAGGGTTCCATCATGGCCGCTACGCGACAGGCTCACACCGTCTGGGAGGGCAACCTCATCCAGGGCAAGGGCGTCATCACCTTCGACTCCTCCGGCATCGCCGAGCAGCCGGTCACCTGGGCCTCCCGCGCCGAGCAGGCGAACGGCAAGACGAGCCCCGAGGAACTGATCGCGGCCGCCCACTCGAGCTGCTTCTCGATGGCCCTGTCGAACGGTCTCAGCAAGGCCGGCACCCCGCCGACCCGGCTGACGACCCAGGCCGACGTCACCCTCACCCCCGGCACGGGCATCACCGGCATCCACATCACCGTGGAGGGCGAGGTCGAGGGCGTGGACGAGGCGGCGTTCGTCGCGGCGGCCGAGGACGCGAAGGCGAACTGCCCGGTCAGCCAGGCCCTCACCGGCACGACGATCACCCTGAGCGCCAAGCTCGCCTGACCGGCCGGCGCAGGCAGTCGCCGTACGGCCGCCGTCGGCGCTCGCCGTCCGGCCGCCGTCCGGCCGCCTTTCGGCCGCCGCACGCGACACACGAGGCCCGTCGTGGCCCGCATGGTTCACGCGCCCCACGGCACGTGCTACACACATGCGGGTCACGTCTCCTGTCCGCCAGCAGGGAGTTGCCTCATGTCCGCGACACGACGTCAGATCCTCGCCCGCACCGGTGCCACCGCCGCCGGGATCGCCTTCACCGGAGCGGTGTCCGAACTCTTCACCGGTACGGCGGCGGCGGCCACGGCCGCCCGCGAGTCCGCCCCGGGCCGCGGGGGCTACGGCCCGCTCGTGCCCGACCCCGACGGTCTGCTCGACCTCCCCGAAGGATTCCGCTACACCGTCCTGTCCCGCGAGGGCGAACCGCTGCGCTCCGGCGAGGGCCTGGTCCCCGGGAGCCACGACGGCATGGCCGCCTTCGCCGGCCACCGCGGCCGCGTCCATCTCGTACGGAACCACGAGAACCACGCCGACGCCCGCATCCCGGTCCCGGCCGTCCCCGGCATCACGTACGACCCGATGGGCCGGGGCGGGTGCACGGCCATCGAGATGGACGGCCGGAACAACGTCCTCGGCGAGCGCGTCGCCATCGCCGGCACGGCCGTCAACTGCGCGGGCGGGCCCACCCCGTGGGGCACCTGGCTGACCTGCGAGGAGACCGAGGCCAAGGCCGGGACCGACGGCTACACCAAGGACCACGGCTACATCTTCGAGGTGGACGGCGACGATCCGCGCCGCACCGGCGCCGTACCGCTGACCGCCATGGGCCGGTTCGCGCACGAGGCGATCGCCGTCGACCCGGGCAGCGGGATCGTGTACGAGACGGAGGACGCCTTCGAGAAGCCGTTCGGGCTCTTCTACCGCTTCCTGCCGCGCAAACCGCGGGGAGGAATCGGTTCTCTCCGGGCGGGCGGCGAGCTGGAGGCCATGCGCGTACCGGGCGTGCCCGACCTGTCGGTCGTCCAGGAGGCCGGCGCGACCTTCGACCGTGTCGAATGGGTCCCCGTGCCCGACCCGTCGGCGAAGGAGACCGGCATCCGCTTCCAGGACTTCGGGCGCAGGGGCATCACCCACGCGCAGAAGCTGGAGGGCTGCTACTGGGGCGGCAGCGCGGTCTACTTCGTGTCCAGCTTCGCGCAGCGCGCGATCGGCTCGGCCGCCGACCACTTCGGGCAGGTGTGGCGGTACGAGCCGGGGCGCCGCCGCCTCACGCTGGTGATCGTGTTCGGCCCCGACACGGACGTCCAGCTGCCGGGCGAGTCCCCCGACAACATCTGTCTGGCGCCGAGCGGCGGGCTGATGGTCTGCGAGGACGGCGGGGGCGCGCAGCACGTCCTCGGGGTGACCCGGCACGGCGAGGTGTACGCGATGGCGCGCGGCGCGCAGAACATCGGCACGCCCGACCGTCCGGAGTGGGGCGAGTTCGCGGGGGTCACCTTCGCGCCGGACGGCGGGACGATGTACGTCAACTGCTACAAGCCGGGGACGACCTTCGCGGTCACGGGCCCCTGGCACTGAGCGGTGCTTCCGTCGCCGGGCGGGTCGCGGTGCGGCCCGCCCGGCGACGGATTCGCCGACCCCTCACGCCGCACCACCGAATTGACCGT
Organism: Streptomyces liangshanensis; assembly: GCF_011694815.1. NCBI lineage: Bacteria > Bacillati > Actinomycetota > Actinomycetes > Kitasatosporales > Streptomycetaceae > Streptomyces > Streptomyces liangshanensis. The sequence goes on from NZ_CP050177.1 coordinate 1,564,716, forward strand.
ATGATCATATATTTTGCGTGAATGATCCGATACGCACCCCTGCGCGCGCTGCTCGGCGCCACCCTCGTGAGCCTGACCCTGGCCGGCTGCGGCACCACCTCCCCGGCCTCGTCCTCGGCCTCCCCCTCGGCGCCCCCGGCCCGCGCCGCCGCGCCCAGACCCGTGGTGGCGCAGCGGCCGCCGACCGTCGCGCCGGGTCCCGGCGGCCTGACCCCGGTCTTCCGGCGGGGCACGCGGGACGCGGGGAAGGCCGTGGCGCTCACCTTCGACGCGGACATGACGGCGGATCAGGGGAAGCGGGCGGCGCGGGGCGAGCGGTTCGACAACCCCGCGCTGATCGCGCTGCTGCGCCGCCTGGAGGTCCCGTCGACGATCTTCATGACGGGGCGGTGGGCGGAGGAGTACCCGGCCCAGGCGCACGAGATCGGCAACGACCCGCTCTTCGAGATCGCCAACCACTCTTACAGCCACTACTCCTTCGCCGGTGACTGCTACGGACTCCCGCGGCTGGACCGGGAGCGGATCGCCCCGGACGTACGGCGGGCCTTCGCCGCGTTCCGGGCGGTCGGCGCGCGCCAGGTCGTGCCCTACTTCCGCTTCCCCGGCGGCTGCTACGACGCGGCGGCGCTGCGCGCCCTGGCGCCGGCGCGGGTGACGGCGGTGCAGTGGGACGTGGTGGGCGGCGACGCGTTCGCCACGGACGCGGACGCCGTGGCGCGGCAGGTGCTGGACGCGGTCACGCCGGGGTCGCTGGTGGTGCTGCACTGCACGCGCAGCGCGGCGCCCGTGACGGAGGACGCGGTCCTGCGGATCGTGCCCGAGCTGCGGAAGCGCGGGTACCGCCTGGTCAAGGTCTCGGACCTGATGCGGCGCTGAGTCACGCCGACGGCCCGGGGCGCACGAGGACGCGGCTCCGGGTCAGCCCGAGCAGGCCATCCGCTGGGCCTCCTGCCACTCGCAGACGGGGCAGAGCGTCGCGCCCTTGACCGTCTCCGGGTACTCGGTGGGCTTCCGGCACAGCACGCACTCGGCGTACGCGGTCTCCCGCGCCGCGGTCGTGCCCGCCGCCTCTTCCTCCGTGGTGATGCCTCCGCTGTCCGCCATATCCTCCAGCGTACTCAGCCGGGGGCCCCGGCGGACCGGGTGCGCCGGACGGGATCGCGCCCGCGCGCGGCGCCCCCGGTCCCGGTGTCAGCCGGTCGCCTTCGGGGGCGTGACCTCGCTCGGCCGCACGATCACGAAGCCCTCGCCCTGGAGCATCAGCTGGACGGCCTCGCCCGAGCCGCCGCGGATCATCGAACCGACGGACTGGGAGCGGTGGAGCGACGTGCTGAGGTGCGCGCTCCAGCCGACGACCGCGTCCGTGTCCACGTACACCGGCGCCTGCGCGGTCACGGGGATCACGAGGGGGTTGCCGTCACAGATGACGGCGAGCTTGCCGTACCCGGTGAAGACGCTGTTGAAGAGGCCGCCGCCGGTCATGCCGGAGCCCTTCACCGTCTTGATCTCGTACGACAGCGTCGGGTCGAAGCACAGCACGTTGCGGCCGTTGATCGTGAGCGCGTCGCCCTGCTCGATCTCGACGATGAAACAGTTCTCCGCCTCGTGCGCGAACCACGCCTCCCCCTGGCCGCGGACGGCCATCAGCGCCAGGCCCTCACCGGTGACGGCGCGCTTGAGCATGCCCCCTATGCCCTGGCCCTTGCGCTCGAACTGGAGGTTCCCGCGCCAGGCGATCATGGAGCCCTGGCGGGCGTGCATCTCGCCGTTGACGGCGTACTTGATCGATTTGGGGTTCTGGAGCGTCATCCCGGGGACGGTCGCCTGCTGTGCCATGTGCTCTGTGCCGAACAGATCGCTCTTCATGGCGAGCATCGTCGCGCGGAGGGGGTCGTTCCGCCAACCGGCCCGCCAGGACGGGCTGGCAGACTGGTGCCGTGAGCAGCGAAAGTACCTTCGAACCTGAGCAGAACGACCGGGACGCGGCCCCGCAGTACGTCCTGCCGCTGGTGGTCCGCATCGAGAAGGCCGCGCCCCCGGCCCGTACCGACGCGTTGGAGACGGCGGCGCGGGCGGTGCTCCTCATGCTGTCCGACGAGCGGTCGCTCGGGGAGGGCGAGGACGAGGGCGAGTGGGCGCGCGCGATGCGCGACTGGCAGGACGCGCGGATCCGCAAGGTGGTCCGGCGGGCGCGCGGCGCGGAGTGGCGGCGGGCCTCGGAGCTGCCCGGCCTGACGACCACCGGCGCGCACGCCGGGACCGCCGCCGGCGCCGCCCCGGACGTCCCTCCCGCCGAGGTACGGGTCTTCCCGCCGATCCCCCTCGACGGCTGGCCCAAGGAACTGGCCAAGCTCCAGGTCTCCGGCACCGATCTGGACGACCCCGCCCCGCCGCCCGCGCCCGACCCCGCACACCCCGTGCTGTGGCTGAACCCGGAGGTCGGGATGTCCGCGGGCAAGGCGATGGCCCAGGCCGGCCACGGCGCCCAACTCGCCTGGTGGGAGCTGTCGGACACGGACCGCAAGGCGTGGCGCGAGGCCGGTTTCCCGCTCGCCGTCCGTACCGCGGACCCCGCGCGCTGGCGGCGGCTCACCACGAGCGGGCTGCCGGTGGTCCGGGATGCCGGATTCACGGAGATCGCGCCCGGTTCCTGCACCGTGGTCGCTGATCATCCGGCGCTGAGGAGCTGAACACCGCGCCCCCGGATTACGTACCTCCCGGTACCGCCACGTAAGTTGAACGGCCCCGTCGGTCGGCGGTTCATGAAGCGGTGCACACATCGGCTCGGGAGGCAGCACATTGTTGCGACGCATCAACGGTACGGCGCTCATCATCGCGGCACTGGTCGCCACGGTCGGGGCACTGGCCTTCCCCGTCTGGTCGTACGCCGAACGTTCAGGTACGGGGCAGGCCAACCTCAACGCGTCGAGCGTGTCGACCCAGTGGGGTCCGCTCTCGGCGACCGACCGCGACTTCCTGGTCCGGGTGCGCCTGGCCGGGCTCTGGGAGCTGCCGGCGGGCCAGCAGGCCATCGAACGCGCCCCCAGCCAGGCCATCAAGGAGTGCGGTGACCACCTGGTGGTCGGGCACGCGGACCTCGACAAGCGGGCCCGTGACGTGGCGGCGAAGCTCGGCGTGGAGCTGCCGAACCAGCCCAACGAGCAGCAGCAGGGCTGGCTCAGGGAGCTGTCGGCGGCGACCGGCAAGGACTACGAGATCAAGTTCGCGAATCTGCTGCGCGCCGCGCACGGAAAGGTCTTCTCGCTCGTCGCGCAGGTCAGGAACAGCACGCGGAACACGCTGATACGGCAGCTGGCCAGCGACGCCAACCAGACGGTCCTGGACCACATCACGATGCTGGAGGCGACCGGCCTGGTCGACTTCGACGCCATCGCCAACGAGGCCGCGGGCGGCGCGACCGCCAGCCCCACGGGCCCGCCGCCGCCGGACGGCAACCTCCCGCCGTCGCCGCCGGCCGTCGTGCCGACCGGGGACGACCAGTCCTTCACCTCCCGGCCCTCCACGGGACCCGGCGCCCCGACGGCGATCAACACCGACCGCCCGGCGCCGGAGACCGGGGAGACCCCATGAGAGCGGTGAGGTGCCGGTGGACGCCGTGGGAGCGGTGAGGCGCCGGTAGCGGCCGGAACCTCAAATCAACCTCTGAACGTCCCCCTTCGCGGGTTCGCCGTCGTCCGGCGGGGCCATTACTCCTGCACCGCCACAGGTCGCGGGAGCGCGGAGGGGGATTCATGAACGGCACACCACAGCTGGGGATCGGGATCGGCTGGCGTCCGGAGATCGCGGACGCGATCGAGGGACTGTCCGGCGTCGACTGGGTCGAGGCGGTCGCGGAGAACGTCTGCCCGGGGCATCTGCCGGACGCGCTGGTCCGGCTCAGGGAACGCGGCGTCACCGTCGTTCCGCACGGCGTCTCGCTCGGCCTGGGCGGCGCGGACCGGCCCGACCCCCGCCGGCTCGCGGACCTCGCGGCCCGGGCGGAGGCGCTGGGCGCGCCGCTGGTCACGGAACACATCGCGTTCGTACGGGCCGGCGGGGCGCTGACGGCGTCGCCGGTGCTGGAGGCCGGTCATCTGCTGCCGGTGCCGCGCACCCGGGACGCGTTGCGGGTCCTGTGCGAGAACGTACGCATCGCGCAGGACTCGCTGCCCGTGCCGCTCGCCGTGGAGAACATCGCGGCGCTGATCGCGTGGCCGGGCGAGGAGATGAGCGAGGGGCAGTTCCTCGCGGAGCTGGTGGAGCGCACGGGCGTACGGCTGCTGATCGACGTCGCGAACCTGCACACGAACCACGTGAACCGCGGCGAGGACCCGGTCAGGGCGCTGGACGAGCTGCCCGTCGAGGCGATCGCGTACGTGCATGTCGCGGGCGGCCTGGAGCGGGACGGCGTGTGGCACGACACCCACGCCCATCCGGTCACCCGCCCCGTCCTGGACATCCTCGCGGAGCTGCGCGCCCGCGTCTCGCCGCCCGGCGTGCTGCTGGAGCGCGACGACAACTTCCCGCACGCGGCGGAACTGGCCGGTGAGCTGACGGCGATCCGGGAGACGGTCACCGCGGGGGCGGGGCCCGTGCGCGCTCGTCCGGTACGGGGACCGGAGCCGGTACGGGACGACGCGTCGCCCGTCGAGGCCGCCGAGGCCGCCGGGGACGACGTGCGGGCGCGGGTCGGGCTGGAGCAGGCCGCCCTGCTGTCGACGCTGGTGGCGGGCTCGCCCGTACCGGAGGGGTTCGACGCGCGGCGGCTGGAGGTGCAGAGCCGGGCGCTCGCGGCCAAGCGCGCCGACGTGGTCGCCAAGGTCGCTCCCGAGCTGCCGGAGATCCTCGGCGACGGCTACCGGGCCGCGTTCCTCGCGTACGCGCGGACCAGCCCGATGCGCGGAGGCTACCGCCGCGACGCGCTCGACTTCGCCGAGCACCTGCTGATCGCGGGACGCCCCGAGGACGGCGCCGCCCGGCGGCGGCTGACGCTCTGGTGGAAGGAACGCGCCGCCCCGCGCCCGCCGCGCCGGGCCACCCGTCTCGTCCGTGCCGCCCGTGCCGTTCTCGTGGGGAAGTGAGTGGTCATGACCGTTCTCGCCGTGGTGATCGCCCTCGCGGTCGTCGTCTCGTCCGTCCTGCTGATCCGTGGTGTGCGCCGCCTCCGCGGCCGGGCGGGCGGCGCACCCGCCCAGGTCCACGACGTCCTGGAGGGCGCCTTCCTCGCCGGGGGCCCCGGCCGGGTCGTGGACGCCGTGATCGCCGGGATGCAGGCCGACGGGCGGCTGACCATCGGCGGCCCCGGCATCGTCGCGCTGGGCCCGGGCGACGCGCGGGGCGACGTCGAACTGGCCGTGGTCCAGGAGCACGCCGCCGCGCCCAGCGGCGCCCTGCACACCCTGCGCCGCGCCGTGATGCGCGGTGCGGCCGTCCAGCGGGTCGGTGACACGCTCGCGGCGCGGGGGTTGCTGGTGCAGCCGGCCGCGGCCAAGCCGTACGCGCGCTGGGGGCTGATCCAGGGGGTGGCGAGCTTCGTCGCGGTGCCGTTCTCGGTCGTCACGGTGGGGGTGCTGTCGATGGACTCCGAGCCCGGCGGGGGCTTCCCGCCCGCGCTCGTCTCCCTGCCGCCGCTGATGATCGTGAGCACCGTCGTGGGCCTGGTCTGCGCGAGCCGTGCCAGGCGGCGGCTGACCGCCGCGGGCCAGGCGGCCCTGAAGGACTTCGTGCTGCGGGACCTCTCCTCCACGGACCCGGCCCGGGTGGTCGCCACCCGTGGCCCGCGGGCCCTGCCGGACGAGGAGCTGCGCCGGCACCTGGGGACGGCGGCGCGCGCCAGGCCCGAGGACCACCTCCTGCCGGCCGCCGTGGTGGTCGGAACGGCGGCGACCTGGTGCGCGGGCAGCGCGCCGGGCGCCAGTTGCGGGGCGAGCACGGACCGCTCGTCGCACGGCGGGCACCACAGTCACGGCGGGGGGGTGCGCCGCCTCGGGCGGCGGTTGCGGCCATGGAGGCGGCTCGGACAGCGGGGGCGGCTCCAGCTGCTCCGGGTCGAGCTGTGGCGGTTCCGGTTCGAGCTGCGGTGGGGGCGGCGGCGGGGGGTGCGGGGGCGGCGGCTCCTGAGCGAAGGCTCCTGACCGGGTGACACCCGGCAGGGAAGGGGGCGCGAGCGCCCGGAGTGCGCACCCGCACACTCCGGGCGCTTCCGCATCCCGGGAAGCGCTCCGGAGTGACACCACGGCGCATCGGAGTCATTGCCCCCGACACCGCCCCCCGGTCCTTGTCCCGCCCTCGCCCTCCGCCGAATCTCGGTCGTGCGCCCGGTCCCTCCGGCCGCCCGCACGAAGGGAACGCGATGAGAGCAGTAGCGAAGTACGGGGCTCTGACAACCCTGGGCTCCCTGGTCCTGACGGCCCTCGTCGCCGCCCCCGCGGACGGCGCGGACACCGGCGGCCCCCGGGCCACCACCCGCGAGACCCTCTCGGCCGAGGCGCACGGGGTCATCCGCGCCGCCGAGCGGGCCGCCGGGGCCGGGATCACCTTCGGCCGCTGCCCCAAGTCGGAGATGCTGTCCGCCCCCGTCACCTGCGGCACCGTCGAGGTCCCGCTCGACTACGCCGAGCCCGACGGAGCCACGATCAGGCTGACCGTCAGCCGGGCCCTCGCGAGCGGCGGGGTCGCGGACCGGCAGGGCGCGCTCGTCTACAACCCGGGCGGCCCCGGCGCCTCCGGCATGTACTTCCCGATGGCCGCGTCCCTGCCCAAGTGGAAGCGGATCGCCCAGGCGTACGACATCGTCGGCTACGCCCCGCGCGGCGTAGGCCGCTCCGCCCCGCTCTCCTGCCAGGACCCGGCGGACTTCGCCAAGGCGCCCTCCCCGTCGCCCACGCACCCCTCGGAGTCGTACAAGCGCGAACGGGTCGCCGAGGCGCAGGCGTACGCGCTGGGCTGCGCCCGCGGCGCCGGTCCGGCCCTGCGGCACTACACCTCGCTGAACAACGCCCGTGACCTCGACGTGCTGCGCGCGGCGCTCGGTGAGGAGAAGCTCACCTTCATGGGAGCCTCGTACGGTACGTACTTCGGTGCCCTGTACGCCTCGCTCTTCCCCGCGCACGTGCGGCGCATGGTCTTCGACTCGGCGGTCAACCCCGACCCCCGGCAGATCTGGTACGGCAACAACCTGGACCAGTCGCAGGCGTTCGAGCGGCGTTGGGCCGACTTCCGCACCTGGGTGGCCAAGCACGACAGGACGTACCACCTGGGCACCGACGCCGAGCAGGTGACGCGCAGTTACGAGCGGGTGCGGGCCCGGGTCGCGCACGAGCCGGCGGGCGGGACGGTGGGTCCGGCGCAGCTGCACGCGGCGATGCTCGGGGCCGGGTACTACGACGACTACTGGGTGATGCGGGCGACGGCGCTCTCCGAGTATCTGAAGGGCAACGAGAAGCCGTTGGTCGAGCAGGCCGCCCCGCGCGAGGGGGACGCCGCCGAGAACGAGAACGGCAACGCCGTGTACACGGCGGTCGAGTGCAACGACGCGCCCTGGCCGACCGATTGGCGGGTGTGGGACCGCGACAACACCCGGCTCGCGCGGACCGCGCCCTTCGAGACGTGGGACAACGCGTGGATGAACCTCCCCTGCGCTTTCTGGTCGGCGCCCCGGCAGAAGCCGCTGGACGTCCGCACCTGGCCCGGTGAGCTGCCGCCGACGCTGATCCTGGCGGCGGAGCGCGACGCGGCGACCCCGTACGAAGGGGCGCTGGAGCTGGAACGGCGGCTCGCCGGCTCGGTGCTGGTGACCGAACGGGACGCCGGGACGCACGGCATCGCGGGCGGCGACAACGCCTGCGTCAACCAGTACGTCGAGGACTACCTGTTGCGCGGGCGGACGCCGGAGCGGGGCGCGGCGTGCGCGCCGCACGCGGAGCCGGACCCGGTGTCGGCCACGAGGGACGCCGAGGTGGAGCGCAGGCTCCTCCCGTCCTCGCGGCTCTGAGCGTTCACGTACGGGGCTCCGGGGAGCCGGGGGTGTCCGGGGCCTCGTGCGACGCGGTGACCGCCCGGCCCACCGCCCCGGCGTCGACGACCAGACCGGCCGGGCCTGACGGATTGACGTACAGGGCGTGCCCCGCCGGAATCCGTTCGAGCAGGTCGGCGACGGGTATCCGGGCGGTCGCGAAGTCGCCGAACAGGCTGAGGTAGCCGGGCATCGTGAACACCGGGACCACGGGCGACCCGTCGGACGCGGCGGCGGCCAGCGGGTCGCCGCCGGGGCCGAGGGGTACGTCCACCACGGCGCGGGCCAGGGTGCGCATCACCTCGGAGGACGGGCCGTAGCCGGTGACCGCGAGCTGGATCGCCGCCTCCGCCGGGTCGCCGGGGACGGGCCAGCCCAGCGAGGTCGGCGAGGGGCGGAACCCGGGGTTGGGCTGCCACTCCACGATCTCGCCGGTGTCCCCCGACCGCCACCGCCCGGGCACCGCCCACTCCGGCGGCCGGCCCCGGCCCGACCAGTCCGGGTCGGGGACGCTCAGCCAGTGGTCGGGGGCGAGGCGCGCGGCCTCGGTGATCTCACGCGGCGGCGCGGGCACGGGGGAACCGGCGTCGTCCTGTCCGGTGGCCGTAGCGGTTGCGGTGGCGGTGGCGGGCGGCGCCCGGGGTGGGTCCACGGGTTCGGCGGTGACTCCGTCCGGTGGGGTGGTGGGGACTTCGGCCGTGGTACGGGGCGTTCCCGTCGCGGTCATCGGGTCACCGTTCCTGTGGGTCGGGCGGGTCGGTACCGGTCGGGGCCGGTTCCGGCGTGATCAGGGGGCCGTCGGGGCCGAACGTGCTCCTGTCGCCGCCCGGGCCGGTCAGCACGAGGGTCAGCCCCAGGCGCCGGGCCGCCACCTCGGCGAGGGTCCGCAGGTAGGCGTCGCCCCCCGCGTCCGGCCGGGTCAGCAGCAGCAGCAGCAGCCGGAACGCGTCGTACCGGCTCAGTTCCAGGTCTCCGGCGGCGAGGCGGCCGTTCTGGAGCACGGCCTGCGTCCGCTGCTTCAGGGTCAGCGTGATGCCGGCCCGCCGGAGTTCGTCCTCGTCGAACATGACGTCCGGCGCGACGAGGCTCTCCCCGGGCAGGTCGGGCACCAGCTCGGCCGGGACGCCGGCCAGCAGCTCCCGTACGGCCTCGGTGTCCGGGGTGGTCGATCCGGCGGAGGGGGCGGACGCCCAGGAGCCCGGCCGGGCCGGCGCGGCGGCGAGTTGCCGCAGGAGGTCCTCGCCCCGCGTCCCGTCCAGGACGAACGGGGGCGCGGGAGCGCGGACTTCGGCGCCTTGGTCGGTGTCGTTTTGGTTGGTGTCGTTTTGGTTGGTGTCGTTCACGGAGGCCGCCCCGGCGGGCCCGGGAAGGTCCGGCGGGGTGGTGGTCAGCCACTCGTTCTCCCGGCCCGTGGTGGGCCGTTGCGGATCCTTGAGCAGGGCGACGGTCCGGCCGCCCAGCGGGGCGGGGACCAGACCGGCCGGCAGGACGGCCCGGTACACGGTCCTGGCGAGGGCGCGGCGGGCGGCGAGCGCGGTGGCCAGTGCGGCGCGGTCGCCGGTCCGGCCGAGGAGGACCAGCGGTTCGTCCAGGGGGTGTTGGGTCATCTCGCGGTCGAGCGTGAGCAGCGCGGAGACCTCCGCGACGGGCACGGGCCGGAACGAGCCGTCGGGCCAGGGCATCAGGGCCCGGCCGTCCTCCCGTACGTCGATCGCGACGAAGACCGCCCGGCCGTTCCCCTCCGGGCCGGGGGGCGGCCAGGGCGCGGTGCGGCGCTCGGTGCTGGAGTCCGCGCCGTCGACCACCGTGTACCCGTCGGTCGCGAGCGGGCCCGTACCCTGACGGCCGGCCGTCCAGTCGCGTGCCAGCAGGTCGCCCCGCGCCGAGCGCACGGCGTGGGCGGGGCCGAGCATCCCGTTGACGGCCAGGTGGTACGCGCCGAGCTGGTCCGGGTCGAAGGGATCGAGGCCGTACGCGGAGGCTCCCGCGACGAGGTTGACGAGAAGCCGGCTCTGGACCATCGGTTCGGGGGGTGTCGTGCCTTCGAGGTGCAGCACCCGGGCGGCCAGCGCGGCCGGTGCCATGGACGCCGTGCGCAGGACCTCGCCGACCGAGACCAGCCCCCACACGACCCGCCGGCGCATCTCCGCGGTGACCGGCACCTGGGCCGCGATGCCCAGGACGGTCCGTTCCAGCGCCTCGCCGCCGTCGGTGAGCGCGCCGCCGACCCGGACGAGATCGGGCAGTTCGGTGAAGCCGGTGAGTCCCTCGCCGGGATGCGCGGCGGCCCAGGGACCCGCCTCCTCCAGCACCCTCCGGTACTCGTCCGCGGTCGGGGGCGCGTCGCGGGGGCGGTCGATGCCGAGCCGGGACCGGGTGAGCCGCTCCAGGAGGCGGGCGTCGAGCCCGTCGTGGTGCCGGAGGAGCGGGTCGCCGAACGTCATGACCTCCAGCGCGCCGATCCCGCGCAGCAGGCCCCGGTAGGTGCCGGCCGGGTCGGCGAGGTCGTCCTCCACGGACACCCCGAACGTCTGCCGCAGCCCCCGTACCAGGCGCAGCACCCGCTCCCGCCGCCAGCCCGGGTCCGCGCCGCGCCCGTCACCGGCGCGCCCCAGGCCCGCGATCTCCGCGAGGACGTCCAGCTCGGCGTCCTCCGGTTCGGGCCGCACCTCGCTCCACGTACCGACCGTGCCCTCGGTGTCGGTGTAGATCCCGTGGTGCGGTCCGCCCAGTTCCCCGAAGAAGGTGGTCCGTTCCGCCGCGTACATCCTGCGGCGGGCGGCGTTGGACGCGGCCTGTGCCTGGGAGACGTGGCCCCAGGGGTCGTGGACGAAGGGGGTCCGGGTGCCCAGGTTGAACGTGCCCAGGTTCATCACGCCGTCCGGTCCCGCGACGGCGGTGCCCCAGCAGGTGAGAAACACGATGGGGACGTCAGGCGGGAGCTTGGCCACGCTGGGACGCCGGCGCAGCAGCCGGCCCTGCTCGGGGCCGTCCACGAGGGCCGAGCGGCTCGCGGAGTCGTAGAGGGAGCTCGCGCCGGGCGCCCCGTGCATCGACCAGAAGTAGACCTCGCGGCCGTACCACGGGACGGTCACCCGGCCGATCTCGCGGTGGGTGACGGGGTCGGCGTGGACCGAATCCCGGACCTCCGGCATCCGCCAGTTGCCGGACCGCCGCGAGGCCAGCTCCTTCGCGCTGAACACGGCGCGGCCCACCGGGACTCCGTCGACGACGAAGGTGCGGCTGAGGATCTCCCGGTCCGGGACGAGCCGGCCGTCCCGGGTGCGTACGGCGCCGGGCGGGCCCGCGTGGGCCAGGTCGCCGGGCCCGACCCTGATCCACTGCCCCGCCGCCGGGTTCAGGTCCATGGTCTGGATCTTGTACTGCTGCGCGGCCATGTTCACGCCCAGGCTGACCTCCTCGCTGAAGGCCCAGACCACCCGGCCGGTCCTGGCGGCGAGCAGCCGGACCATTTCCAGCCCGCGGTCCCCGGCCCCCGGCACGACGAGCAGGAGGGGCACCGAGGGGTCCTGCGCGGCCAGTTCGGGGTCCAGCGCCAGGAGTTCGGCGAACTCCTCCGCGTCCATCCGGTAGCGCGTGAGGTCGGGACCGGTGATCACGACGTGGTCGTGGCCGCCGAGCGCGGAGATCACGTAGGGGGACGCGCGCCAGGGTCCCGGCCGGCCCGCGCCGGCCTGGTCCTGGCCCACACGTTCGTAACGGTCCGTCATGACCGGAGCCGGTACGGCGGGGCCCCGCCAGGAACGGCCCGGGGAGCTGCCGGCCACGACGTGGAACCGGCTGCCGGTCCCCATGACGCCGCGCCGTACGAGGTGGAGCGCGGCGAGCCCCGCCACGCTCCGTACGCCCGCGTCCATGGCGGCCAGGGCCAGGGAGGAGGCCTCCTGGAAGTGCGCCTGCCAGGGTGCGTCCGGGGCCAGGTGGAGGACCTTGCGGACCATGGCGGCCTGGTCGAAGGCGGCCCGCTCCGCCTCTGGCAGCGCCGCTCTCGCGGCTCCCCACAGGGCGTCGAGCCAGTCGACGGCCGCCTGGCGGCGCTCGGGGCTGATCGCGTCGGCCGGCTGCGGGGCCGCCAGGAGCGGGGGCGCCGACTGCGGGGATGTCGGCAGCGGGGGCGCCGGCGGTGGTCCTTGCGCGGTCCCGGTGGGATCGACGAGCGGCGGGTCGGGGGCAGGGTCAGGGGCCGCGTCCAGGTCCGGGGTGTCCAGGCCGGTGGCGCGGGTGAAGTCCCGGAAGGCCTCGTAGCGGGCGTTGTCGGCGTCGGTCGCCGATACGGGGTTGGCGTCCCGCTCCGGCCGGCGGGCCGCCGGGTCGGTGCCGTACAGGCGTTCCAGGAGGGGTACGAGGGCCGGATCGTGCCGCCGGACCAGGTCGGGCCCGTTGTGGCGCGGGCGTCCGGTGGCCCGGTCGGTGCCGTGGTTGGTGCCGAGATAGGCGTTGCTGGCCTGGGCGAAGTATTCGTACGCGTCCGTGGACGCGTAGTTGTCGGCCTCGGCTCCGTCGAGGTCGCGGCGCACGCCGTCGGGCCACTCCTCGTCGGGGCCCCGGTCCCGCTTCTCGCGGTAGAGGCGCTCGATCGTCCGGCGGTCGTCCTCGGAGAGACCCTGGAGGTGGATCAGGTGCGCGATCTCGTGGGTGGCGCTGGAGTATCCCTCCTCCTGGTGGGCCGACGGGCCGACCGGGGTCCGCTCACCGAGGAGGTTCTCCTCCGGTACGGCAGCCGTCAACCCGGCGGTGGCGCCCCGCAGTTCGCCCACAGAACGGTTCCCCGGCCCGGCCTGTCCGCCGTGGTAGGCGGCGAAGGAACTCAGCGCCGTCAGCGGGGCGCCCTGCGGCAGGACCACGACCTTCGCCCCGCTCAGCAGCAGCCGCTCGACCGTCGCCGGGTCGCCGAGCAGCGGTTCCGCCCAGGTGTACGCGGCGGCGCGCGCCGACACCGGGCGGGCGACGCCGTCCGGCACCACCAGCAGCAACCGGGCCGCGACCGCCGCGAGATCGGCCGCGGAGAGGGCCGCCCGCAGTCCTCTGATCAGCGGGGGGTGCGAGGCGAGCCAGCGGAGGTGGCCGGGCGGCATCAGCGGCAGCGTGTCCCGCAGCGCGGCGGGCCCGGCGGCGAGGAGGCTCCGGACCAGGGCCGCGGAGTCAGGGGGTTCCACCGGCTCGGGGACCACGACGGGTGCCGGGGCCGCGGCGGCATCCTGGGTCGCGGGGGTCCCGACGGGGGCGGGCGGGGCCGGGTGCAGGGTCAGGTCGGGGGTCGTACCGTCGCCGCCGTTCGTACCGGTGACGGCGGCCGGGGCCGGGGAGGTGGCCATCCAGTGGTCGGACCTGCCGGTGTACCGGTCCTGACGGACCAGCGGGAGCAGCGGACCCGCGCCGTGCCCCACCGGATAGGCCCCGGTGTGGTTGATCACCAGGGCCGTGAAGCCGAAGACGAGGGTGGCGAGGGGCAGGGTGATGTCGCCCGCCGCGTTGTCGTAGTTGCCGGAGGTCTCGATGCTGTCGGCGATCCTGCCGAGTTCCTGCCCGTCCAGACCGTGCGTCAGCAGGGTCGCCAGCTCGGTGTCGATCCTGCTCTGCCGTTCGGCGGCGAGGTCCGCGCTGTTGCTCGGCAGCCCGGGCAGCCCCGCCATCGCGGAGCGGACGCGGTCCTCGGCGATGCCGGCCATCAACTGGTAGGCGAGCGGGGTGATCACGGTCTGGAGGTGGGCCGGGCGCCCGATGTCGGCGCGGAAGGCGGCGGCGAGACGGCGGCGCAGGGCCCGGGGTGTCGGGACCGCGCCGTCGGCCCCGCGGAAGAGGTCCGGGGCGGTCCCGATCAGGGAGTGCAGCAGGCAGTCGCCGTCCCGCGGCACGGGCTGGACGTGCCGGTCCTCGTCACGCAGCGCCTGCCGCTGCTGGGGGCTCAACTGGTCCGCCACGGAAGGGTCGTCCGGGCTCAGGGCGAGGCCGGGGCCCGAGGGCAGCGGCGGTTGGCGCCTCGTCCTGCCCGCGTCCTTGCCGGTGTCGTTGCCCGGCTTCTTGCCGGTCTCCTTGCCCTTGCCGGTCTCCTTGCCCTTGACCGTGCCCGGGTCCTTGGACGTGCTCTTGTCCTTGTCCTGCCTCTTGTCCTTGCTCTTGCCGGTGTCCTTGGACCGGTCGCCGGACTTCTCCTTGCCACGGCCCGACGTGTCCTTGACCGTCCCGCCCTTGACCGTCCCGTCCTTGGGGATGCCGCCCTTGAGCTCGCCGCTCCTGCCGGAAGCGGACCGCGCCGGCTCGGTCACGTCCTTCGTCCGCCGTCTGCGCAGTACGTTCTCCCGGCCGTCCATGCCGGGACCCTCCCGAGCGGTCCTGGAGCTGACCGGTACCCGCACGTCGTGGTCCGCGCTCTCCCGGCCCCCGGCGAACAGGAGGGTGCCGGCCCGGCCGAGGGCGCCCGCCGCGACCCGCTGCGCGGCCGCCTGCTCCGCCTGCTGTTTCCTGACGCCGTCCAGCGCGCCCTGCGCCTCCCCGACGGACGTCAGGGAGGCGGCGAGACGGGTACGGGTGGTGTCCAGGCTCTCGTCCGCGGTCCTGCGCGCCTCCGTGGCCTCGGCCAGCAGCCGGGCGGCCCGCTCCGGACCGACGGCGGCGGCGCGTGCCCGCGCGTCGGCGTCCGGCACCATCGGCGTCAGGGCCAGGTCCGCGGCGGTGGCCGCGGTCTCCGCCTCCGCCAGGGCGATGTCCGCGGCGGCCCGGAGCCCCCGGGCGGTCCCGACCGCGCGCTCGGCCTCCTCCAGCGCCTCGTCGGCCTTCGTCAACGCCGGGAGCGCGTCGTCCATCGCCTGCCGGGCGTTCTGCCGGGCCGCGCGGGCCGCCCGCTCCGCGCTCCGGGCGGCGGCCGTCGCCGCGTCGTCCGCCGCCTCCGCCAGGAGCGCCGCGGCCTCCCGTATCCGGACGTCGGCGGCGTCCCTCCGCCGCTCGGCCGCGAGGTACGGCGCTTCGGCCACCCGCCGGGCGGCGACGGCGGCCACGCGCGCCTTCTCCGCCCCGTCGGCGCGCAGCCGCGCGGCGTCCCGGTTCCGCCCCGCGACGGTGCGGTCCGCCACCGCGACGGCCAGCGCCTCCTGCGCCGTACGCCGCAGGAGCAGTTGTTCCGCCTCCGCCAGCGTGGTGGTGTCCGTCGCCAACTGTGCGGTCAGCGTGTCGCGGTGGGCGGTGGCCTCGTCGTACCGGACGGTCAGCCTGCCGTCCTCGTCCTGCTTGAGCGAGAACTGCCGCAGCGCGGCCACCGCGTGCCGGTTGACGGCGTCGGCGAACGTCTCCCAGAGGCGCCCGGTCCCGGCATCCGCGTCGCTCAGCTCGCCGTCGGAGTCGAACAGCCAGCGCTGGTGGCCCTGTTCGGTGCGCAGCATCAACTCCACCGACCGGTGGGAGAGTTGGGCGGCCCGGGAAGCCGTGTAGAGCGCGCGGGCGACCTCGGGCACCCCGTCGGGATCGGTGCGGTTCCCCGGTCCGGTCGCCAGCCAGAGCTGCACGCGTTTGTCGTCGGGGTGCAGCCCGGCCGCGACGGCGCCGGGCAGGTCCGCGAGCGGGTGGGCGGTCCAGTCCTCCCCGGCGGGAGCGCCCTGTTCGCGCAGCATCGAGCGGAGGTCGTAGACCCCCGGGTCGGTGCGCGCCGGGGTCACGCCGTGCCCGAGGAGGTCCCGTTCCGTGAGCCGCGCGGTGGTACGGCCCGCCACGAACCGGCGCTTCGCGCCCCGGCCCAGTTCGATCACGACGTCGACCTCGGCGACGTAACTGCGCACCCCCCGGTCGTCCGCGGAGACGCTGGTGATGCCGACCTTCAGCCACTCGCGGGCGGTGCTGCTCAGCGCGGCCGACTGGGCGGAGGCGACGGGACGCGCCGCGCTCAGCGGGATGCCGAGGGCCATCCGCTGGCGGGGGCCGCCCGGCGCGGGCAGGCCCACGGTGACGGAGAGGGCGGGCAACTGGGCGGTGGACGTCGAGGAGGAGACGCTGGTGCCGCCCTGGCTGACCCGGTCCATGGTGACGTCGCCACTGGCGGTGACCGGGCGCGGGTTGTAGAGGCGGGTGATCCGGACGGAGTCGCGGTCCGCGCGCGATCCGAGCCGGGAGGAGACGGCGCTCCTGCCGTAGTGGATGTACTCGCCGAGCCGGACCGCCGCGTTCTCCTCCGTGGCGGCCGGGTTCTCCGACTTCAGGCCCAGCTCGGTGAGGGCCTGCCGGAGCTTCTCGTGGCCGGGGAACTCGTGGGCCACCAGGGCCTCGGTGAGGACGAGTTGCGGACCGCTGTACGGACCGGAGGTGACGCCCCGGGCCGGGTCCGTGGGGTGCACGGTGAACTCTACGGGCCCGGTCGGCGCGGCCGGGTCGGTCCTCGGGTCGTCGTCGGTCCCCGGCAGCGCCTCGGGGCCCGCCGGGGACTCGCCCGCGACGAAGCGCAGCGTGGCCCGGTAGGGGATGTCCACGGGGGCCGGTGCGCGGCCGTAGAACGTCTTCGCCAGCCAGGACGACCAGTCGGCGCCCGCCCACCAGGTCACGAAGTCCGCGCTCTCCCGCCAGGAGGCGAGGCCGCCGGCGATCACACCGCCGGGGAGGTTGAGCGGCCACTCGGCCAGCGGCACCGACCGCAGGGCGCTGGTCACGACGTAGTCGACGTCGAAGTCCGCCACGTGGTCGGTGCGCAGCCAGAAGCGGTCCTCCCAGGCGCTCGTCCGCGTGATTCCCCGGCTCTGTCGGCGGCCGGCCCCCACGGCGGGGCCGGTGCGGTCACCGGCCAGGGCGTCGACGGCGTCCGGCTTGCGGGTGAGGAGGGTGAGGGCGGTGGACTGCGAGCGGGAGGTGGTGTCGTTGTGCGTGACGCCCTTCGGGCCATGGACGGTGGCGTTCTCCAGCCCGGTGCCCGGGGCGGTCGTACGTCCCCGCAGGGTGCGCAGGTCCGCGGCGGTGGCCCGGGGCCGGGCGGACAGCGTGATCTCCACCAGCCGGGCGCCGCCGTCCGCGACGTAGACGAAGTGGAGGGTCCTCGGGTCGTCGGGCCCCCGGGCGGGCAGGGACCGCAGACCTCCGACGGAGGCGAGATGCGCGATACGGGAGTGGACGCCGGGCAGGTAGGAGCCGTTGCCGGGGGTGAGCACCCCGGGGGCCTCCCGTTCCACCTGGCGGACGAGGCTGTCGTACAGCGGATTGCGCGAGTCGTCGGGGGTGTCGGACTTCGAGCCGGGGGTGGCCGTCTTCGAGGCGGGGGTGATCGCCTTCGGCGCCGGGGTGGCCGTCTTCGAGGCGGGAGCGGCGGGCTCTGGCGCGGGGGTGGCCGGGGGCGGCGGGGCGAGGGGGACGAGGTCGAGCACCGTACCGACACCGATCCGCCGGCTGCGGACGAACCGTTCGGGGAGCGCGGGCCGGGGCCCGGCGAGCGCCGGGTCGGGTGCGCCGAGGATGTCCTCCAGGCCTTCCATGCCCGCGAACCAGGCGGCGTTGGCGCGGATCTGCCGGGTGGTGACCAGCAGTTGGAGGGCCTGTGCGAGATCGACGGCCAGCACGACGCTCTCCCCCGGCCCGAGCCGGACCAGGTTCACGAGCACGTTGCGCCG
This sequence comes from Streptomyces liangshanensis, assembly GCF_011694815.1. Taxonomy (NCBI): domain Bacteria; kingdom Bacillati; phylum Actinomycetota; class Actinomycetes; order Kitasatosporales; family Streptomycetaceae; genus Streptomyces; species Streptomyces liangshanensis. The sequence goes on from NZ_CP050177.1 coordinate 1,582,329, forward strand.
CCCGTGCCGGATCGTCATGAGTACGGTGACGTCGGCGCGCAGCCGGTACTGGCGGTTGCTCTCGGTGGCGACCCTGCTCTGGGTGGTGTGGGACCGGAATCCGTCGGCCTCCTCGGTGTGCCGCTGGAGGGCCTCGGCGAGGTTGGGCGCGACGGTGAACGACTCCGCGTGGGAGTCCGGCTCGTTCTTCCGTCCGCTCAGGGCGCCGACGACCCTGTGGCCGGAGACGGTCCGTACCTCCCGCGTCTCGGCGGCGAGGGAGGCGGTCGCGGATTCCTGGTACTGGTCGAGCGCGACGGGCCGCGTCCGCTGCTTCTTCGCACCGGTCGAGGGCGGTGCGGTGCCGTCCTGCGGGGCCCCTTCCGGCGCGGTCCCTTCCGGCGGGGTCCCCTGGTCCGGGTCCAGGTCGACGACCAGGGCGGGGCGGTGCGCGTACGCCCTCAGTTCCACCGAGAAGTCGTGGTCGAGGCCCAGGCCGGGCAGGCTCAGGCCCTCCAGCACGTAGCTGCCGCCGAGGAGTTGGTGGCCGTGCGCGAGCAACTGACCGGGCGCCTGACCCACCCGCAGGGTCTCGGAGGCCAGGGAGCCCTGGTCGCGAGGGGGCGGGCCGATCATCAGGCCGGTGGTGCCGCGCAGGACCGCGGCCGCCAGTCCGACGATGCCGCTCTCCGTCCGGCCGAAACCGGTGTTCCTCGGGTCGGGTATCCGGTGGGGCAGCACGGCGAGGATCCGGTCCCACAGGCCGATCAGGTCACCGGAGCCCGCGAAGACGTCGATCACGGCGTCGCCGGGGACCCGGAAGACGTCCGGGCGGGGGACGCCGCCGGACGTGAGCGCGAGCCTGGCCTCGTCCTGCGCGGTCGCCGGGCGGACGACGGCGGCGGGCGGCGGCTTCACGTCCAGGTCGGCGTGGAGGGTGCGGTGTTCGGGCACGGCGATCCGCAGCACGCCCGGGACACCCGGGCTGTCGGCGGGTCCGGGGGGATCCGCCGGGTTCTCCTCGTCGGTCCGGGGCGCCTTCGGGTCCGGCCGGTCGCGGGCGAACCGCTCCAGCGGTACGAGCGGGTCGTTGCCGTAGACGTCGAGGTCGAGGAGCAGCGGCACCTCGAAGACCTCGGCGGCCTGGCCGCCGCTGCTCAGGGTCAACTGGTCGTGGCCGATGCCGTCCTCGGTCGTGAGGGTCCGGGTCCTGTTCCAGTCGAACAGGTAGTCGGCGCCGCCGCCGAGCCACCCCCTGGCCTTGTCGACGAGCCCGCTGCCGGAACCACCGAACCCGAACGAGTGGCCCAGGGTCTGCGACCGCTGCTCGGCCCCCGCGGCGGCCAGGGACACCGAGTTGATGAGCTGGACGGCCGGGAGCCTCCTGGTGTGCCGCGGCAGGCGCTCGGGGTCGCGGCGGCCCGAGAGCCGCAGTTGGACCCGCCCGCCACCGATCATGGACGGGTCGTCGAGCCAGAGGGCGTACCCGCCGTCGAGGATCGAGTCGGCCGCGGCCCGGCGGCCGATGGAGGACCTGGCCTGCTGGACGCGGCGCAGGTTCACCAGCTGGGCGTGGGCGCGGGGTTCGTCGATCCCGGGGAACCAGGTGCTCTGCCGGTGCTCCGGTGGCAGGAAGCCGCGCTCCCGCAGCCACGCCTCGGCGCGGTCGAACATCACGTCCGTCCCGGTCACGGCCAGCGGACTCGCCGACACCCCGATGCTGCGTGCTTCGGCGAGTTCGGGCGGCAGCCGGCGCGTCTCGGCGGCCGTGGGCGCGGTGCCCCGGGCGTCGGCGGCGCGCAGGATCCGCATGCGGCCCAGGTGCGGGTTCTTGCCGCCGCCGAAGACCCGCGGGCCGCTCGTGCCGCCCCGGGCGCGTACGAACTCGACGGTGTACGTCAGGCGGGCGTCCGTCAGCAGGTGCGAGGCGTTACTGCGTACGGAGTGCTGGAGCACGGAACCGGCTCCGGACCCCAGGCTCCTGGACTCGCGGTACAGGAGCCCGCCGCGGCCGGTGGGGCCGCCGCTGGCGTTCACCGTCTCCCCCGGCTTCCTGGCCGTCATCGGGAAGGTGACGGAGCCGTCGAGCGCGACGCCGCTGGTCACCTTGGACGCGATGCCCAGCTTCTGGGAGTGCGCGAGGTGGCTCTCCATGTTGATCTTGCCCTTCACGCTGCTGCGAAGGGCTCTGCCGGGGGCGACCGCCACGGTCACCTTGAGCATGCCGAGGGCGTTGCCGTTCGCGTCCAGCAGCACCGGGGAGTACATGCCGTCGCGCATCAGCGGTGCGTTCCCGCGCTGGCTCGCCTCCGACAGCAGGGCGTCGACCTCGCCCCGCGACTCCTCGCCGAGATCCTTCAGTTCCTGCTGGAAGTCGCGCTTGACCTCACGGGCGAGTCGTCCCGGCTCGGTCAGCGAGTCGATGGTCCACAGCGGCAGGTCGTCCGGGTCGGCCGGCTTGTCCGCCTCGGCGTTCGGGTCCGGCACATTGCCCTCGTCCTCGACCAGGTGCTGGGGGAACCACACGGTGACCGTGGCGCGGGGCGGGGTGGGGGGCGGGGTCTTCGTGGCGGGGGGCGCGGTGGCCGGGGCGGGGTCGGAGTCCTGCCAGGCGCCGAAGCCCTCCCCAGCGCCCGGCCGCTTGAGCTCGATGTCCTCTCCCCGTGGCCGCGCTCCCACCCCCGGCTGCAGCGGGGAGTTCGCCTCCGGCAGGCGGAGGCTCCAGGACGTCTGGTACTCGAACGCCTGCGACTGCTCGTTGCTGCGCTGCGAGGACACGACCTGGACGCTGTCGGTGATCGTCGTCGAGTTCGACAACTGGTTGTGCGTCAGGGCGAGTTGTACGGAGGCGCGGACGGCGGTGAGGGGCAGCGCCACGACGGGGAAACCACCGCTCCATCCGATCGGGACGGTGCGGGTGGTGCCGGACCCCGCGGTGTCCGCCGAGCTCTGCGATCCCATGGCCCGGCGTTCCACGCGGCGTTCGGGGTCCTTCGGGTTGTTCACCCCGAACCGCTTCGACCGGCCGGCGTAGTCGAGGCCGAGCCGTACGTCGACGGTGTGGTCGGTGCCGTCCACGTCGAACGTCATCCGGTGGCCGTCCTCGCTGAGGAGCGCCGGCAGGTGCTCCGCCAGCACCTCCGCGTTGATCTGGTCGTCCAGGGCGGCGAGGTCCTGCGCGCGGGTGATCCGCAGCGCGGCCACCAGCCGCTTCCTCAGCGCGGCGACCGACCCCTCGGACAGCGGCCCGACGGAGACGAGTCCGGGGGCGCCGTCGCGCGTCGAACCGAACCCGGTGACGAACACGGAGGGCTCCGGGTCCACGACGACCGTGCCGTCGGGGGCCGTGACGATCACGCGTGCCGGCAGGTCGTCCGGGATGGCGTCCGAGGTGGAGTGCGTCCGCGAACGTCCGGAGGAGACGGAGGAGCGGCCGTCCGACCGCTCTTCCCGGCCCGGCACTTCGAGCGTCCGGCCGCGGCCCTTGCCCGGGGGCGACGAGGCCTTCGACCGCTTCGAGCCCTTGCCGTCCTTGCCGTCCTTGCCCTTCTCCTTGGGGGCGTGCGAGGGCGGATGCCGGGGCGGGCCGTCGGCGGGCGCGAGCCAGTCCCTGGGGTGCACGGGGTTGCCGGAGGCCGTGACCGGGCGGGGAGGGGGTGGGGGCGCCGACGGGGTGGCGCCTGCCGGCGGGGTCGCTGTCGAGGTGGTGGAGGTGGTGGCGGGGGGCGCGGTCACGGGCGGCGTCGCGGCGGGAACGCCCGACACGGTGGCGGTGACGGCGGTCGTGACGCGCGCGGGAGTTGGGGCAGGGGCGGGCGTGACGGAGGGGTCGGTGGCGACACCGGAAAGGCCTGGGGTGCCGGGGAGTGCGACGCCGTCCGGTCCCGCGACCACGAGCGGACCGGGGGCGGACGGCGGCCGCGGCTCGCCGGGTACGGCGTTGTCGGGGGCCGGGTCCGGGTTCGTGGCCGGGTCGGAGTGCAGGACGGGGTCCGTGTCCGGGTCCGGGTCCGGGAGCGCGGCCGTGGCCGGATCCGGGGTCCTGGCCGGGTCGGTGTCCCTGGCCGGGTCCGGGGTGGTGGTCGCGGGGGTCGGGCGTGCCGGGGCGGCGGCGGTCGTCGTCGCCGGGGGTGGGGTGAGTGCCGTGTCCTGGGCTCCCTCGGCCACACGCGCGCTCAGCGGGAAGTCCCGTATCACCGGTCCTGAATCGGTGACGTTCTCGATGGTCCGCAGGTAGTCGACCGGCACCCCGCCCGTGGGCAGCTTCGAGGACTCCGCCATCAGGCCCTCCGCGTCCGACTGGGAGACCAGCCGCCGGAAGAGCGACTCGGCGTCATGCCCCCGGTCCCCGAGTCCCGCGTAGTGGAGCACCTCGTGCAGCGCGGTCGCGTCGTCCTTCTCACGGATCTCGTCCGTGACGCCTTCGCCGTCCGTCGGGTGGAGGCGGAAGTGGGTCTGGTCGGAGCGTCCCGGGTCGGCGGTCCGGGTGAGGTGCACGGCCTCCGGGTGGTCCGCGGCCGGGGTGAGGGTGAGGTCGATGTTCAGCTGGTCACCGGAGCCGGGCAGGAGCAGGCCGTTGTTGAAGTGGGTGTCCAGCAGCCCCTGCAACCGGCGCTGGTACGCCGTCAGTTCCGCCGGGTCGAAGCCGGTGCCGAAGCTGACCGGCAGATGGAGGGAGAGGTTGCGCACCCATTGGCCGGGCGCGACCTCGATCCGCTGGATCCAGGTACGGATGAGGGTCGCCTCGCCGCGCAAGGTGGTGGAGTCCCACGGGAGCGGACCGGGATCGAGAGCCGGGTCGAAGCGTTCGGTCCACAACGGGGAGGCCGTCGCGTGGTCCCGCCACTCCTGCCACGCCGCGCGCGGCACGGCCCGCGGCGACGGCGCCGCGACGAGCGGGGTCCTGGCGGTGGCCGTCGGCAGCGGTACGGGCGGTACGGGAGGCGGTACGGGCGTGGGGGTGAGCGGGCCCGTACCGGCGGGGGGAGCGCCGTGGCCGCCGCCGGACTTCTCCGAACCGTCGTACGCCGACGACCGGTTGACCCCGCCGCCCCCGTTCCCGTACGGGAGGGGAGTGAACTTGTAGTGGAGGGCCAGTCCGCCGGCGGCCAGTCCGCCGCCCACCAGATGCTCGAAGACGCCGCTGGTGCCGCTGCCGACCAGCGTCTCCCACTTGAACTCCCATGTGCCGTCGAACACACCGTTGATGAGGACTTCGGCGGCCGACTCGGCGACACCGGTGACGACGAAGACGGTCGGTACCTCGATCGCGTGGTTCGTGTACCGCTGGACGTTGTTGGTGTAGTGCGGGAACGGGCCGTTCCTGAGGGGGCTCTTGAACGGGTTGTTGTTGAAGAGCTTGGTGTTGATCAGCTTCTTGAGGTAGTCGCCGGCCCCGCCGAGCCACTGCGTGAAGAGCCCGGTGAGGGCCCCGAAGGCCGCCGCCTTCCACACCGCCCCGCCGTCGACGCCGCTCGGCCGGCGCCGCCCCGTGTTCAGGCCGATCTGGGCGAGCTGGACGGCGAGGGTCTGGAACGCCTCCTCCAGCGCACCGGTGAGGCTCGGCGCGAGATGGCTCATGCGGATGAGCCGCTGGAGGATGATCAGCACCGCGAGCCTGCTGCGCGCCCGCGCCGAGAACGCCTGGAGCAGCGAGGTGCCACCGGTGAAGTACGCGAGGGCGGCCAGCAGCGCCAACTCCGCGATGAGCGACAGGATCTCGGAGATGATCTCCCACTTGGAACCCTGGATCTTGATCGACCGGTCGATCTGCCCCGAGGCGATGGCGTCCAGCTGGTCGACCATCTGCTGGAGACGGTCCAGGCCGCCGTCGTCGGTGAGCAGCGAAAGGCCCTGGATGTACGCCTGCGCGACACGCGGGGGAAGTCCGGCACCGGCGTCCTGGACGGACCGCTGGATCGCGGTGCGCAGGTCGAGGAGCGCGCCGCCGAGTTCCGTGTACAGCTCCCGGCTTTCCCACGCCAGGTTCTCCCTGGCCTGCAACGGCATTTCGCCGAGGAGGATCCAGAGCATGGTGCGGACGTTCGGCGGGAAGTTTATCTCCTCCACTCAGTGTTTCCCGGTGGAGCCCGGTCCGGGGTCGCCGTCCCCCGGTCCGCCCCACGTCTTGCGGCGGAATTCCTCGATGGACTCCGTGGACTGCCGCTGGGTGTCCTCGATCTCCTGGAGATTGGCCCGCGTGGCGTCGACCAGTCCGGTCAGGGCCAGCGTGAGGCCGTCCGCGACGTCCAGGCAGTACTGGTTGTTCTCCTCGTAGCCGGGCCGGGTCTGCCGGGCGTAGTCGTCCGTCCACCCCGGCCAGTCGGTGAAGTCGCGTTCCCGGGTGACGAAGCGCTCGCGCATGCTCTTCGCGAGCGCGGGCAGGGCTTCCATGCTCTGGATCGCCCGCCGGATCGCGGCGGGGCTGGCCTCGAACGTGCCGTCCGAACCGGAACTCATGCCCTGCGCCTCCCTCGCCGCCCCGCGGTCCGCGGCGTGCGCCGTACGGCGTCGAGGGGGGCATCGTCTCCGCGGCCGGCTGCCGCAACACCCGCAGCCGGAGGAGCTGTTGATGCTAGCAGCCGACTCCGGACAGGGCCTAGCACCCCTTGCTTGCGCCGCGGGGGTGCGGAGGTGAACGAAGGGGAACCGGTGGCCCTACACGAACGACCAGAGGTGGTCGTCGTTGAGGGCGCAGCCGTAGATGGTGAGGCGGGCGTCCTTGCCGGCGTTGTAACCGTTCACGTCCAGGCACCTGTTGGCACTGGAGAGGTTGCGGATCCAGAACTTGCCGCTCGACTTCTTCTCCAGGTACCAGAGTTGGTTGTCGGACGTGGTTCCGTTGCAGTGCCATTCGGACACGGGGGTGCTGGCCGGCTGGCCGCCGAAGTTGGGCAGGTCGAGGCAGTAGCCGTCCTTGCTGTTGCGGACGTTGAAGAGGTCGGCGCCGGCCGGACCGCCGCCCGGCCGGACCACCACGAGGTCCCAACGCTGGTTGTCGCCGGTGGAGTTGTCGCAGGTGAACTGATTGACCGGGCCGTCCGGCTTTCCGTTGCCGTAGTTCGGGACGTCCGCGCACAGGCCGGTCAGCACATTCCGGACCAGGACGCCGGTGACCGTGTCGAAGTTCGCGCTCACCGGCAGGGCGCCGCCCGCGCGGGCCGGGGTGCGGGGCGCCTTCGCCCGGGTCTCCTTCGGACTCGGTTTCCCGGTCTTCCCGGGCTCGCTCCCGGGGGACTTCGCCGTCGGCGTCGGTGTGACGGACGGCTCGGACCGGGGCACGGCGGCGGCCTTCACCTTGGCCTTGGTCTTGGCCTTGTCCTTGGCCGACGCCGAGGGAGAGGTGGAGGGGGAGGCGGGCGCGTAACCACCGGCGGGGGCGGCGTCGTCGTCCCGCAGCAGTGTGTCGGACGACAGGCGCGAGGCGGTGGTGGACTCCTGCCGGTCGTCGCCGGGGAGGCCCATGAAGAGGAAGGGGACACCGATGAGGAGCGTGCCACCGATCCCCGCGGCGGCCAGCAGGGGCTTGTTGGGGCGCCGGGAGGGGGGTTCGCCGCCTTCCACCGTGGCCGCGGCGGATCCTGGCGGGGCCTGCCCCGAGGACGCCGCCGCCGAGGCCGGGGAGGCGGCGGGCGTGGCGGGGGTGGCCGGTGCGGTGGGGGTCGCGCTCGTGGTGCCCGTCCGGGCCGCGCCCGCCGTCGCCGTGGTCGTGGCGGCGGCCGCCGTTCCCGCCGCGGGCGCGGTGATCGGCGCGGCGGTGTCAGGTGCCGGGGGCGGGGACGGGCGGGTCGCCTCGGGGGTGGCGGCGGGCGGGGCGGCGGCCTCCTCCTCCGGAGCGGTGGGGCCGGAAGCGGCGGCCGCCGCCGGGGCCGCCCCGGCGCTGCCGCCCGGTATCAGCGCGGGGGCGGACTCCCCCGTCACCCGCGGCAGCGCGGTGGCCCGGCGCACGGTGGGCTGAGCTTCTTCGGACATCAGTCATCCATTCGGTTGCCGTGAGGGGCGACGGGCCCGGCGCAGCGGTCCGGCCAGGCGAACCGGCCGGCCTCCGTCGTGCGACGGGCGAGCGCTTCGTCGATCCGGGCGAGTACGGCCCGGTCCTGGTCGTCGAGAGGTTCCGGTCCGGCGGGGTTCGCCGGCGGGAGTACGGGGAGCTCCCGTAGCAGGGTCAGTCGGGACGGGCCGTCGGGCCGGACGTCCAGGACGCGGAACGCCGTACCCGGCGCGAACACGACCTCCTCGCGCGGGGCGTCGGACCCGGACGCGCCCGCCGCTTCGAGCAGGTGGCGTACGCGCCGGCCGGTGACGGACCAGATGGCGTACCGCGTTCCGGCGGGCGCGCGGCCGCTGCCGTCGAACGTCAGCGTGCTCAGCGGTCCGGGGCCGCGCAGGACGCGCCCGGGCGGCGGGGAGGCCTCGGGGGGCGCGTCCGGGGCGCCGCCGCCTCGCACCGCGAGTCCGCGGAAGGACGGCATGCGGCGGAGGCCGGATGCCACGCACGCGGCGTACGGCAGCAACCGCTCCTCGCCGGAACGCAGCGAGTCGCCCAACTCGGCGTGACCGAGGGGGCCTTCCTCCGTGCGCAGGTACAGCTGGAGCGCGATCAGGTCGGCGCGCGCCGCTTCCTGCTCGTGTCCGCGCAGCGCCGGCATGCGCGTGAGGGTACGGGACACGGCCGCGCCGTACCGCTCCCACAGGGAGTCCGCCAGCGCCCGGAACGCGTTCCGCTCCGCCTCGGTGCTGACGTGACCGGGCAGGAAGGGGACGGGCTCAAGTACCAGGGGTACGAGGGGTGTCGGCCGCTCCTGGGCCGCGGTCTCCCTCGCGGGGGCGGTACGAGTCACGCCCGCACCCGCACCCGCGCGCGGGGTGCTCGGCGCGGCCGGCTCCCACGGGCGGGCTTCGGCGGCCCCGGGGGCGGAACTCATCAGGACCGGCCGTACCGGGGGGCCGGGTTCGGCGGGCGCCGCCAACTCCGCGGGGCTCGCGGGGGTGGCCGCCTCCGGGACAGGCGCTTGGGCCGGTCCCGGCAAGGGGGCGGAGGAAGCCAGGGCCCCCGTACCGGCCGGGCCGGCGGCGGAACCCCCGGCCGGGGCCGGACCGGACGTGGCGGCCGGGCGAGCGGGCGTGGGCGTGGGCGCGGCCGCAGGCGCGGGTGCAGGTTCCGGTGCGGGTGCGGCCGCAGGCGCGGGCGCGGGTTCCGGTGCAGGTGCGGGTTCCGGTGCGGAACCCACCGCGAGGCCCGAATCGGGGGAAGCGGGCGCGGCACCCGCCGAAGCACGCGGCCCGGCGGAAGGACCGGCCAACGGTCCCGCAGGACTGGTCTCCGCGGCCGCCGCGGCCGCACTCCCCGCACCAGCGGGGCGCGAGGCGGGCGCGGCAGCCGCCGGAATGTCCTGACCGCCCGAAGATCCGGCCAACGGTCCCGCAGGACCGCTCCCAGCGGCCGAACCAACTGCACCAGGGGGAGGCGAGACGGGCGCCGCAGCCGCCGAAGCGCGCGGACCAGCCGAAGGACCCGCCAGCGGTCCCGCAGGACCGCTCCCCGCAGCCTCCGCCGCCGCGGCCGAACCCAGCGCACCAGCGGGGCGCGAGGCCGGGGCGCCACCCGCCGGAGTGTGCGGACCGGTCGAAGGACCCTCCAACGGTCCCACAGGACCGCTCTCCGCGGCCGGGCGCGAGACCGGCGCCGCAGCCGTCGAAGCGCGCGGACCGGCCGAAGGACCGGTCAACGATCCCGCAGGGGCGCTCCCCGCAGCCTCCGCCGCCGCGGCCGAACCCAGCGCACCAGCAGGGCGCGAGGCGGGGGCGGCGGCCGTCGAAGTGTGCGGACCCGCTGGCTGTCCCGCAGGGGCGCTCCCCGTGGCCGAAGCCACCGCACCAGCGGGGTGCGAGGCGGGTGTGGCGGCGGTCGACGGGGCCGGCGCCGGGGCGGCGGGGTTGTTTCGGGTGCGTCCCTTCGGGCCGCCTGAGGTGGCTTCTTCCTGGGCCAGTTGGGCCAGCACTCCGCGGGCCGCGCCGGGGGACGCCGGGGCCGAGCCGGACGTGGTGGTCCGGGGTGGCAGCGGCCGGGCCGGGGTGGAGCCCGACACCACCGGGCCGCGCGCCGCCCCGCCCGGCGACGCCGGGCCGGGTGTCGGCGGGCTCGCGGGCCTGGCGCCCGGTGCCACGGCAACGGGCGGCGCCGTCGCCCCGGTCGGCAGGGGGGCGCCGGCGGGCGCCGCCCTGCGGGTGCTGAAGCGGACGCTCTTGAGGCGGTGCGCGCCCGCCAGGCGGCGCAGTTCGCGGCCGCCGTCCGCCGCCGTACCGTGCACGTGCAGTCGCGCGCGCTCGCACACCGACGCGCCAAGTCCCGCCAGCAGCCTGGACAGTTCGGGCCACAGCGACAGGTCGAGCCGCTCCCCCGGGCGGCCCAGCTCGATCACCGGTCCGTCGGCCGACACGGGCCGCGCCGCCGGTGAGGGCAACGGCTGCCCGTCGCGTCCGCCGACCCACAGACCCGCCCGGGTCACCGTGACCTGCCAGCGGTCGGACAGGCGGACGACACCGTGTTCGGTGTGGGCGCGCCCGGGTACGGGCGGGCTCCAGCGGAGCAGTCGCGTGGGCGCCTCGGGGACGCAGGTCACGGCGTCGACGTACGGGTGCCAGAGCGGCACACCGTCCGCTCCCGCGAAGGTGGCCCGCACCCGGTTCCGCCCCGCGGGGTCACCGTGGGACAGCAGGGGCAGGCCGGTGTGCACCACGACCTCCGCGCCGAGGGTGTCGGCGAGCGACTGCCCGAGGGGCAGGACGTCCCGGCGCCCGCCCGGCGCGACCCGTACGTGGGAGCGCGCCGCCGCCGGCAGGGCCTCCACCACTTCCCGCACGTCGGCCGCGAGCACGTCCTCGCCGTCCGGTACACCCACCAGGACGGTGGGGCCGCGCCGGTCCGCCGGGACCGCGAAGCACAGGTCGCCCGGCCGGGGCGCGAGGGCGCCTCCCGGCCGGACGAGCACACCGGCGGGTATCTGCTCGACGACGCAGCCGCCCTTCGTGCGCCGGGGGAGCGTGCCGGGCGGCGGCTGCCAGGCCGGGGCGGGCTGGCGCGCGCCCAGCGGTACGGGTACGGCGCCCGGCGAGAAGCGCCACCAGCCGCACTCCGTACCGGAGTCGGGGTCCCGGCCGGAGACGAAGAGCCCGCCGCCCGGTACGACCAGGACCGTCCCGTCGGGGGCGATCACGTCGAGGCCCCACGCGTCGGCGATGCGGCGCGCGACGGCGGGCCGGCCGGGGCGGTCGTCACCCGCGCCGGACATCACCAGGCGGACCGTGGTGACGTCCTCCTCGCGCAGGGAGTCGAACAGCGCCCCGACCCGCGTCCAGAGGGCGCCGCCGGACGCCTCCGCTCCCGCCACGACGGTCACCGTGAAGTCGTCGTCCGACGCGAGGGAGTGCGCCAGGTCGTCGATCTCGCCGGGGCCGAGCGTCTCGTCGGACGACAGCCGCAGGAGCCGGATGTTGTCGTACTCCTCGACGACGAAGGCCTCCCCGGCGTCCCCCGCGCCGGCCCCCGTCCCCGCCGGCGCGGCGGGCGGCGGCGGCGGCCCCTGCCGCCGGGAAGGGCCCTTGCGCCCCAGGGCCCACCGGCTCACCGGGCGGCTCCGGACTCATCCATACGGTCCTCACGGGTCTCGGGCACAGCCAACATCGGTCACAGCGTACGCACTTCGCCCCCATGAGACCCAACAGCCCCGGACGTAAAGGCATTTGGTGCGTGTAGAGTAGATGAACAGGCGGCGTCCACCAGGTGCGCGGCCTCTCACGCGTCGAAGGAGAACCGCACGACAGGACCGCTCCCCGAGCCGTACCGCCGCACCACGCCGTCCGCGCCCGTCCACTCGATTACGATCCCGAGTGCCTGGGCCAGGGCTTCCGCCGTCGTGTCGACGTTCTCGCGCGCGGGCGGACTGCCGCGCCGCAGGAGCAGGCGCAGTTGCTGTGGTCGGGTCAGGTTCAGGCCGGCGGTGTTGAGCGTGCCTCCGAGGAGAACGGACTCCGCGAGTTGGCCCGCCGTCAACGGGACTCCGACCGCCGTGAGTTGGGCGGTCGGTAGATCGTCCTCGGGCAGGAACCAGTCCGGTCTCCGGTCCCCCAGCGCGTCCACCGTCCCCATCGCCTCCAGCAGGGCGTCGGCGAAGCGATCGCCCACGGCGCCGGCGGACACGGCGGAGGAAGAGGCGGCCACGGGCGGCGGGTGCCGCTCCGGCGCCGCGGTCTTCACCTGGTCCGGTACGACGACCACGCCCAGCCGGTCGCTGAACAGCAGCGCGACGTTCTCCAGCCAGACCGCCGCCTCTGCCGCGTCCAGACCGGGCCTGACCTGGTCACTCATGTAGCGGCCCGACTTGTCGTTGACGGTCCACCGCTGTCTCTCCGCGTTCCAGCGGAACTCGCCGGACACCCGGCTCCTGCCCGGGCGGGTGCGGCCCTCCGCGGCGAACCCGGCGGCGATGCCCGTGTGGCCGAGGCCGTCCAGGCAGGCGCGCAGCTTGTCCGCCGTCATCGCGCGCCTTCGTCTCCTGCGGCGCCGGTGCCTGCTCCGCATCCCCGCGAGCAGCGCGTCGAACTGCTCCGGGGTGATGATCGCGCTGGGCCGCTCGCTCCCCACCAGGACCCGGCCGTCCTCGGTGACGGTGTAGAGCCACACCGCGTCCTCGCCCGCCGTGACCAGCAGATCGGGGTCGACCTCGTCCAGCGGCGTCCAGAGCGGGTTCAGCCTGACGTCGCCCTCCGTGTCCCGCTCCTCGGGCTTGACGCGCTTCGGGAGGACGGAACCTCCGTACAGGACAGCCCCGTTGTAGTGGTCGCTGCCGTTGTAGGCGACCTCGATGCGCCGGGCCGCGTCGTCCGGGCCGACCTGCGTGACCAGCGTGCCGTCCCGGGCGACATCCACCCGTACGGCGAGGGCGTGGGCCAGGAGCGGCAGGAACGCCTCGCCCGTCGCGTCGCTCCAGAAGTCGCGCCAGTGCTCCACCGCGTGCAGCAGCTCACGGAACTCGACGTCGTCCAGGGGCGCCGTGCTCGCCGTGCGCACGGCGAGCAACTCGTCCCTCAACCGGCCCTCGTCGAGCGGTCCGAGGGTGTCCGGGTCGGCACCGTGGTGGACGAGCAGCTCCACCAGTGCGTCCCGCCGCAGGCCGGCGACCCGCGCGGCGAACGGGGCGGTCGTCGTCCGGCGGAGCTGTCCCAGCACCTCCGCCGGGAGCCGGCCCCCGGAGTCCCGTACGTACGCGGCGACGAAGGAGCGCATCGCGTCCACGACGGCGCGCGACCGGCCGGGCGGCAGGACTCCGGTGGCGGAGTGGGCCTGGGCATGGGCGCGCAGTTCGAGGCGCACCCGGACGGGGTCGCCCAGCCAGTCGTACGTCTCGGGGTCGAGAGCCGCCGCTCCTGGCAGGGCGTCACGGACCGTCCGGGGGTCGCTCGCGAGGAACGAGTACAGAAGACACTCGCCCGTCGCCGGCACCCGTACCGGCACCCCCCGCGCGGGCGGCGCGACCCGCGTGCCGGAACCGCCCTTCGGCGAGGGCGACACCAGGGGCGGCACCGGGGGCGGAGGCGGAGCCTCCGAGGTGTCCGTGGACGGCGGGGGTACGGCCGTGTCCTCCGGCGGCACCGGAACCTCCGCGCCCTTCGGCGGCACCGGATCCTCCGCGTCCTTCGGAGCGGGGGTCCGCTCCTCGCTCCCCACCGGCACCGCCGGCCGGTAGTGCCGGTCCTCCAGGCTCAACACCACGTCGCGTACGCGGTGTTCGGCCCCGTCCTGGAGCACGGTGAGCAATCCGGTGTCACCGTCACGGCGTACGGCGGGGTGGACCAGCGCCGTCCCGTCCTCCAGCACCACCGTCACGCGTACGCCGAACGTCCTGGCCGCGAGCATCGGGAGCAGGTCCGCGGCGGCGTCGTCCCACACGGTCCGCCCGGCCGCCGGCGGGCGGGTGACCTGGGTCGCCGTCAGCGCGGCCCGGGCCGCCGGGCCCAGGTCCAGGGAGTGCGGGAGCACCCCGCCGAGCGCCTCGAACTCCCGCCGCGGCGCACTCGTCCCACCGGGCGCCCCCAGGCCCAGGTCCGTCGCCGCGTCCGCCGCCAGGGCGGCCACCTCGGCCTCGGTGAACGTGTCGGTGTCGTCGGGTGCCAGCCAGTCCAGCAGGTCCGCGTCCGCCGGGTCGGCCAGCCGGGCGGCCAGGAGCAGCCGCGTGCGCGCGAGCGCCGCCGCCGGGTCGCCGGGGTCGATGCCCGCGTCGGCGAGCAGGCCGGGGTCGGCCGCGTGGAGCGCGGCGATCAGGGCGTGCAGGAAGGCGTCCCCGTCCCTGGGCACCTCGCCCAGGAGGTAGCGCTCCTGGGCGGGTGAGGTCAGTTCGCGCCCGGCGGCCGTGTCGGTCCTGGTGTACCGGGGGCGCGGGGGCACGGCGGGGTCGGGCGCCTTGGGCGGAGCCTGGTAGGTGACGGCGGGCGGCTCGGGCGGGGCGCCCGGCGGCGGCGGGGCGCCGTGCGCGGCGGCCCGCTGGTGCCAGCGGGTGAGCCGGTCGGTGGCCGCCCGCACCCGGTGGTACTCCGCGGCGGCCCGCTCCGCCGTGTCCCGGAGGCCGTCGAGTTCGGCGCGCAGGGCGGCGAGCGCGGTGCGGGCGGTGTCGCGCCGCGCGGTGGACGCGGCCACGTCGGCGTTCGCGTCCGCGAGCGCGGTGTCCAGCGTGGCGAGGCGCCGGTCGGCGTCGGCCTTCCCGGCCCCGGCCTCCTGGATCCTGAGGTCCGCCGCCCGCCGGCGCCCGGCCGTCTCCCGCTCGGCCGTCGCCAGGGCGGCCCCGGCGGCGTCGCGTTGCGCGTCCAGGATCTCCGCCCAGCCGTCGTGGTCGGGTCGGGAGTCGTCCACGGCGTCCAGGGCCTCCCGCGCCGCGGTGACGAGCAGGTCGTCCGCCGCCCGCTCGGTGGCCGCGTCGCGCCGCGCGTCGGTGACGGCGTTCGCGGCGGCCGTGACGGCGGCCGCCGCCCGGTCACGGGGCGGCTGGGTGGCCTGGACGCGGGCGCGCGCCGCGTCCGACCGGGCCTGTGCCGTGTCGCGTTCCGCGATCAGGTCGACGGCGGTCCTGCGCCGGTCCCAGTACGCGGTGTCGGCGGCGATCCACGCCTTGCTCGCGGTGGTGACCGCGTCCCAGGCCGCGTCGACCCCCGGGGGGAAGTTCCGGTCGGTGATCAGCCCGAGTTCCCTGGCGATGTCGTCCCGGATCCAGGCCAGGGCGTAGGTGTCGGAACTGGCCGTGCTGAGGGTGGACGCGGCGGCGCCGAACGTCCCGCGGACCCATCGGCCGAGGGCGGTGTCCTTCGTGCCGCGGTGCACGTCGGCGACGCTGAGCCAGCGGGTGGGGACGGCGAACAGGAAGGACCGGCCCGTCTTCGGCTTGACGTTGATCGACGCGAGGTGGTCGGTGGCCACGGTGACGCTGTCGCCGCCGGAGTCGTAGGGGCCGGTGCCGGAGACGCCCAACTGGTTGAGCCCGGTGTGCTCGGAGCTGACGAGGACGCCTCCGCCGAGGGCGGTGTCCTGGGTGTTCTCCTGGCCGGCGGACGTGCCGGCGCCCTTGCTGACGCGTCGGATGACCTCCATCTTCATGCCGTCGGCGACGGTCAGCAGCCGGGCGCCGCCGAAGTCGGGCTTGGCGTAGAGGTCGAGCCGCGCGGTCTCCGTACCGGCCAGGGACTTCTCGGTCAGCCCGGCGACCTGGTACGCCTGGACGGTCACCGCCCGGTGGAAGTACGCGGCGAGCGCCGCGTCGCCGGTACCGTCCTCCAGCACCTGCGCCGAGCCGGTGCCGAGCCGGGTCAGCCCGGTGTCCTTGGCGCGGCCGAGCGGGTCGGGGCCGTCGAGCGAGAACCCCGCGTCGTAGGACCGTTTGATGGCGTAGTTGTTGGCGGCCCGGAGGTTCGCCTTTCCGACGAACCCGCGGACGTCGAGTCCGATCCCGGGCCAGGTGAACGGCCCCGTGGTGCCGTCCGCGCGCCGGACGTCGGGGCCCAGCAGGCTCGGGTCGTGGCCCAGTCGCGGCGGCGCGAGGCCGTCGAGCGCGGGAGGGGCCAGCCAGTCGTCCGCCGCCCCGTCCGTACCGCCGCTCGCGGAGGGGTCCGGGCCGGTGTCCCCGTCCGGGACCATCAGGCTGAGCGGGACGTTCTCGCGCAGGGTCCCGACGTCGCCTTCCTCGACGATCGTCCTTCTGCCCCTGAACCGGCCGCGCTCCGGGGCGGCGGACCCGGGGCCCTCCGCCTCCCCGGGGGTGCTCCCCGCGGTCTCGTCGACCTCCAGGGTGATCCGCATGCGGTACGGCGTGGACGTCACCGCGTACGGCTCCGTCGAGGCCACCCGGTGCACGGTCATCGTCGTCGTGGTGTTGTTCGCCGCGACCGTTCTGCGGCTCGACCCCGTCTCGCTGTAGGTGGGGCCCGCGCCCGCCGCCGTGCTCGTCCCGGTGTGCACCCCCTCGCCGATCGCCACCCCGAGGTCGCTCCCGGACGTGGCGTCCGAGCCCTCCACCACGGTCTCGATGGCGCGGCGGTTCTCCTCCAGCTCCACGCCGTGGTCCAGCATCTCCAGGGTGGGGGTGCCGGGGATCAGCTGCACCCGGGCCCGGACGTGCCGCGTGCCGATCCGGAAGCTGTACCAGCCCCACCCTCCGGTCCGCACCGGGATCGAGGACCCCGGGCCGCTGCCGGGTCCCCCCGTCTCCGTACCGCCCGTCAACTCCTTGTCGAGCGCGCGCAGCACGCGCGCCGAGACGAGGGTCCTGATCCGTTCCTGGTCGGTGTCGTCCAGCCCGAGGGCGCGCACCTCGCGGACGAACGCGGCGAGCACCTCCTTGGGGTCGAGCGCGTTGACGGGGTACGTGTCGATGGTGTTGCCCCGCAGCCACGGCTGGGGCGACCAGCCTCGGAGGGTGTAGCGGGGGACGCCTCCCATGCCGTCGTCGATCAGCCCGGTCAGGTAGGCGCTCTTCTCGGGCACGTGGGCGAGCCAGCCGCCGGGGACGGTGGTCATCATCCCGTCGGCGCCCGCCAGGGAGCGGGGCACCCAGGGCTTGCCGACCGCGTGGCGGCCCACGAGGCTCGACCGGAGCGCCATCCAGTGCTCGGTGTCCCCGGCGACCAGCACGTGGCGGCCGAAGCCCTTCCTGTTGAGGTCGGTCACGACCGTCCTGACGACGTTCCGGCTGCGCGTGGCCGACGACGACCACGGACTGGCGACGAGGGCGTAGGTGCCGAGGAGGGCGGGTCCGATGCTGTGCGACCTGGCGTACCCGAGCTGGCCGCCGAAGAAGGTGGTGCGGGACTTGGAGATCTTCCCCGACGCCTGCTGGGTCCCGCCGAGGGTCATCTCCGTGTCGAGGGGGACCGCCTTGCCCAGCGGCCGGATGCCGTCCACGACGGTCAGGTGACGGAACGTCGCCCACAGCGTGGTGTAGGGCGACTTGGCCATCACCCCGGACACGCTCCACCCGAGCCGGCCCGAACTCTGGTCGAAGGTGGCCGTCATGCTCTGCGGGGTGAAGCCGCGCAGGACGGCTTCCCGGGCGGGCGCGCCCCCCTCGGACAGTTGCCACGCGCCGCCCGACGCCCCGCGTACGAGGTCGTCCACGGCGGCGAGCAGCGCGGGGGGCACGACCACGCCCATCGTCAGGAAGGGGTGTTGCTGAAGCTCCCGGAACAGCCGCGAACCACGGCCCCCGACGGGCGGAAGCGTGCCGTCGGGGACGGGTCCCGCCAGGTCGCCGGGGCGGATCAGGGCACCCGGCCGGGACAGGTCTCCCAGGGCCAGCGCGGCGGCCCGCCCGGGCTTCAGCCGGCGGGTGGGCAGCGGATCACGCAGCCGCGCGTACGGGTTGGGGACGCCCGGCGCGTGCGGGTCGACCGGGGGCGCGTGGGCGGCGGGGACGCTGATCAGCACCTGCCCGGTCCGCGGACCGCCCCGGGCGGCGGTCCCGTCCGGCCGCGTGCCGATCAGGACGTCCTGCGGCCGGCTGAAGACGAACGGCTGGGTCCCGAGCAGTCCGAGTGTGGCGGTGCCGCGCAGCAGCCCGCGGAAGCGCCAGTAACCCCCGTGGTTCACGGTGAGGGTGAGGTCGTAGCGGTAGAGGTGCGCGGGTCCCGTACTGATCGCCATGGGCTCGTTGGTGGCCGTCGAGCCGAATCCGCTCTCCGCCTCGGCCTGCCGCCCGCCGCGCCAGCCCGCCGCCAGCGTCCCCGCGTTGTGGGGGGTGTTGATGTCGTCGGTGCTGGGGTCCCGCAGGGACAGCTGCCCCTCCAGGCCCCCTTCCAGGACCCGTTTGGCGCCCTTCTGGCCGTCGAGCCGTTCCACGCCGATGGAGCTGAAGCGCAGTTTGAGGTCGTTCTGGATCCCGGCGAACCTCCGGCCGGTCAGCTCGCCGCGCAGCCAGATGTAGCGGTGTCCCTGGCCGAAGGCGCCCGCCTCGACGAGCCGGATCCTGATGCCGGTCGTCGTCAGCGGTTCGAGGCTCCCCGCCACGCTCTGGTGGGCGAGGACCGACAGGACCTCCAGGGTGTTGGCCACCGCCGTCCGGTACTCGACGTCGCTGCCCCACCGCTTGGGCGTGGGCCGGGCGAACGCCGCCGGGACCGGGGAGTCCAGCAGGGCCCTGAGCCGCTCGGCCCTGCTCCTGCGGGACAGGGAGGGCGGGGCGAGCTGGTCGAGGGGCGCGACCAGGCCCGGGTACGCGGCGGCGAGCGAGGCGATCACGTCGTCGGCGAAGTCGTCCAGCAGGGTGGCGCCCGTCCCGTCCCCCGTGTCGCGGGTACGGAGACCGTCGGCGTGCGTGAACTCCTCGACCCGGTGCATGCCGAGGGTCGGCGGCCGGTCGCGGGTGAGGTAGGCGGGGGCGAACGGCTCGGGGGACCGGAGCGCGAGCGCCGTACCGTCGTCCCAGCCGGCCAGCCGGCGCGCCTCCGTCCTCGTCATCCGGTCGACGCTCCAGGTGTGGAACCGGCGGGGCGGGGCGGTGCTGCCGCCGTGCCGTACGTACACCGTCTTCTTCACCAGGTAGAGCCCCGTGGGGTCGCCCTTCACCTGGCCGGACGACTTGACGGCCGCGGAGCCGCCGAGGACGGCCGCGCGGGACACGGAGAAGAGGTAGCGGAAGTTGGGCCCGAACTGGAGCCGCAGGTTGAGCACTCCGTCGCCCAGGTCGAAGAGGTTGAAGGCCGGTCCCGCCACCCCGTCGATGCCGAAGGCCGCCGTCCGCCCCAGGCTGCGTTCGTTGCGGACCGTGGAGATCTTGATGTCGCGCATCTCCGCGTCGGACGTCTCCATGATCAGGGTCGCCTGCCCCGGCACCACCTTCACCACGAAGAAGCCGAGTGGCGTCTTCTCCTTGTCGTCGGCGAACAGCGGGACCGTGGTGACCCGGCCGCCCCCGAGGGCCGGGCCGTGCCGCTCGAAGGTGCCGGTGGAGAAGAAGGTGTCCAGCTCGGCGTGGGCGTGGGAGCCGGGTCCCACGCCGATCTCGGCGGCCGCCCAGTCACGGATCTGGGACAGCGGGCCGAACCCTTCGGTGCGCACCAGGCGGTACGCGGAGTTCTGGTCGAGCCGCATCGAGCGGGGCACGCGGCCGGGGGCCGCCACCTTCGTGACGTTGTCCGGCAGCCGGGCGGTGAGGCCGTCCCGTACGCCGAAGCCGAAGTCGGCCGGATCGCGCCCGCCGGCGCGCGAGCGGGTCACCACGGGCTGTCCGCCGACGTCGGTGACCCGGACCTCGTAGAAGACGTGGTCCAGGTGGACGTGCGAGCCGTCGAGGGAGCGGGTCTCCATCTGGTAGGTGCTCTGGTCGGTCTGCGTGTAGCCGACCTTGGTGCTGAACGCGGCGCGCAGGCCGAGCCGCCCGTACCCGCCGAAGGCGAGCGCGCCCGCGGGGCCGATCGGACCGCCGAGCGCGATCTGCGTGGTGGTCTGCATGTTCTTGCTCTGCCCGGCGGTGATGACCTCGCGGTGCATCATGTCCACCTTGCTCGGGCCGCCGTAGTCGTCGGCGAACCTCTCCCACCGGCCGTAGTGGCGGGTGGAGATCGTGAGCAGCCTGCGCTGTCCGAGAAGGCTGGTGTACGGGAAGGCGCGGCCGTCGCCGGTGAAGGTCTTGGGCTGGTCGACGAGCGCGCGCGACACGTCGGTCCACAGGCCGGTGTCCGCGGGGGCGCCGGGCTCTTTGTCCTTCGGCTGTACGAGACGGTCGTTCCCGAGCGTCTCCCGGATCTCGCTCACGACCTGGACGGTGCCGCGCAGGACGACGTCGCTGTGCCCGAAGGTGGTGGAGGCCTGGAGGAGTTCGGCCAGGATCGAGTCGGGCTGGCCGGGCAGGAGCGACTCGACGTCGTCGATGTAGGCGGGCATGCGGCTGCCGTCGTCGAAGGTGACGGGAACCCGCCGGGTGTCCGGGGGGCGGGTGAGGGTGGGGTCGACGTGGGGCGGCCGGGTGCGGTCGAGGGTGGTGGTGATCCACTCCTTGGGCTTCTTCCGCGGCGGGTCGGGGGGAGGGTCGGCGGGCGGGGGTGGCGGGGGCGGGGTGCCTTCGAGGCCGGTGTCCTTCGCGTCGTCCGTCGCCTTCGCGGTCTCGGTGTCCGGGACTTCCGCCGCGAGAGGCACGTCGGTGAGCGGCGTGTTGGTGAGTGACGTCTCGGTGAGCGGGAGGGGCTTGGGCGGGACGGGCGCGTACGGCTCGGCTCCGGGCAGCCGGGCGGTGCTCTCGGTCCGTACGGGAGCGGGGGGCGCGGAAGCGGGCGGCGGCGGCGCGCTCGTACCGGACGGGGCAGCGGTCGCCGGGGCGGGGGAAGTGGCGGGAGTGGGGGGTGGGATGTCGCCGACGAGGGCGCCGAGCAGGCTGAGGTGACGGCCGCGCAGGCCGCTCTGCGCGAGCCCGTCGGGGGCGGGTTTGGTGTAGTCGCCCAGGAGGCTTCCCGCGACGTCGGGGCGGTGGGGAGCGGTCGCGTGCCGGCTCTCGTCCCGCAGCCCCAGTTGGTGGGTGATCTCGTGCGCGTAGTCGAGGGGCTCCGCGTCGGCCCACCAGCGCGACTGGGTCATCTGCTGGCCGGGCCCGACAAGGCGGACGTTCAGGCCGTGGGGGTGCGGGTCGAACGCGACGTGCTCGACGGTGACATGGAGCAGGTCGCCGTTGGGCAGCCGGTATCCGGGAGCGTTGAGGTACTCCGCCACCCCCGCGTCCAGTGCGGCCCGGACGCTCTCCGGCAGTCCGTTCCCCTCCTCGGCCCCGACCAGGACCGTCAGGTCGGTGACCCACTGGCCGTCGTACGCGAACCGGCGTACGTCGAACTTCGACCGCACCACGAACTGCGTCGTCCGTCCGGGCTGTCGGGGATCGGGCGGGGCGGAGACGGGATCGACCCACGTGTGCGAGCGGGTGACGACCTCGGCGCCCGCACGGGCCGCGGACCAGTCGGGACCGCCGCCTCCCGGCGGAGCCGCGAACGGGGCCGGACCGCCGCCTTCCCGGGGAACAGCGCCTCCGGGGCCGCCGCCGGACCCGTTCGCGCTCCCGCCGCGTGTCCCGCCGGGCGGGGGAAGCGTGTTGAGGCCGCCCGCCGGCTTCGGGGTCGCGAAGAACGTCCTGTTCACCCACGTACCGGCGCCCTCGATTCCCGACTCCGCGCCCCGGTCGAAGATCCCGCTCGTCCCGGAGCCGACGAACGTCTCCCACTTGAAGGCCCAGGTCCCGGTGAGGATCCCGTTGACGAACACCTCGGCCACCGATTCGCCGAGGCCGTGGACCAGGAACGTGGCCGGCGGGTCGTAGAGACCGTCGAAGAGTTTGGAGGGCAGCGGGTCGTTCCTGGGCAGGTCCCCGAAGAGGTCGGGCCCGCCCTTGAGCCGCTTCTTGAAGAAGTCGGCCCCGCCGGCGAAGACGCTGGTGAAGAGTCCGGCCGCCGCTCCGAACAGGGCCGCCTTCCCGACGTCGGACCAGTCGATGCCGGGCGGTCTGCGCCCCACCGGGTTCAGCGCCATCTGCGCGAGTTTGACGGCGAGGGTCTGGATGGCCTCCTCCAGCGCCTCGCTGAAGGTCGGCATGATGTGCGTCATCCGTACGAGGCGGTCGACCACCAGCAGGACGGCGAAGCGGCTCCGGGCCCTGGCCAGGGCCGCCTGGGACAGGGAGGTCCCGCCGGTGAAGGCCGCCAGCGCGGCCAGGATCGCCAACTCGATGAGCAGCATGACGATTTCGGAGATGATCTCCCACTTCGCCTCCTGGATCTTCATCGAGTAGGCCGTCTGGCCGTCGGCGATGTCGTCGAGCTCGTCGACCATCCGCTGGAGGTGGTTCACCCCCCCGTCGTCGGTGAGCAGCGACAACCCGTCGACGTAGCGCTTCGCCACGTCCGGCGGCAGGGCGCTGCCCGCCTCCTGGACGGATCGCTGGACGGCGTCGCGCAGTCCCGTGATCCGCTTCCCGAGGTTGGTGTAGAGGGAACGGCTCTCCCACGCCAGGTTCTCCCTGGCCTCCAACGGCATTTCGCCGAGGAGGATCCAGAGCATGGTCCTGACGTCCGCGGGAAAGTTGATCTCCTGCACTCAGTGCTTCCCGCCGCCGGGGTCGCCGGATCCAGGGCCGGGATCCGCGGTCCGCCGCCGATGGTCCTCGATCCGTTCGACGGCGTCGTTCCGCGCGCCCTCGATGGATTCCAGGTTCATCAGGGTCGCGGCCACCAGCGCGTCGAGGGCGTCGTGCAGCGCGGTGCCGATGCGCAGGCAGTACTCGTTGTTGTCGTTGTAGCGGGGGCGGACCGAGCGGGCGAAGTCGTCGGTCCAGCCCGGCCATTCGGTGTAGGTGTTCTCCTCCGCCCGGAAGTCGGCGCCGAGTTGCCTCGCCATCAGCGGCAGCGCCCGCATCCCCTCGATGCCCCGCCGCAGGGCGGCGGGATCGGCCTCGAACACCCCGCTCACGGCGTGCCTCTCCCCCGCGTGCGGCGGTCGTCCGGGTCCTCGTGGATCTCGTCGCGCAGCCGGTCGCTCCCCGGGCGGGAGGCGCCGTTGCCGGGTCCGCCGTCGAACGCCGAGCCGAAGATCCGCTCCCAGTCGACGTCGATCCCGGTGAACTCCGGTACCTGCCCGCTGGGCCGGGTCAGGGGCGCGAACGTCTCCATCACCCGATGGGCCATCTCGGCCCGGCCCTGCTCGGTGGCCTCGAGGACCGAGGCCGCCAACTGGGCTGCGTTCATGGTCAGGTACTTGCCGTCGAGGAACTTCAGCGCGGCCAGCTCCCCCTGGGGGCCGACCGTGACCTCGACGGCGCGGTCCCGGGACCGTACGGTGGCCGACGCCTGGCGCAGCTCGCTCTCGGCCCGCCCGACGGCCGCCTGTACGGCTTCGAGTTCGGCCATGGCCCGCGCCACCCGCTGGTCGATGGGCTCGTTCACCGGCCGATCACCGCCGGTGCCCCGCCCTCGTCGGTCCCCCACACGTCTTCCTCCTCCTGCACCCAGGCGTCCCGGGCGCGGTCGCCGCTCTGCGTCTGTGTCTGGCCCTGGCCGCTTCCGCCGCCGCCCATGGGGAAGGGCGTGCCGCCGGTGGTGGGGCCGTTCCTGGGGACCGTGATCTCGCGGTCGTCGTAGAGCCGGCCGGCCGCGCCGCTCGTGGCGGTGCGGGCGCCGCGGTTGCTGACGACCTGCCCGCCGTCGATCACGTTGCGGACCCGTTCGGAGGTCGACTGTCCCTGTTGTCCGCCGCCGCCCGCGCCGCCCATCCCGCCCATGGGCATGCCGCCCATCGGCATCCCGCCCGCCCCGGCGCCGCCGCTGCCGCCCGGGAGCGACCCGGTGTTCAGGGGGGTCCCGTTCATGGGCGCGCCGGCGAGGTCACCGGCCGCTCCCGCGAGCGCGGTGTCGTGCGGCGACTCGTACGGGAGGTCGTCGTACAGCTCCTCCTCGTACGTGTGCGAGCCGTACTGGGGTGTCCCCTGCGAGGACGAGCCGTACGGGCCGGGGCCCGCGCCGCTGCCGCCGGGGTCGTTGAGGTAGCCCGAACTGGTCGTGCCGTCCGGGTGGGTGGTGGTGCTGATGCCCGTACGGGGGTCGACGGTCGTGGTGCTGCCGTCGGGGAACTCCCTGACCAGGCGGCCCTGGTCGTCGAGGTGGGAGACGCTGCCGTCGGGGTTGGGCAGGGTGTCACCGGAGTTGAGCGGGCCGGTGACGGAGGTGCCGTCGGGGCGGGTGAGGGTCGCCGTGTGCGTGTCGGGGTCGATGGTCGTGCGGCTGCCGTCGGGGAAGTCGGTGACGATCCGGCCGCGCGGGTCCAGGTGGGAGGTGCCGGCGTCCGGGTTGAGCAGTCCGTCGCCCTGGTACACGGGGCCGTTGATGGCCGAAGGCGACAGATCGGACGGGAACAGGGAACCAGGGGGGCGGGTCGACGGGTCGCCGCCGTTGAGCATGCCCTGCGACGCGCGCCGGTACTCGGCCTCGGCCTGCTTCCGCTCCTCGTCCTGTTCCTTCTGCCTGGCGTCCTGCTCCGCCTCCAGTTCGGCCTGCTTGGCCTCCTGCTTGGCCTCCTGCTCGGCCTGCTTGGCCTCCTGCTCACTCCTGAGCTGGTCCTGCTTCTTCTCCTGCTCGGCCTGCTTCTGCTCCTGCTCCTTCTCCTTGGCCTCCTGCTTCGCCTCCTGTTCGGCCTGCGCCTCCTCCTGCTTCTTCTCCTGCTCGGCCTGCTTCTGTTCCTGTTCGTTCCTGAGCTGCTCCTGCTCCGCCTTCTGTTCCTTCTCCTTCGCCTCCTGCTTGGCCTCCTGCTTCGCCTGGAGCTCGGCCTGCTTGGCCTCCTGCTCCTTCTCCTTGGCCTCCTGTTCCTTCTTCGCCTTCTCCTGCTCCGCCTTCGCCTGATTCATCTGGAGGAGCTGCATCTGCTCCTGACGCGCCTGCGCCTCCTCCTGCTTCTTCTCCTGCTCGGCCTGTTTCTCCTCCTGCTTCCGTTCCTGTTCGGCCTGCTTGGCCTCCTGCTCCTTCTCCTTCTCCTCCTGCTTCCGCTCCTGCTCGGCCTGCTTCGCCTCCTGCTCCTTCTCCTTCTCCTCCTGCTTGGCCTCCTGCTCCTTCTCCTTCTTGTCCTGCTCCTGGTCGCGCCGGGCCTGTTCCTCCTTGGCCTCCCGGTCGCGGCGGGCCTGCTCCTCCTTGGCCTCCTTCTCCTTCCGCTCCTGCTCGGCCTTGGCCTCGGCCTCCTTCGTGGCCAGTTCCTCCTTGGCGGCCTTCTCCTTGGCCTCGGCCTCGGCCTTGGCCGCCGCGGCGGCGGCCGCCGCGGCCGCCGCCTGGTCCTTCTGCCACTGGATGAAGTCCTTCTGCTCCTGCTTCTCCTGGTCGGCCTTGTCGTCGGCGTAGGAGGTCGACAGATCCTCCGTACTCCTGGTCTTGACCGTCCCCAGGTCGAAGCCGGAGGTGCTCCAACTGTTGTGGATCTTCCGCAGCGCCTCGTTGGCCGGGGTGACCAGGTTGTCGACGACCGAGGCCTCCCAGTTCGCGATCGCCCGCTCCCCCACCGCCTTCCAGGTGGCGAGGGTGTCCAATTGCCCGAAGCTGTGCCCCTGGCCCAGCTCGAAAGCGTTCTGGTCGAAGGCCGCCGTGGTGTGGTACGTGGTGTGCCAGGAGGTCGCGGCGCCGCTGCCGCTGCTGTTCACCTTGTAGGTGATCTGCTTGATGTTGCGTTCCCACACGTGGTCGGTGATACGGATCAGCAGGTCGTGGAGCCAGCGGAGCGGGTTGCCCATGTAGAGCTCCCAGTCCATCCACCGGCGGTGCAGTTCCACGACGGCGTTACGGAAGTCCGTCTTCGCCTGGCGGATCTCGTTGCCCTGGACGGACCCGACGGTCCCGGCCGGCCGCATGTCCTTCGCGTAGCCGTCGTACTGCTTGCCGAGCGTGTGGATCAGGTTCCAGAAGACGCCGGCCGCCTGTCCGGCCCACGCCTCGTTCTCCTCGCGGCCCACCCGGCCGAGCCAGTCGTCCACGGCGGCCTTGCGGTCCACGAAGAACTGGGCCGCGCGGTCGAACGCGTCGGCGGCCACGTCGAACGACGACAGGGTGACGGCCTGGTCGTTCGGCACGCTCAGGGTGTTCCAGCCGAACCCGTGGGTGCCGTTCTCCTCGTACAGCAGCGCCTCCAGGGCCCTGCCGGTGCCGTAGCTGTACTGCGTGAGCGCCTCGGTGCTCCAGGTGGCCTTGGCGCCCGACAGTCCCAGGTGGTTGTCGTACTGACTCTTGAACTCGCCGCCCTCCACGACGCCGCCGGCCGGCGGCCCGCCGCTGCTCTTGTCGCCGAGCAGTGTGAAACGCGCCTTGTACATGGAGACCTGAGAGCCCGTGGCGGCGTTGTCGCTGCTGGTCGCGTAGAACGGGATCACGAAGTCGGTGTTCTCGATCCGCCAGCCGGCGTTCTCGGACATCCAGTTGAGGTCGTCCACGTCGACATAGGTCACGCTGTTCTGCTTGGTGATCTCCACCTTCATCAGGGGTATGCCGTCGTTCCCGATCAGGCTCTGGAACAGCGTGTCCCGTGTGGGCGCCTTGTAGCCGGTGAAGAGTTCGACCGCGTGCTGCCACGAGTCGTTGACGCCGGTGACCTCGTCCTTCGCCATGGTCAGTCGTCCTCCCCGCCGCCGCCGAGGGCCTCGTCGATGTCCCCGAAGATGTCGAGGAGCTTCTCGCCGTCGATCTTGTCGAGGCTCTCGGACTGGGTGGCGAAGAGCTTCTCGATGCTGGTCGCGAGGTTCTCGTCGATGCTCTCGAAGAGGGTCTTCTGCTCCTCGAAGATCGTCTTGATGTCGTTGATCATCTTGGTGACGGCCGTGTCGAGGTGCGACCCGTTGGTGTCGGCGTCCTTCTGCATCCCGCCCAGGGTCAGCGGCAGCAGCGCACCCGGCAGAACAGCGGGCCCGTGCTCACCCTCGCTCAGCAGGTTGGCCAGGGCGGGGACGTCCGTGTCCGGGTCGTCCGCCATGATCTTCCTGATCTGTTCCGCGAAGGGCCGGACGTCGTGGGTGAGAAAGTTCTCCAGCCACGCCTTGTCCAGGTTCACGGGAGCGCTGTTCGCCATGTGGGCTTCCTCCGATTGCGATTCTTACGGGCCCGGCCGGGGGGTCGGCGGTACGGTGCGCGTCAGCGTCCGACGCGGACGCCCTCCCACAGCTGGGTCAGGGACCTCTCGCTGTACTTGTAGCCCTCGGACACCTCGGTGAGCAGCGTCGAGTGGCTGGCGAGCAGGGCCTTCATGGAGTCGACGGCCGCGTTCCAGGCCACCTGCTTCTGGGTGTAGACCTCCCGGTCCTCACCCTCCCAGGTCGCCTTCAGCGCATCGAGTTCGGCGTCGAGGTTGGCGAGGATGCTCGCGATGGCCTTGGTCTGCTGGACCATGTCGTCCGCGGCGTTCTGCGTGTGGGAGTAGTCGACGTAGATGTATCCGTCGGTGAAGTCGCTCATCGGTGCCTCGTCTCGCGGTGGTGGGATGGGGGGCTGATCAGCCGCGCAGGGCGTCGAAGACCGACTGCGACTGGCTGTACGCCTGGTTGATGGCCTCGTTGGACGCGCCCTGGACCATGCCCTGCTGCTTGAGGGTCTCGTTGAGCGTGTCGACCATGCTCATCACGTTCCGCGAGATGACCTCCGCCTGGTCGTCCCACTGCTTGAGCAGGTCCTGGAACGCCTTGCCGTCCGTGCCCTTGAGTCCGGAGGAGAGGTTGAACTTCATGTTCTCGACGTCCCGCCGGCAGTTCTGGATGCCGGTGAACGCCTGCTCCAGCGCCTGGACGCCGTTCCGTGTGGCCTGTGCCTCTGACTGCTGCATGCCCGCCATGGACGTGCACCTCCTCGGATCGCTGTGAACCTCAATCAACTGAACCTAGACAGGCGGGAGTTGTGGGGGCAATGAGTTCTGTGAAGTTCATGTGGCACCCGCCCGTTCTTGCCGGCTCTCCTTCCTCGCGTTCACCGGACGGCCACCCGGGCCGTCGCGCACGGCGGCGCCGTGCCGACACTGCGGCCGGCCGCCGCCGCCTCGGGGCTGAGATCGGGGCCCGTGGGCAGCATGGCGAGCAGCGGCGACGGCAGGCCCTGGGCCTGCGCCTGGGTGTAGCCGAGGGCGGTCAGCGCCCGCCCCGACATCCGGTACTTCATCCCGGTGTCCGTCACCAGGTAGACCGTGCCGCCCACCTCACCGCCGCCGGCCCCGAGCGCGTGGACCAGGGCCCCGCCACCGGGCCGCACGACGATCCTGCCGACCGCCGCGCACGCCGGGGTCAGGCCTTCGGGCGGCGCCTGCGCGGCCGGCCCGAGGGTCGCCTGCCGTACGAGGGCCACGCCCACCCGGGTGCCGGCCGTGCCCGCCTGGACCCGTACGCAGGCGGTCTGCCCGGGTTCCACGGCGACCGCCCGGGGCGGCGCCTCGGGGAGCCCGGCACCGCTCGCCGGTTCCGCCGAGGGGGGCGCCTGACGGCCCGCCAGCGCGTCGGTGCCCAGCGGGGCCGCCGTGGCGGCGGCGCCCGCGTACACCTTCTTCCTGGTGTCGGGATCGCCGAGCACGAGCGCGGCGCCGGTCGCCGTGAGCGGGTCCAGGCCCTCGCGCCGCAGCAGGTAGTAGCGGTCCGCGGCGCCCGGGACGGTGATCCGGAAGACCTCGCCGATCCTGGTCTTCCGGCCGCTCAGGCCCGGGCCCGCGGCGCCCCGGTCCGGCACGTCGGGCGGGCTCAGATCGGGCCCGGAGGGCAGGGAGTTGAGGAACGCGGCCGACACCGGGACGCGCCGCGCCTCGCCGTACCCGAGGGCCCTCGGGGCGCCGCCCGCCGTGTCGAGGCGCAGCTTGCTCCCCCGCCAGACGAGGTAGTCGGCCCGGTCGGGGCCGGTCACCAACAGCCCCTGGGCGGAGCCGAGTCCGGCCCCCTCGGTGGCGGTGCCGACCGCGAGGGTGGTGGAGGGGGCGCCGCCGGCCGAGCCCGAACACACCTGCCAGGGGCCGGTGTCGAGGCCGCCGCCGGACGGCAGGGCGTCGGGGGCCCCGGTGATGCCGACGGGCGCGCCGTGCGGGGTTCCGTCCAGCGAGGCGGCCCCGACCATGGTGGTCTTCATGCCGGCGCCGGCGAGCAGCCGCGCGGAGGCGTAGTTGCGTACGGGGCGCAGTCTGCCGTCCAGGTAGAGGTAGCGGGAGCCGGTGTCCTTGCTGACGACGAGGGTGCCCGCCTCCTGCCAGGAGTCCTTGGTGCCGGGTTTGAGCAGGCCGAAGACGAACGCGCCCGCCGACAGCAGGACGGCGATCACGATGCCCATCGCCACGCCCCGGTTGGTCCTGCCCTGCGGGCTCTCCGGGGCGTCCGGGTCGCCGCGGAGCATGCCGGACGTCAGCCGTCCCATGACGAACATGTGCGCCTGGACCTGATCGCGTTTGGACTGCACGGTGCTGCTCCTCTGCTCCGGTCTCAGGCGTTCATGCCGCGCAGCGCGCCGTACACACCGAGCACCCACAGCGCCAGTGGCAGCAGGCTGATCGCCGCCGTGGAGTGCAGCAGTTCGGCGGCCCGGCCCCAGTACGGGACGAGGCGGCGGCCCGGCACCGTCCAGGACAGGATGGCGACGAGGGCCGTGGCGGCGAGCAGCCCGGCGACCGTCAGCAGCCGGCCCGACGGGGTGTCGCCCTGCGCGCCGGTGAAGACCAGCAGGAGGGTGCCCCAGACGGCCGGCAGGACCAGCGAGAGCCGCTGCCACACATGGCCGAGGCCTCGGGCGTGCAGGGCCAGCAGCACCACGAGCGCGATCGCCATGACGACTTCGGGCAGGTCCGTACGGTGGACGAGCAGCGTGAGGCTGCCGGCGCAGACCAGCCCGACCGCCCCGTACAGCGAGGTCATCCAGCCGTCGGCGACGACGGCGCGCGCCGCGACGGCGGCGGTGGCGTGCGGTTCGATGCCTTCCTGGAGCTGCTGGGCGTTGGTGGGCAGGGGCGGCATCCGCAGCCCCGACATCCGGAAGGACAGGCTGGGGACGAACGCGCCGAGGACCACGGCGGCCAGCGCGACGATGCCCGCGGTGTGTTCCGGCGGCAGGTCGGCCGTGATCATGAGGACCCCGGCCAGCGCGCCGAAGACGGAGACCACCGCGAGGCAGAGGAACAGCGCGGCGAACGAGGCCACCACCGCGAGGGCGAGGACGGCGCCGCCGGCCGCGGCGGCGGAGGCCGCGACGAGCCGGGGGCCCAGCACCTCGTACGGATGGGGTCCGCCCAGGTCTCCCCCGGTGAGGAGCCAGCCCGCCAGCGCCAGGTAGGGGGCGACCATGGCGCCCAGCGCGGCGGCGGCGCCGGCGTCACCGACGGCGCGGCTGGCCGCGGCGGCCCCGGCGAGCAGCAGCAGCCCGGCCCCGGCGGCGCACAGGGCCCGGGGGGCCGCGGAGCCGCCCGGCAGGACGAGGACGAGCAGGCCGGTGAGGAGCAGGGCCACGGCGAGGCCGCGCAGCAGGCGCCGCCCGGCCTCGGGGCTCCAGCCGTACGGGCGGCCGAGCATGGTGGTGGAGATGCCGTCCACCAGGTCGTCGAGGTGCACCTCGGGGAGCGACTCGGTGCGCGGTCTGAGGTAGACGGTCTCCCCGTCGCGCAGGTCGAACGATTCGAGGGTCCGCTCCTCGTCCAGGGGCGCGCCGCCGAGGCGCTGGAGCACCCAGCCGCCGTGCTCGATGCCGGATTCCTCCAGGCCGTCGCCGGCGTAGCCGAGGATCGCGGGCAGCAGGTCGGCCACCGGCACGTCGGCCGGCACGGCCAGGTCGATGCTGCGGGCGGGGGCGCGCACGGTCAGGCGGCACAGACCGGCCACCTGGTTGTCACTCATCGGGCTGGGTCACGCCTCTCCGGGGTACGGCTGCCGGTGTCGCGATCTCACGGAACGCTCGCCACATGAACCGTCAACAGTCACACAGCTCAGTAGAGTTGAACGGTAGCGGATGGTTCGGTGGATCAGTCTGTCGGAGTTCGACCGGCTGGTGCACGGTTGCTTTCGTACCGATCGGCGCACGGTCGCTCCCGTACCGACCGTCCCCCGACCGCCGCCCGACTGCCCCCGCGAGGAGACTGTTCGTTGAGTGTGGTGCTGTTCCGCAGGCCGGCCCGCAGGCGAGGCCCGGAGATGCCCGAGGGCGAGATCACTCTCCAGGAGCCGCCCACGCTCCCCGAGGTGGTTCCCGACAGTTCGGCGGTGTGGACCTATCTGCCGATGGCGCTGATGTCGGTGTCCATGATGCTGATGTTCATGCGGCCCGGCATGGCGAGCGGCGGCGGCAGCTTCATCTACCTCGCGCTGGGCCTGATGGTGATCTCGGCCGGCGCGATGATGCTGGGCCAGGTCATGCGCAAGAGCGGCGAGCGCAAGCAGCGGCTCAAGGGCGAGCGGCGCGACTACCTGCGCTATCTCACCCAGACCCGGCGCAAGGTGCGCGCCGCGGTGGTCGACCAGCAGAAGGCCCTCGCCTGGCGGCACCCGGCGCCGGCCGCGCTGTGGTCCCTGGTGGGCTCCACCCGGCTGTGGGAACGCCGCCCGCACGACGAGGACTTCGGCGAGATCAGGGTCGCCGTCGGTGAGCAGAAGCTGGGGCTGCGGCTGACCCCGCTGTCGACGAGCCCGGTGGAGGACCTGGAACCGCTCGCGGCGCACGCGCTGCGCAGCTTCATCCGCGCCTACTCGACCGTGCCGGAGCAGCCGATCGCGATCTATCTGCGGGCCTGGGCACGGGTGTTGTTCCGGGGTGACGAGGAGGCGATCCGGTCCGTGGCGCGGGCCATGGTGGCCCAACTGGTCACGTTCCACTCGCCGGACGACGTCTGGGTCGCGCTGTGCGTGTCCGACGAGCGGCGGGCCGACTGGGAGTGGGTCAAGTGGCTCCCGCACCACCTGCACCCCCAGGAGACCGACGGGGCGGGCCCGGCCAGGATGACGGGCGCGGCCTTCAACGAGCTGGAGGACCTGCTCGGCGCGGAGTTCCTGGAGCGCCCGCCGTTCGACCCCGACGCGGCCGCCGGCCGCGAGGAGCCGTTCACCGTCATCGTGATCGACGGCGGTACGGTCCCGGGCGGGCACCGGCTCGACGGGCCGGGGCTGCGCAACACGGTGGTCCTCGACCTCACGGGCGCGCTGACCTGGCGTCCGGGCCGGGTGACCCTGCGCTTCGACGTGGCGGAGGACACCTTCGGTCTCGTACGGACGGACCGGGACCGCAAGGAGCAGACGACCTCGCTCGGCAGGCCGGACGCCTTCGGCGCGGGCGGGGCGGCGGCGCTGGCGAAACGCCTGGCCCCCTACCGGATGGGCATCGGCACCGATGTCGCCGAGCCCCTCTCCACGAACGTCGAACTGACCACGCTGCTGGGCATCACCGACCTGTTCCGGCACGACCCGCCGACGCTGTGGCAGCGCAACACCGGGCCCAACCGACTGCGGGTGCCGATCGCGGTCGGCGCGGACGGGACGCCCGTGGAGCTGGACATCAAGGAGTCCGCGCAAGGGGGTACGGGGCCGCACGGCATGCTCATCGGCGCCACCGGCTCCGGCAAGAGCGAGCTGCTGCGGACGCTGGTGCTGGCCCTCGCGCTCGCCAACTCCTCCGAGACGCTCAACTTCGTCCTGGTCGACTTCAAGGGCGGCGCGACCTTCCTCGGCCTGGACGAACTCCCGCACACCTCCGCCGTGATCACCAACCTGGCGGGCGAAGCGGCCCTCGTCTCCCGGATGCAGGACGCCCTGCACGGCGAACTCGTCCGGCGCCAGGAGCTGTTGCGCAGCGCGGGCAACTACACCTCGGCGCTGGACTACGAGAAGGCGCGGGCGGCGGGCACCCCGCTCGACCCGCTGCCCAGCCTGTTCGTCGTCGTCGACGAGTTCAGTGAACTGCTCGCGGCGCATCGCGAGTTCATGGAGCTGTTCGTGATGATCGGGCGGCTCGGGCGCAGCCTCGGCGTCCATCTGCTGCTCGCCTCGCAGCGGCTCGACGAGGGCCGCATGCACCAGCTGGAGAGCCACCTGTCCTACCGGATCGGGCTGCGCACGTTCTCCGCGATGGAGAGCCGCGGGGTCCTGGGGGTGCCGGACGCCTACCAGTTGCCGTCGCAGCCCGGCGCCGGCTTCCTGAAGTCGGGGGTGGAGGCGCTGACGCGCTTCCGCGCGGCGTACGTGTCGGGGCCGTACCGGCAGCGGCGCGGCAGCGCGAACCAGGCGCGGGTCGCCAGCCAGACCGTCCCGTGGACGACGGGGTACGTGGTCCCCCGCCATCTGCCGGCCGCGCCCGAACCGGAGACGGACGAGACCGGTGAGACGCTGCTGTCCGTCGCGGTGGAACGGCTGCTGGGCGCAGGGCCGCCGGCCCACCAGGTGTGGCTGCCGCCGCTGGACCTGCCCTCGACGCTCGACCAGGTCCTGCCGCCGCTCACCCCCGACCCCGAGCGGGGACTCACCACCGGGGCCACGCCGGGCCGGGCCCGGCTCCAGGTGCCCATCGGCATCGTCGACCGGCCCTTCGACCAGCTCCGCGACCTGCTGCTGGTCGACCTCGCGGGCGCGGGAGGGCATGTCGCGATCGCGGGCGGTCCGCAGAGCGGCAAGAGCACGATGGTCCGGACGATCCTCGCGTCCCTGGCGCTCACCCACACGCCGCGCGAAGTGCAGTTCTACTGCCTGGACTTCGGCGGCGGAACCCTGGCGGGGCTGGCCGGGCTGCCGCACATGAGCGGGGTCGCCTCGCGCCTGGACAGCGAGCGGGTGGGCCGTACGATCGCCGAGGTCAACAGCATCCTGGCGGCCCGGGAGCGCTTCTTCCTCGACCAGGGCATCGACTCCATGGCCACCTTCCGCCGCCGCCGCGCCGCCGGGGAGTTCCCGGACGAACCGCACGGTGACGTGTTCCTGGTGCTCGACGGGTGGTCCACCGTCCGGCAGGACTACGAACGGCACATCGCCACGTTCAACGCGATCGCCGCGCGGGGCCTCAACTACGGCATCCACCTCATCGTGACCACGGCCCGGTGGGTCGAGCTGTCGTCGGCCGTCCGCGACCAGGCGGCCACCCACCTGGAGCTGCGGATGGGCGACGCGATGGACTCCGAGATCGACATGCGCCGTGCCGCCACCGTCCCCCGGATCCCGGGCCGCGGCCTGACCAGGGACGGCAAGCTGCACTATCTGACGGCGCTGCCGCGGATCGACGGCGTGGAGTCGGCCGAGGACCTCACGGAGGGGGTCGCGGGCCTCGTGGCGGCCGTACGGGAGAGCTGGACCGGTCCGCCGGCGCCGCCCGTACGCATGCTGCCGACCGAACTCCCGGTGGCCGAACTGCCGGCCCCGGAGGGAGACTTCCGGATCCCGATCGGGCTGGAGGAGGACGAACTGTCCACCGTCTGGCACGACTTCGGCGAGAACCCGCACATGATCGTGGTCGGTGACACCGAGAGCGGCAAGACCAACCTGCTGCGGCTCACCGCGCAGGCCATCATGGCCCGCTACACCCCGGCGGAGGCCCGCATCATGATCGTGGACTACCGCCGCGACCTGGTGGAGGCGGTGCCCGACGCGTACCGCCTGGGGCACGCGGTCTCCATCGACGCGCTGAAGGACCTGGTGGACGGGGCGGCGCGGGCCGTGAAGACCCGGATGCCGGGACCGGACATCGCGCCCGCCCGGATGAAGCTCTGCGACTGGTGGACGGGACCACGCCTGTTCATCCTGGTCGACGACTACGACATGGTCGGCACCGGGCCGATGAACGCGCCGTTCGACCCGCTGCTCGACCAACTGGCCCTCGGGTACGAGGTCGGGCTGCACATCGTGGTGGCACGCTCGGCGTCGGGCGCGGGGCGGGGGCTCGGGGACCACCTGATGCGGCGCCTCCAGGAGGTCAACACCCCTGCGCTGCTGCTCTCGTGCCCGCCCTCGGAGGGGTACGTGTTCGGGAACGTGAAGGGCCAGATCCTGCCGCCGGGCCGCGCCGTCCGCATCGCGCGGCGCAGGACGGTCCGGGTGCAGACGGCGAAGGTCGCGGACCCGGACACGGCCTGAGGCCCGCCGGGATCAGGGAGCGGGGTACGGGGTGTCCGCGGCGCGCCAGCCGCGGGCCCTCCCGCGCGGGATCACCACCGCGGCCGCCGCGACCAGCAGGACCAGCGCGCCTCCCACGGCGCCGATGACGAGGGCCCGGTTCAGGGGGGCAGCCGAGGGCGGCGGCGGCATCCGGGCCGGCGGCGGTGCCGGTGCGGCCCGGCCGGCGTCCAGGACCATCGTCATCGCCGCGTACACGTCGACCCGCACCGGGTCCGCCGGGTAGCCCGTGCCCGTCAGCTGCTGTGACGTCTGCGCCGCCGTCAGCTCCGGCCGGCGCGCCCTCACCAGCGCCGCCGCCCCGGCCACGTGGGCCGCCGCGAGGGAGGCCCCCGAGCCGAGGTAGTGGCCGGAGCCCTTCGGGCCGACCCCGACCACCGCGTCGCCCGGCGCGGCCAGGTCCACGCCCCCCACCACGGGCGCGTCCTCGGGCCGTGAGCCGTCGGGGCCGTAGTCGCTCACGGAGAGCACCCCGGGGGCCGCCGCCGGCCAGTACCAGGGCTCGGGCCGGACGACCGGGGCGCCGCCGACCCGTTCGACGGGCAGCGCGTCCGGCGCGGCGGGCGCGACGACGAGGGCGTCCCGGCCGGCCGCGTGCGCCACGGCGGCGGTCAGCTCGGACTTGCCCGTGGGCAGGGCCGCGGCCACGTAGATGACCCGCGCCCCGCCGTCGGCCGCCGCCCTGATGCCGTCCGCGACCCGTGCGGGGGTCGCCACCCCGCGGTCGTCGGTCCCGCGCACCGCGAGGATCCGCGCGCCCGGCGCCACGCCCACGGGACCCACCCCGTCGAGGGGCGCGCCCGCGACGAGCCCGGCCGCGAAACTCCCGTGCCCCACGCAGTCCCCGGCGCCGTCGACGGCGGTGACCCGGCCCGCGAGGGCCGGCACTCCCGTACCGACGCCGGTGTCCACCACCGCCACCGTCACCCCGGCGCCCCGGGACAGCGACCAGGCCCGGGAGAGGCCCAAGGCCCGTACCGTCCACGGCTGTTCGCGCGCCGTCTCTCCGGAGGCGCCCGCGCACGGGTCCCCGGGTGCCAGCACGGCGCGTACGACGGGCAGTTGGACGGAGTCGGCGAGGGCCGCGGGACCCGCGGGGACGACGGCCGCGCAGAGCCCGAGCAGGCCGGCCGCCGCGCGGCGGGCCGCCCGTGGAGAGGGGACGTGTCGCATGGTGGGCACACTATGCGACCGGCGTGTCGGTGTGCCGACCGCGCGGCGGCCGGCCTCGGGGGGAAACGACGGCGAACAGCGAAACAACTCCCGTACGGTTCATGGATGATGGCGTCGTCGTTCCCGTAGCCTTCACCGGGCGCGCGCCCGCCGTCGGTCGGGGCGCCGAATCAAGGAGGTCCCAGCGTGTCACGGCAGTTGCTCACGGTGAGCCCGGACGAACCGGACGGCGTCCGGCCCGACAGCTTCCGGACCATCGGCGAGGCCCTGGCGAAGGCGCGTACGGGAGCGGTCATCCGGATCTCCCCCGGCCGGTACCCCGAGAACCTCACCGTCAGGAACCGGGTCACCCTGGTCGCCGAGGGCGAGCGGGGTACGGTGGAGATCTGCCCGCGCCGCGGCACCGCCCTCGTCCTCGTCGCCGACGCCGTGATGCTCACCGACCTGACGCTGCGCGGCGGTTCGGAGGACTTCCCGGTGGTCGACGCGCCGCGCGGCCAGGTCGCCATGGACGGCTGCACCGTCGTCGGATCCGGCTGGACGGCCGTACTCGCCCGCGAATCAGGGGCGTTGGCCATGCGGAACTGCCGGGTCAGCAACCCGGAAGGCGCCGGGATCGTGGACACCGCGCCGACCGGCAGTGTCATCGCGGACTGCGTCGTCGAGAATCTCGGCACGTCCGGTGTGGTCCTCGGTGAGCAGGCGCGCACGACGGTACGGGGCTGCCGCGTCCGGGACGCGCGCGGCAACGGCATCCTGGCCAACGGCGAGGCCAGGGGCCTGATCGAGGACTGCGACATATCCGGCACCGAGAAGCCCGCGCTCGCCCTGGAGGGCAGCAGCAGCACCCGCGTGCTCCGGACGGCCGTCCACGACACCACCGTCGGTGTGTACGTCACCAGCGACTCGCGCCCGTCCCTCGACCAGGTCACCGTCACGGACACCACGGGCCCCGGCATCGCGCTCGCCGCCGGCTCCGACCCCGAACTGATCCGCTGCGCCACCGCCCGCACGAAGGGCAACGGCCTCGCCGTCACGGAGCGTTCACGCGGATCGTTCCAGGACTGCGCGTTCGACACCTCGGTCGTCCCGGCGATCCGCGTCATGGGCTCGGGAGCCCCGCTGCTCACCGGCACGACGGTCCGCGACTGCGCCGACAAGGCGGCCTCGGTGCTCCTGGAGGACGAGTCCGCGGCCGAGTTCGACCGCCTGGAGGTGACGGACGCCGCCGGTACGGGGATCCTCGTCCGCACCGGAGCGCATCCGCTGCTGCGGCACGTCCGGGTCCTGTCGGCCCGCGGCCACGCGCTGGAGGTCGTCGACGACGGCCGGGGGCGGCTGGAGGGCGGCGAGATCGAGAACGCGGGCGCCACCGCCGTGGTGGTGTCCGGGGGCGGCAACCTGGAGATGCGCGACACGGTCGTGCGCGGGGCGGCCGAGACCGGGATCCAGGTGGGCCCCGGCGGCATCGGGACCGTACGGGACTGCGAGATCCACACGGTCGGCGGCTCCGGCGTCGCCGTCGAGAACGGCGGCCAACTGACCGCGCTCCGCGCCCACATCACCGGGTCGGGCGCGCACGGCGTCCTCCTCGCGAACGGCGCCCGCGCGTCCCTCGACGCCTGCCGCGCCTCGGGGAGTCTCGGCGACGGCATCCGCGTCGACAGCGCCGAGCAGGTGACGGTCACCGGGTGCTCCGTGCGGGAGAACCGGGGCGCCGGGATGCGGCAGACCCGGGCCGGCGACCGGCTCACGGTGGAGGACCTGGTCAGCACCGACAACGCCGTGCCGGACGCCTGGGGCGCGACACGCGACGACACCGGCGTGCGGCCCGCGCGGAACGCCGGCGGCGGACCCGACCGCGTGGCCCCCGAAGGCCCCCTGGAGGAGCTGGAGGCACTGACCGGACTCGCCGAGGTCAAGCACCAGGTCAGGACGCTCGTCAATCTCAACCAACTGGCGCAGCGGCGGGCCAGGCTCGGGATGCCGGCCCCTCCCATGAGCCGCCATCTGGTCTTCTCGGGGCCGCCCGGCACCGGAAAGACCACGGTGGCACGGCTGTACGGCGGGATCCTCAAGGACCTGGGCGTGCTGCGCTCCGGTCATCTGGTCGAGGTCTCCCGGGCGGATCTCGTGGCCCAGGTCATCGGCGGTACGGCCATCAAGACCACCGAGGCGTTCAACGAGGCCCTAGGCGGGGTCCTGTTCGTCGACGAGGCGTACACCCTCCTCTCCGACAGCAAGGGGTCCGGCGCCGACTTCGGCAAGGAGGCCGTCGACACCCTGCTCAAGCTGATGGAGGACCACCGGGACGACGTGGTGGTGATCGCCGCCGGATACACCGACGAGATGGACTCGTTCCTCTCCTCGAACCCCGGCCTCGCCTCGCGCTTCACCCGCACCGTGGAGTTCGCCAACTTCTCCGTGGACGAACTCGTCACCATCACCAAGTCCATGTGCGAGGCGCACCGTTACGAACTGGAGCCGAGCACCCTCGGCGCCCTCGCCCTGCACTACGGGCAGATGACGCGGGGCGCCGGTTTCGGCAACGGCCGTGCCGCGCGGCGGGTGTTCGAGGAGATGGTGGACCGGCAGGCCTTCCGGCTCAGCTCCATGACCGACCCCGCCGAGAGCGACCTGTCGCTGCTGCTCCCCGAGGACGTGGCGCCCGCGCCCGACGCCGGGACGGACCGGGCCGACCACTCGCGGGACCTGCTGGGCCGGCTCGACGCGATGATCGGTCTGGGCGCGGTCAAGCGCGAGGTCACCGACCTGGTGTCCCTGCTCGCCGCCACGAAGCAGCGGGAGGCCGCCGGACTGCCCACGCCGAGGATCAGCCACCACCTGATCTTCTCGGGGCCTCCCGGCACCGGCAAGACGACCGTGGCCCGGCTCTACGCGGACCTGCTGCACTCCCTCGGGGTGCTGCCTCAGGGGCAGTTGGTGGAGGTGGCGCGCGCCGACCTGGTCGGCAGGTACGTGGGCCACACCGCGCAGCTGACCAAGGAGGTCTTCGAACGGGCCCTGGGCGGCGTGCTGTTCATCGACGAGGCGTACACGCTCACCCCGGAGGGATCCACCTCGGACTTCGGGCGTGAGGCCGTCGAGACGCTGCTCAAGCTGATGGAGGACCACCGCGACGAGGTCGTGGTCATCGCCGCCGGCTACACCGAGGAGATGCGGCGCTTCCTCGACTCCAACCCCGGCCTGGCCTCCCGGTTCTCCCGGTCGGTGGAGTTCGAGAACTACAGCACGGAGGAACTGGTGGGCATCATGTCCCAGCAGGCGTCCGTCTCCGGGTACGACTGCCCGCCCGGCACCCTGGCGGCGCTGCACGCGTACGTGGACACGCTGCCCCGCGACCGTTCCTTCGGCAACGCCCGTACGTCCCGGCAGCTGCTCGACGCGATCATGACGCGGCAGGCGCGCCGGCTGGGCACCATGGCGGCGCCCTCGCTGGACGATCTGCGGCTCCTGCTCCCGGAGGACCTGCCGGCGGCGAGCGCCCTGGTCGGCGGTCCCGACCTGCTCGACCGGACCCCCTGACGGTCCGTCCGTGCCTCCTGATCCCCCTCCCGAAAGGACCATGGAATGCCCCCACAGCGAGAGGCGGGCGCCCCGCGGGGACCCGCCTCGCGTCAGGCGCAGGTACGTGTCGCGGTCGCCCTGCCGGCCTCGGCCGGGGACCCGGGTGAGGCCCTGGTCCCCGAGCGCCCAGGGCCCGCGGCGTCCCCGGCGGAGCCCGCCGGACCGCCTACGGGCCCGGGTACGCGCGCGGAATCCCCCGCCGCGCCCGGCGCGGCCACCGCCGCCGCGACCACCGGGTCCCCCGGCACCGCCCCGGCCGCCGCGCGGCCGACCGGCGCCGCCACGGCCCCGGCGCGAACCGCCGAACCGGAGGGAGCGGCCGCCTCCGCCACCGCATCCAGCACCACCGCACCCACCGTCGCCGTGCCCTCCCCCGCCGCACCCACCGCCGCCGCGCACGCCGGGGCGGCCCCACCGCCCGAAGGCCCGTCCGCCTCGGGCGAGCCCGGCCCCGGACAGCCCAAGAAGCAGATGCTCGCCGCCGCCGCGCTCGTCGGGGCCGTACTCCTCGCCGTACCGTTCCTCGTCCTGCGCGACGGGGACCAGGAGACGGCCGCGCAGACCGTGCCCGAAGCGGCCGGCACGGTGCTGGAAGCGGCGCCGCAGGACACGAGGACGAGCGACTACACCCCCAGCAGCCCCTCGCCCTCGCCGAGTCCCACGGCGTCCGCGACCGTACGCGAGAAGAAGGCGGCTCCCCCGCCCCCGGTGGCCGACCCCACGACCGAGGCCCCGGAGACACCGAAGGCCTCCGAGAAGCCGGCCCCGCCCAAGCCCTCGGTGAAGCCGTCCCCGAAGCCGACCAAGGCGGTGGCGTGGACGCGCACGACGGTCACCGGGGGGAGCAAGATCATGACTGGGCAGTCCTGGGCGACGAACCGGATCAGCCTGATCATCCAGCCGGACGGCAACCTGGTCGTCTACAACGAGGACGACCGGCCCACCTGGGCGGCCATGACCTTCGGCAGCGGCCACACCGCGGAGTTCCAGACCGACGGCAACCTGGTCGTCCACAACGCCGACGACCGTCCGATCTGGGCCTCGAACACCTACGGCCACCCGAGCGCGAAGCTGGTCCTCCAGGAGGACGGCAACGTCGTCATCCTGGACGGCGACACCCGGCTGTGGGCCATCCACGGCTGACCCGCCCCCGGCCCGGCCCGGCGAAAGGCCGGGCCGGATACCGGGCCAGGGACCGGGGCGGCGGTCCCTACGCCAGCCCGGCGACCAGGTCCGCGACGGACCTGCGCCGCCCGGTGTAGAACGGCACCTCCTCGCGGACGTACAGCCGGGCCTTGGAGGCGCGGAGGTGCCGCATCAGGTCGACGATGCGGTACAGCTCGTCGGCCTCGAAGGCGAGGATCCACTCGTAGTCGCCGAGCGAGAACGACGCGACGGTGTTCGCGCGGACGTCCGGGAAGCCACGCGCCATCTTGCCGTGGTCCGC
Source organism: Streptomyces liangshanensis (assembly GCF_011694815.1). Taxonomy (NCBI): domain Bacteria; kingdom Bacillati; phylum Actinomycetota; class Actinomycetes; order Kitasatosporales; family Streptomycetaceae; genus Streptomyces; species Streptomyces liangshanensis. The sequence continues at coordinate 1,623,639 of NZ_CP050177.1, forward strand.
GAGCATCTGGCGGCGCTCCTCGTCCGGCAGCAGGTACCAGTCGTAGGAGCGGACGAAGGGGTAGACGCTGACGTAGTCGCGGGGCGTCTCGTCGGCGAGGAACGCCGGGACGTGCGACTTGTTGAACTCGGCGGGGCGGTGCAGCGCCATGTTCGACCACACCGGCTCCAGCGCCCGGCCGAGCCGGGTGCGGCGGAAGCGGTTGTACGCGTCCTGGAGTTCGTCGGCGGTCTCGGCGTGCCACCAGATCATGACGTCGGCGTCGGCGCGCAGCCCCGACACGTCGTACGTGCCGCGTACCGTCACGTCCTTGGCGTCGAGCTGGTCGAACAGCTCCTGGACCTCCTCTGCGTACCCGCCCCGGTCCTCGGGCAGCGCCTCGCGCAGCTTGAAGACGGACCACAGGGTGTAGCGGATGACCTCGTTGAGGTCCTTCGCCTTCTTGCCGGCGTTCGGCGTCTTGTCTGGTGCAGCAGTCATGCGGCTATTCTCCCGCGCCCCGTCCGGTGCCCCGCGCCAGGGTCGACGTGGCGATGATCTCGTCGGCGGCGCGCCGGGCGCTCGCGACGCAGGCGGGGATGCCGACGCCGTCGTAGGCCGCGCCGCAGACCCGCAGGCCGGGGAGTTCGGCGACGGCGGCGCGGACGCGCTCGACGCGGGCCTGGTGGCCGACGGGGTACTGGGGCAGGCCGCCGATCCACCGGGTCACCTCGCTCGCCACCGGCTTCGCGTCGAGCCCGGTCGCCTCGCCGAGGTCGCGCAGGGACACGTCGACCAGGTCGGCGTCGTCGCGGTGCAGGTGTTCCTCCTCGCCGTACCGGCCGATGGAGGTGCGCAGGAGGAACAGGTCGGGCGCGGCGTCGGCGACCCAGCCCCACTTGCGGGTGGAGAAGGTGGACGCCTTGATGGTGAGGCCGTCGACGGGCGGTACGAGGAAGCCGCTGCCCTCGGGCATCCCGGCGAGTTCGTCCCGCCGGAAGGCCAGGGTGACCAGCGCCATCGAGGCGTACTCGACGGCGGCCAACTCGGCGGACGCGGCGGGTGATTCGGCGGCGAGCAGCGTGGCGGCGGACCACGCGGGGGTCGCCAGGACCACCCCGTCGGCGGTCAGGACGCCGGTGCCGGTACGGATCCGCCAGCCGTCGGGCGTCCTGCCGAGGCCGAGGACGGGGGTGTCGAGCAGGATCTCGCCCCCGCCGGCCCGCACGGCGTCGGCGACGGCCCCGGGCAGGGTGCCCACTCCCCCGGCGAGGCCCGCGAAGACCGCGCCGGAGCGCGGGTCCCTGGCCGCCTTCGCCTGGAGGTCGCGGACGCCGGCGAGCAGCGAGTCGTGCGTACGGACGGCGGCGAAGAGCTGCGGTACGGCGGCCTTCATGGAGATGCGGTACGCGTCGCCCGCGTAGACCCCGCCGAGCAGGGGCTCCACCAGCCGGTCCACGACCTCGCGGCCGAGGCGTTCGGCGACGTACTCCCCGACGGACACGTCGTCCCCGACCTCGGTGGGCGCGAGGTCCGGTTCCCGGGCGATCCGGGCGAGGCCCTCGTCGGAGAGGAGGCCGGCGAGGGCGGCGGCGTCGCCGGGCACGCCCATGACGTGGCCCTTGGGCATCGGCCGCAGCGCGCCCCTGGTCCACACCGAGGCGCCGCCGGCGGTCGGCGGCTGGAGCCGGCCGCCGAGCCCCACCTCCTCCGCGAGGCCGACGGCCTCGGGCCGGCGCGCGAGCATGGACTCGGCGCCGAGGTCGACGGCGACGCCCTCGATCTCGCCCGTGAGGAGCTTCCCGCCGAGGCGCCCGGAGCCTTCGAGCAGCGTCACCGCGACGCCCGCGCCGAGCAGCCGGTGTGCGGCGGCGAGACCGGCGATGCCGCCGCCGATGACCACGACCCGGCCGGTGTGTGTGCTGACGTGCTGCGCGTTCGACTCCATGGGCCCACTCTCTCAAACCCGTAACGAGTCCCGACCGTGACCTCTTCGGGACCACGAAAGGGAAACCCGTACCCCACCCCGTTCCGTCGAACCCGCAGTACTCGTGAATGATCCAGGGGGGTCTCATGCGGAAGATGTCCGCACTCGCGGCGGCACTGCTCACCGTCTCACTCGCACTCGCCGGATGCGGCGCGGGCGGCGGGAACGACCTGATGTCGCAGTCGAAGTCCGACGACGGGGGGCAGGCCGCCGACCGGCCGGGGCCCGGTGGGGAGGGCGCCGTCGCGGAAGCTCCGGCCACGGCGGCGAAGGATCCGGGGAACGCGGTGCCCGCCGTGACCCATGTCATCAGGACCGCGCAGCTCGCCGTGGAGGTCAAGGACGCCCGGAAGGCGCTCGCGACGGCCCGTTCGGTGGTGCTGGGGGCCGGCGGTCTGGTCGAGAAGGAGTCCACGGAGCGGGTCGAGGACGACCACGTGTCGACGACGGTCGTGCTGCGGGTGCCGCAGGAGGCGTACGACGGCGTGCTGCGCGAACTGGCCGGGACCGGGAAGCTGTTGTCCCGTACGGCGAGCGCGAAGGACGTCACCGACGAGGTGGTCGACGTCGAGAGCCGGGTCGCCTCGCAGCGCGTGAGTGTGGCGCGCGTACGGGAGTTGATGGACCAGGCGACGAAGCTGAGCGATGTGGTGCAGCTGGAGGGGGAGTTGAGCCGCCGTCAGGCGGATCTGGAGTCGCTGCTCGCCCGGCAGTCGTCGCTGAAGAACCGTACGACGCTGGCGACCGTCACGCTCGACCTCACCGAGGTCCCGCTGGAGAAGGGGGACGGCTCGGACGACGACCCGACGTTCCTGGACGCGCTGGGCGGCGGCTGGGACGCGTTCGTGTCGACCCTGCGCTGGGTGGCCGTGGCGATCGGGGCGGTGGCGCCGTTCGCCGCCGCGCTGGCCGTGCTCTACGCGCTGTGGCGTCTGGTACGCGGCAGGCTGCGGCGTCCCGCCCCGGCCACCGTCCCCGCCCAGGCGACCGCGCGGCCCGCCCCGGCCGCGCAGCCCGCTCCGGTCCCTCCGGCCGCGCGGCCCGCTCCGACGCAGGAGCAGGAGCAGGCCCCGGCCTCCGCCCCGGCCCCGGCCCCGGCCACCGACGGGCAGGAAGGGCCCCGCGAGCGGGAGTGACCCACCGCGCCCGCGTAGCGTTCCGTCGCGGAAGCGCGGAAGACGGAACGGAAGGTCGGGCGCATGGCAGCGGAACGCATGGTGGTCATCGGCGGCGACGCGGCGGGCATGTCCGCCGCGTCGCAGGCCCGCAGGCTCAAGGGGCCGGACCGGCTGGAGATCACCGCCTTCGAACGCGGCCACTTCACCTCGTACTCCGCGTGCGGGATCCCGTATTGGGTGAGCGGTGACGTGTCGGGTCCGGACGCCCTGATCGCGCGCACGCCCGAGGAGCACCGCGAGCGCGCGATCGACCTGCGGACCCGCACGGAGGTGGTGGAGATCGACGTGCCCGGCGGGCGGGTGCGGGCGCGTGACCTCGCGACCGGTACGGAGAGCTGGACCGGCTACGACCACCTGGTCATCGGCACGGGCGCGCGCCCCGTCAGGCCGCCGCTGCCCGGCATCGACGCGCCGGGCGTGTACGGCGTGCAGACCCTCGACGACGGTCAGGCGCTGCTGGACACCCTGGCCGGCCGGGACGGCGGGCGGGCGGTGGTGGTCGGGGCCGGGTACATCGGGGTCGAGATGGCCGAGGCGCTCCTCAGGCGCGGCTACGAGGTCACCGTCGTCCACCGCGACGACGAGCCGATGGCGACGCTCGACCCGGACATGGGACGGCTCGTGCGCACGGCGATGGACGGCCTGGGCATCACCACCGTCGGCGGCGCCACCCTCACCGCGATCCTCACCGGCGAGGACGGCCGGGCGCGCGCGGTGGCCACCGAGGACGCCACGTACCCCGCCGACCTGGTCATCCTCGGCATGGGTGTCCGTCCCGAGACGACGCTCGCCCGGGCGGCGGGACTGCCGCTCGGCGCGTACGGCGGGCTGCTCACCGACCTGTCGATGCGGGTGCGCGGTCACGAGAACGTCTGGGCGGGCGGCGACTGCGTCGAGGTGCTCGACCTGGTCTCGGGCGCGACCCGGCACCTCGCGCTCGGCACCCACGCGAACAAGCACGGCCAGGTCATCGGGGCGAACGTGGGCGGCGGGTACGCGACGTTCCCCGGCGTGGTGGGCACGGCCGTCAGCAAGGTCTGCGACCTGGAGATCGCGCGGACGGGCCTGCGGGAGAAGGACGCGCGCCGGGCGGGGCTGCGCTTCGTCACCGCGACCGTCGAGTCCACCGACAGCGCCGGCTACTACCCGGGCGCCACCCCGATGACGGTGAAGATGCTCGCGGAGCGCCGTACGGGACGGCTCCTGGGCACGCAGATCGTCGGCCGCCGCGGCGCGGCGAAGCGGGTGGACATCGCGGCGGTGGCCCTGACCGCGGGCATGACGGTGGAGCGGATGACCACCCTGGACCTCGGCTACGCGCCGCCGTTCTCCCCGGTCTGGGACCCGGTCCTGGTCGCCGCCCGCAAGGCCGTGACGGCGGTGCGCGCGGCGGGCATGTGACCGGGCCCCCGGGGGGGGCGCCGGCTCAGCGGGCGGTCTGGGTGTGCACGTAGTCGACGAGGCGGGTCAGGGAGTCCGGGTCGGTGCTCGGCATGACGCCGTGGCCCAGGTTGAAGACGTGGCCCTCCAGGCCCGCCGCGGCGTCCAGCACCTCGCGCGCCTTGGTCTCGACCACCTCGGTGGGGGCGAAGAGCACGGTCGGGTCCAGGTTGCCCTGGAGCGCCTTGCCGGGACCGACCCGGCGGGCCGCCTCGTCCAGCGGGACGCGCCAGTCGACGCCGACGACGTCCGCGCCCGCCTCGCCCATCAGGCCGAGGAGTTCGCCGGTGCCGACCCCGAAGTGGATGCGCGGCACCCCGTACGGGGCGACCGCCTCGAAGACCTTCACCGACGCCGGCATGACGTAGCGGCGGTAGTCCTTGGGGGCGAGCGCCCCGGCCCAGGAGTCGAAGACCTGGACGGCGCTCGCGCCCGCCTCGATCTGGACCTTCAGGAAGGCACTCGTGATGGCCGCGAGGCGGTCGACGAGGTCGGCCCAGAGGTCCGGGTCGCCGTACATCATGGCCTTCGTGCGCTCGTACGTACGGGAGGGGCCGCCCTCGATGAGGTAGCTGGCGAGCGTGAAGGGCGCGCCCGCGAAGCCGATGAGCGGGGTGTCCCCCAGCTCGGCCGTGAGCAGGCCGATCGCCTCCGTGACGTACGACACGTCCTCGGGGGTGAGGTCGCGCAGCCGCGCGAGGTCGGCGCGGGTCCTGATCGGGTCGGCGATGACCGGGCCGACCCCGGGCTTGATGTCCAGGTCGATGCCGATGGCCTTGAGCGGGACGACGATGTCGCTGTAGTAGACCGCGGCGTCGACCTGGTGGCGCCGTACCGGCTGGAGGGTGATCTCCGCCACCAACTCCGGGCGGGTGCAGGACTCCAGCATCGGGATGCCCTCGCGCGCCTTGAGGAACTCGGGCAGCGAGCGGCCCGCCTGGCGCATGAACCAGACCGGCGTGTGCGGCACGGGTTCGCGTCTGCACGCCTTCATAAAGGCGGAGTCGTACGTCGTCGGCTGCTGGCCCGAGGGGCGTTCCATGGCGCTCACGACCAGAATCTTCGCATGTACGGGTAAGCCGCGGGCCCGGCCCGGGTGTCCCTCCCCGCACGCGGCCCCCGTTCCGCCTACTCTTCCCCGCATGGCTGCGGCTCAGGGACAGTTTTCCGATCATTCCAACGGCACCGAGGGAACGGGGGGCAGGGACGGGGAAGGGGAGGGGGACGGCGTTCCGCGGGCCTTCCGGCAGGCGGTCGAGGCACTGCGGACGGCACGGCTGCGTCCCGAGATCGAGATCGACCCGACCCCGCCGCCGAAGCGGCTGGCCCCGCACGCGTACGCCTTGGAGGCGGCGGTCGTCGACGGGGAGGACGACCTCGCGGACGGCAGGCTGGTGCTGCTCCACGACCCGTCGGGGCACGACGCGTGGCAGGGGACGTTCCGGCTGGTGACGCTGGTACGGGCGGAGCTGGAGCCGGAGATGGCGGCGGACCCGCTGCTCCCCGAGGTGTGCTGGTCGTGGCTGACCGGGGCGCTGGAGGCGCGGGGGCTGTCGTACGGGGAGGCGAGCGGCACGGTCACCCGTGCGGGGTCGCACTACTTCGGCGGGCTCTCGGAGCGCAGGCCCGCGACGCAGATCGAGATCCGGGCGTCCTGGACACCGCGGGAGGGCCGGGGCGGGGTGCCGGACACCGCGGCGCACCTGGCGGGCTGGTGCGATCTGCTGTGCCAGCTCGCGGGGTTGCCCCCGGTAGGGCCTGGACCGGCCCACGGAGGGCCGGACGCGGGCGTGGTGTCCCTTCCCCAGCGGCGCGGCCCCCAGGTCTCCTGACGCCCCCTCAGCACGGCTACGCCGCACGCCCCGAAGGCCTCCCCGGATCATCTCCGGGGAGGCCTTCGGCGACTGACCACTCGTAGGATGATCGATCACGTATCCGAATTGCCCGAATTGTTACTCACCAAATCGTGATCATTCTCTAAAGGCCGACGCGTTTGGTGCCGAAGAGGTGAATGACCCTTCAAGCACGGTTCGCCCCGGCTTCATCCCCAGCGCCGGAGACGTCCCGCACGCACCTTCCCCCAGGAGGCCTGGTGTCCGTTCTCCTCGAGCAGCCCGCAAGCCTGGTCGCCTACCGCCCGAACAAGCCGACGGCCATGGTCGTCGTGGCCGACCCGCGCGTCCGCTCCACCGTCACCCGCCACCTGTGGGCCCTTGGAGTCCGTGACGTCATCGAGGCGTCGTCCATCGCGGAGGCCCGTCCCCGCGTCGGCAACCCGCGCGACATCTGCGTGGCCGACGTCCACCTGCCCGACGGTTCCGGGCTGACCCTGCTCTCCGAGACCCGGGCCGCAGGCTGGCCCAACGGTCTCGCCCTGTCCGCCGCCGACGACATCGGCGCGGTGCGCAACGCCCTCGCGGGCGGCGTCAAGGGCTACGTCGTGACCGGTACGCGTACGAACATCGGCCACCCGACCCGTCCCGGCGCCGCGCCCATCGGCGCGGGACCGCGGATGCACCGCCGCCCCCCGGGCGCCCCGAGCCACCCGGGCGGCTACCGCGAGCTCTCCGGCCGTGAGGTCGAGGTGCTCAGACTCGTCGCCGAGGGCCAGTCCAACAAGGCCATCGGTGTCTCGATGGGCCTCTCGGCCCTGACCGTGAAGAGCCACCTCGCCCGTATCGCGCGCAAGCTCGGCACGGGTGACCGGGCGGGGATGGTCGCCGTGGCCCTCCGTACCGGAATCATCCACTGACCCGTCCCCCCTTCCCCCTCCCGCTTCCCCGCTTCCCCCACGCGGGCCGCCCGTCGACGGAACGTTCCGTCGACGGGCGGCCCGCGTTCAGCGCGTGTTCGGGACGTGTTTTCGCAGGTCATTCGAGTCTTGCTTCGAAAGTGCAGGTCAGGCGTTCGCGCGGGCGGATACCCTTGACAGGTGACCGACGCCCAAGAGACCGCAGCAGACCCAGCACTGCGAACCACCGGGGGCGCACCCCCGGACGACGTCGAAACGGCGCCGATCCCGTTGTTGGAGCCCCGCGAGGGCATTCCCCCGGTGGTGGAGACCGACGACGCCCTGGCCCGGGTGATCGCCGCCTTCGCCGCGGGGACGGGCCCCGTGGCCGTCGACGCGGAACGCGCTTCCGGTTACAGATACGGTCAGCGCGCCTATTTGGTTCAATTGCGCCGCGCCGGAGCGGGTACGGCGCTGATCGACCCGGTCGGCTGCCCCGACCTCTCCGGGCTCGGCGAGGCCCTCGGCGACGCGGAGTGGATCCTGCACGCGGCCACCCAGGATCTCCCCTGCCTGCGCGAAATAGGCATGACGCCCACCCGGCTGTTCGACACGGAGCTGGCGGGCCGGCTGGCGGGCTTCCCCCGGGTCGGGCTCGGCGCGATGGTCGAGAACGTGCTCGGTTTCGCCCTGGAGAAGGGCCACTCCGCGGTCGACTGGTCGACGCGCCCGCTGCCCGAGCCCTGGTTGCGGTACGCGGCGCTCGACGTGGAGCTGCTGGTCGACCTGCGGGACGCGCTGGAGAAGGAACTCGACCGGCAGGGCAAGCTGGACTGGGCCCACCAGGAGTTCGACGCGATCGCCTCGGCGCCGCCCGCGCCGCCCCGCAAGGACCCGTGGCGCCGCACGTCCGGCATGCACAAGGTCCGGCGGCGCCGGCAGATGGCGGCGGTACGGGAGCTGTGGAACACGCGCGACAGCGTGGCGCAGCGGCGTGACGTCTCCCCCGGCAAGGTGCTGAGCGACACGGCGATCGTCGAGGCGTCGCTGGCGCTGCCGGTGAACGTCCACGCGCTCACCGCGCTGCCCGGGTTCGGGCACCGGATGGGGCGGCGGCAGCTGGAGCAGTGGCAGGCGGCGGTGGACCGGGCGAAGTCGCTCCCCGACAGCGAGCTGCCCCAGCCGGGCCAGCCCGTCTCGGGGCCGCCGCCGCCGCGGTCGTGGGCGGACAAGGACCCGGAGGCGGCGGCGCGGTTGTCCGCCGCGCGGGCGGCGGTGTCCGCTCAGGCGGAGCGGTTGAACATGCCGCAGGAGAACCTGATCACGCCGGACACCGTGCGGCGCGTGTGCTGGGAGCCCCCGTCCGACCCGACGCCCGACGCGGTCGCGACCGCCCTCCTCCACCACGGCGCCCGCCCCTGGCAGGTCCACCAGGTAGCCCCGGCCCTCTCCCAGGCCCTCACCCCCTGACACCTCCCTCCTGTCCTCAATCGCCGGACGGGCTCCGGGGCCGGTGGGCCGCGCGACTCAAAGACGTCCTCAATCGCCGGACGGGCTTGATGTGGCTCGCCCCCGATGCCAGGCGCGGCTCAAAGCTGTCCTCAAACGCCGGACGGGCTTGATGTGGCCGGCCCCGGCGGGCGCACGCGGCCCGCGGCGGGCACCATCAAGCCCGTCCGGCGATTGAGGACAACCGTGACCGCAACGCGGGCACCCACCCAGGACAAAGAAGTAACCCGCGCCACCAACACCCTCCAAGGCTGGGCAGGCTGGTTACCCGCAAGTAGCATGGGGGCAGCAACCCACCCCTGGAGGAGAGCCATCGTGCCTCGTACCGTCAGGGACGTCGTCTTCGTCGACGGCGTCCGCACCCCGTTCGGCAAGGCGGGCCCGAAGGGCATCTACCACGAGACCCGCGCCGACGACCTCGTCGTGAAGGCCATCCGGGAGCTCCTGCGCCGCAACCCGGACCTCGACCCCGCCGCCATCGACGAGGTCGCCATCGCCGCCACCACCCAGATCGGCGACCAGGGCCTCACCCTCGGCCGCACCGCGGGCATCCTCGCGGGGCTGCCGCAGTCCGTGCCCGGCTACTCCATCGACCGGATGTGCGCGGGAGCGCTCACCGCCGTGACGACCACCGCGGGGTCGATCGCGTTCGGCGCGTACGACATCGTGATCGCCGGCGGCGTGGAGCACATGGGCCGCCACCCGATGGGCGAGGGCGTCGACCCGAACCCGCGCTTCGTCTCGGAGAGGCTCGTCGACGACTCGGCGCTCTTCATGGGCATGACGGCGGAGAACCTGCACGACCGCTTCCCCCACCTCACCAAGCGCCGCGCCGACGAGTACGCGGTCCGCTCGCAGGAGAAGGCCGCGAAGGCGTACGCGAACGGGAAGATCCAGCAGGACCTGGTGCCGATCTCGGTGCGCCGCACCGACCCCGCCGCCGGCGAGACGGGCTGGGGCCTGGCCACAGCCGACGAGCCGATGCGGCCGGGCACGACGCTGGAGATGCTGGCCGGGCTGAAGACCCCCTTCCGCCCGCACGGCCGGGTCACGGCCGGCAACGCGGCGGGGCTCAACGACGGCGCCACCGCCTCCCTGATCGCCGCCGAGGACTTCGCGCGCGAGCACGGGCTGCCGGTGCGAATGCGGCTGGTGTCGTACGCCTTCGCGGGCGTCGAGCCCGAGGTCATGGGGTACGGCCCGATCCCGGCGACGGAGAAGGCGCTCGCCAAGGCGGGCCTGTCCATCTCCGACATCGGCCTGTTCGAGGTCAACGAGGCGTTCGCCGTACAGGTGCTCGCCCTGCTCGACCACTACGGCATCGCGGACGACGACGAGCGCGTCAACCAGTACGGCGGCGCCATCGCCTACGGCCACCCGCTGGCCTCCTCCGGGGTACGGCTCATGACGCAGCTCGCCCGGCAGTTCGAGGAGCAGCCGCACGTCCGCTTCGGCCTGACCACCATGTGTGTCGGCTTCGGCATGGGCGCGACGGTCATCTGGGAGAACCCGCACTTCGACGGAGGCACCAAGTGAGCATCGCCGAACTCCTGAAGGGCGCGGCCGAGCTGTTTCCCGACGAGGTCGTCACCCAGGCGCACGTACGCCACCTGGACCTCCCGGGCGGTGTGGGGCGCTTCGCGCTCGTCACGCTCGACAACGGCCTCGACCACACGAAGCCGACCACCTTCGGCCCCCGGTCCCTGGCGAACATCGACGCCGCGATCGACCAGGTCGAGAAGGAGGCGTCCGAGGGCACGATCATCGGCGCCGGGGTCACCGGCAAGCCGTTCATCTTCGCCGTCGGCGCCGACCTCAAGGGCCTCGTCGGGGTCAAGACCCTGGAGGACGGCCTCGCGTCCGGCCGCGCCGGGCACGACGTGTTCAAGCGCCTCTCGGGCCTGGCCGTCCCGACGTTCGCGTACTACAACGGCGCGGCGATGGGCGGCGGGGTCGAGATCGGCCTCCACTGCACGTACCGTACGGTGTCCGCCGCGACGCCCGCCTTCTCGCTGCCCGAGGTCTTCCTCGGCCTGGTCCCCGGCTGGGGCGGCTGCACGCTGCTGCCGAACCTGATCGGCGCGGACCGCGCGGTCTCGGTGATCATCGAGAACTCGCTCAACCAGAACCGCCAGCTCAAGGGCGGCCAGGTCTACGACCTCGGGATCGCCGACGCGCTCTTCGAGGGCGCCGACTTCCTGGAGCAGTCGCTCCTGTGGACCGCGGCGGTCCTCAAGGGCGAACTGGCCGTCGCGCGGCCCGACGTGGACCGCGGCGAGGCCTGGGACCAGGCCGTCGCGCGCGGCCGGGCCGCCGCCGACGCGAAGGTGCACGGCGCGGCCCCGGCCGCGTACCGCGCGCTGGACATCATCGCCGCCGTCAAGGACGGCGACCTCCAGGCGGGCTTCGACGCCGAGGACCGGGCGCTCGCGGAACTGATCCTCAGCAGTGAACTCCGCGCGGGGAACTACGCGTTCAACCTCGTGCAGAAGCGCGCGAAGCGGCCCGCGGGGGCGCCGGACAAGAACCTGGCCCGCCCGGTGACCAAGGTCGGCGTGGTCGGCGCGGGCCTGATGGCCTCGCAGCTGGCGCTGCTCTTCGTGCGCCGCCTGGAGGTGCCGGTCGTCCTGACGGACATCGACCAGGAGCGGGTCGACAAGGGCGTCGCGTACGTCCACGCCGAGATCGACAAGCTGCTGCTCAAGTCCCGTATCAACCCGGACAAGTCCAACCAGCTCAAGGCCCTGGTCACGGGTGTGCTCGACAAGGCGGAGGCGTTCTCGGACGCCGACTTCGTCATCGAGGCCGTGTTCGAGGAACTGGGCGTCAAGCAGAAGGTGTTCGCGGAGCTGGAGGCGGTCGCCCCGGCGCACGCGATCTTCGCGACGAACACCTCGTCGCTGTCGGTCTCCGAGATGGCGTCGAAGCTGACCCACCCGGAGCGGGTCGTCGGCTTCCACTTCTTCAACCCGGTGGCCGTCCTGCCGCTGCTGGAGATCGTGCGCGGCGAGCGGACCGACGACGCCTCGCTGGCGACGGCGTTCGGTGTCGCGCGCAAGCTGAAGAAGAGCGCGGTGCTGGTGAAGGACGCCCCGGCGTTCGTCGTGAACCGCATCCTGACGCGCTTCATGGGCGAGATCCAGAACGTCATCGACGAGGGCACGCCCGTCGCGGTCGCCGAGCGCGCGGTGGAGCCGCTGGGCCTGCCGATGTCCCCGCTGGTGCTGCTGGAGCTGGTGGGCCCGGCGATCGGCCTGCACGTCTCCGAGACCCTGCACCGCTCGTTCCCGGACCGCTTCACGGTGTCGCGGAACCTCGCGGCGGTCGTGAAGGCCGGCAAGCGCGGCTTCTACACGTACGACTCCGGGAAGCCGGAGCTGGACCCGGAGGTCGCCGCCCTGCTCACCCAGGGGGACACCGTCCTCACCGAGGAGCAGACCCGGGACCGGGTCCTCGACGCGGTGGCGCAGGAGATCGGGCTGATGCTGGCCGAGGGTGTCGTCGCGGAGCCCGAGGACATCGACCTGTGCCTGATCACGGGCGCGGGCTGGCCGTTCCACCTGGGCGGCATCACCCCGTACCTGGACCGTGAGGGTGTCTCGGAGCGCGTGAACGGCAAGCGGTTCCTCGCGCCGGGCGTCGCGAGCGTGCCGGTCTAGCCGGGCACGACGGGCGGGCCGGTACGGGACCTCCGTACCGGCCCGTCGCGCGTTCCCGGGCGCTCAGACCCGGCTCCAGGCCTCCAGCGCCAACCCCGGCTCGTCCTTCTGACGGGTCACCCGCAGCGCGCCGTCCTCTCCCACGACCGCCAGGACCACCCGGCCGCGCCCGTCCGTCGCGAGGGCCGGAACTCCCGTGCAGGGCTCGCCCGTCGGGGTCCAGTTCAGGCCGGCCTCCTCGGTCTCCGTGGGGTACGCGGCGACCTGCGGGCGGCCGTCCGGGCCCCGCGCCGCGAGGATCGTGCAGTCGAGGCCGCCGACCGGGGTACGGAGCAGGGCCGGCAGGCCGCTGCCGGGGCCGCCGAGGTCCGTCGGGGCCGTACCGGGCCGCCAGGCGCGGAGCGTGCGGGTGCCGGTGTCGCGCCAGAAGTGCGTCACCCGGCCGGGGCCCGTGCACAGGCCGGTGGTCTCCTCCGCCGACGCCGCGGGCTCTTCGCCCTCCTCGGCCCGCTCCGGCTGCGCGTCGGGTTTCGGCCGTGCCCAGTGCGTCATCAGGCCGTCCGCCGGGCCCAGTATCTCGATCCGCCCGTCGTCGGTGACGGCCGCGCCCATCTCGCCGGTGATCTTCCCGCCCTCCGGCGTGACACCGCCCCAGCCGAGCCAGCGGCCGGTGGGTGACTGGCTGCGGTACGAGAGGTGGCCGTTGCCGTTGCGTACGAACAGGTGCACCGCTCCCCGCGCGTCGACGACCGCCGAGGGCCGCCCGGTCCTGGACGCGGCGTTGACGTCCTTCGTGTGCGGGGTGCCCAGGGGCTGCCAGTCCCGCAGGGCGCGGCCGGTCTGGAACTGCACCGCGTGCACGACCTCGCGGTTCTTGGGCCCGCCGGCGCGCGGGCGGTCCCGCAGGCCCAGCAGGTGCACGTAGCCCTCGGCGGTCTGGGCGAAGGCCAGATGCGGCAACAGCCCCGGGTGCGGCAGCAGTTCGGGCCCGGTCCAGCCGGGGCCGCCCGGCAGGGTCTCCGTCCAGCGCAGGACGCCGTCCGCCGTCGGGGCGTACGCCGTCAGCCTGTTGTCCTTGCCGCGCAGGAGCCAGCCGGTGGTCATGCCCGCAGCCGCCTTCCTGGACGCAGATGATACGGATCGGAGAGTCCCGCGGGCGCGGAAAACCCAGGGGTCGACTTTACCCGCCGCCCTCCGCCGGACACGCTTCGGCCCGTGGTCGCCGCCGGGCGGCCCGTACCCGGACGTGTGCCAGGGTGGCGGGATGAGGATTCTGCTGGTGGTCGACGCGGCGAACGTGGTCGGTTCGGTCCCCGACGGGTGGTGGCGCGACCGGCGCGGGGCCACCGAGCGGCTGCGCGACTCCCTGGTGCCGTACGGCGAGGCGGGGGTGGCCGGGCATCCGGGGCCGGTGGAGACCGTGTTGGTCGTCGAGGGCGCGGCCCGGGGCGTGGAGCCGGTGCCGGGGGTACGGGTCGAGGCTGCGTCCGGCAGCGGGGACGACCGGATCGTGGAGCTGGCGCGGGAGGCCGCGGCGGCGGGCCGCGGCTGCGTGGTCGCCACCGCCGACCGGGAGTTGCGCCGCCGGGTCGAGGCGTACGGCGCGTCGTGCGTGGGTCCCTCGGCGGTACGGCGGCGGCCCGGCGGCGGCGAGGGCTGACCCGGACAGACCCCAGGCCCTCGGCTACGGGTCGGTCCTCACGTAGATCACCGCGCCGTCGACGGTGTCCGGCAGCGGCTCGTACCGGTGGGCCAGGAAGCGGCGCAGGGTCGGCAGCCGGTCGGGGGCGAAGGGCTTGCCGCGCGAGTCGTCGACGATCAGGGCCGGTGGGCGGTCGCGGAGTTCGGCGCCGAGGACGGCCCACGTGCCCGCGACGGCGTACGCCTCGCCGACCCGGGGGCCGTCGCGGCCCCCGCTGTAGTTGGTGAGGAGCCCGGCCGTCAGGTAGCGGCTGGCCGGGGCGCGGTCGGCGAACCAGTACGTCTCGGGGTGTATCCCCCACACCAGGACCCGGTCGGTGGGCGCCGTGCGGGCCCGGACGGCGTCCGCGAGGCGCTGGGCGTGGGCCAGTTCGGGGCGGGGCGCGAGGACGCCCCAGAGGAGGAACACCACGCAGGTGCAGGCGGCGGCGGTCAGTGTGGGCGGGAGGCGGTCGCGGGGCAGGAGGTGGAGGCCCTCGGTCGCCAGCAGCACCAGGGGCGGCAGGAGTTGGAGGAAGTAGTGGCCGAAGAAGTGGAAGCCGGTGAGGACGGCGACGGCCGAGGAGGCGAGCCAGAGCCACAGGTCGCCGTCGCCGCGCGGGGCGGTCCTGCGGGCGAGGTGGAGGAGGGGCGGCAGCAGTGCCGCGCAGCCGAGGCCGAGGAGGGCGGTGTTGGCCAGGGCCCGCAGGAGGACGTGGAGTTCGGAGCCGGTGGGGGTGGCGTACGAGCCCGATCCGGTGACCGTCCAGAAGAGGAGTCCTGAGGGGGTGGTGAGCAGGGCGGTGGCGAGGAGTGGCAGGGCGAGGCCGGCCGCCAGGCGGGCCAGGGACAGGGGGGCGCGCGGGGTGCGGCCGAGCAGCCACAGGACGGGCAGGAGGACGGCTCCGCCGGTCTGCTTGGTCAGCAGCGCGCCCGCGACCGCGAGCCCGGCGGCGCCCCAACGGGCCTTGCCCGCGCACCACATGGCCGCGGCGGTGAACGGCAGTATGAAGACCTCGAACGTGGCGGCCTGGGTGTCCTCGGGGTTGAGGCCGACGGAGACGAGCAGGTACAGCACCCCGGCGGTGCGGCCGGCCCGGTCGCCCCAGCGGTGGCGGGCGGTGGCGGCGAGCAGCGCGGCGGTGACGAGGTGGGCGAGGACGGCGAGGGCGCGGACGCCGGAGAGGGTGGAGTCGCCGAGGAGGGCGAAGGTGGCCTCGTACAGCCAGGGCAGCAGGGGCGGTTTCCGGTCGACGACGGTGTCGTACAGCACTCCCCCGGCCGCCAGCATCCGCGCCTGGACGGCGAGATAGCCCTCGTCGGGGCTCCACAGGGGGTGGCGGAAAGACGGGAGCCGGGTGACGAGCGCCAGGAGGGCGAGGGCGGGGAGCAGCCGCCGCCAGTAGGCGGCGGCCGGGTTCGCGGGGCGGTCGGCGCGGGCGCGCGGGCGAGGGACGGCGGCCGGGCCCGGGCGGTCGGTGACGGGCGTGGTCACGCGCGGGGTGGCCGGCGGGCCCGGCTCGGGGCCGGCGGGTGCGGGGAGGGCGGCGGGTGGCGGCGGCTCGGCGAGCATGCGGGGCGCGTGCCGCCGTTCAGCGGGACCGGCCGAGGCGGCTGTGCCCTCGTCCGTACAGCAGGTAGACCGCGACGCCGACGAGCATCCAGATCCCGAACCGCAGCCAGGTCTCGGCGGGCAGGTTGAGCATCAGCCACAGCGAGGCGAGGACGGACGCGATCGGGACGAACGGCACGAGCGGGGTGCGGAACGAGCGGGGCAGGTCGGGCCGTTGGCGGCGCAGCAGGACCACGCCGATCGCGACGACGACGAACGCGAACAGGGTGCCGATGTTCACCAGGGAGGCCAGTTCGTCGATGGAGGTGAAGCCGGCGACGGCCGCCACGATCGACCCGAGCAGCAGGGTCGAGCGGTAGGGGGTGCCGAACCGGGGGTGGACGCGGGAGAACGTCCTCGGCAGCAGTCCGTCCCGGCTCATGGCGAAGAACACCCGGGTCTGGCCGAGGAGCAGGATCATGCAGACCGAGGTGAGGCCGACGGCGGCGCCGAAGCTGATCAGGCCGGCCCAGAAGGGGTGTCCGACGGCTTTGAAGGCGTCGGCGAGGGGCGCGTCGACGGTGAGGGCGGTGTACTTCTGCATGCCGGTGACGACGAGGGAGACGGCCACGTACAGGACGGTGCAGATGATGAGGGAGCCGAGGATGCCGCGCGGGACGTCCCGCTGGGGGTTGCGGGTCTCCTCGGCGGCGGTGGCGACGATGTCGAAGCCGATGAAGGCGAAGAAGACGACGGCCGCGGCGGTGAAGACGCCGAGGACGCCGAAGTCGGTGGGGGTGTAGCCGAAGATCAGCTGGACCAGGGGCGCCTGGAGGCCGCTGTCGCCGCTGGTGCTCTTCGCGGGCGGCACGAACGGGTGGTAGTTGGCGCCCTTGATGAAGAACGCGCCGACGACGATCACGATCAGGACGACGGTGACCTTGATCGCGACGATGACGTTCGTGATGAGCGAGGAGAGCTTCATCCCGGCGACGAGGATGCCGGTGAGGGCGAGGACCAGGAGGCAGGCGAGCAGGTCGAAGCCGAACGTCCCGTCGTGGGTGCCGGACAGGGCGGCCGGGAGGTGGAACCCGGCGGTGTCCAGCAGGGAGCGCAGGTAGCCGGACCAGCCGACCGCCACGACGGCGGAGCCCAGGGCCAGTTCGAGGACGAGGTCCCAGCCGATGATCCAGGCGGGCAGTTCGCCGAGGGAGGCGTAGGAGAACGTGTACGCGGATCCGGCGACGGGCACGGTCGAGGCGAACTCGGCGTAGCAGAGGGCGGCGAGCGCGCAGACCACTCCGGCGACGACGAACGCGAGGGCGGTGGCGGGTCCCGCGGTGTCCCGGGCGACCTTGCCGGTGAGGACGAAGATGCCCGTACCGATGATCACACCGACGCCGAAGACGGTGAGGTCCAGGGCGGAGAGCGACTTCTTGAGCGCGAACTCGGGGTCCTCGGTGTCCCGGAGGGACTGCTCGACGGATTTGGTACGGAACATGCCGGTGCCGGCGGGCAGGTCCTTGTCGGCAGGCTCCACATCCTGCTGTGTACTCATCGGCGTACCTCCGTGCGCGCGTCGTCCACGGCCATGATCGACCCCGGATACCCCGTAACGCCGTATTTCACACGGATGGGCCGGTCGGGCCGCCTGGTGGGGCGGTCCGGCCGGCCCGGGGACCGTCGGAGAAGGCGCGCACCCGGCCTCGCGGCCGGGAGCGGCTGTCAGTCGGGGAGCGGCTGTCAGTCGCGGGCGGCCTCGGTGGGCGAGTCCACCAGCCGGCCGTCCAACTTCGCGACCAGGCCGGTGACCTGGCGGGCGATGTCCGGCGCCGTCAGCCCGATCTCGGCGAGGACCTCCTTGCGAGAGGCGTGGTCGAGGAAGCGCGGCGGGATGCCGAAGTCCCGCAGCGGTACGTCGACCCCGGCGTCGCGCAGGGCCTGGGCGATCGCCGAACCGACGCCGCCGACACGGCTGTTGTCCTCGACCGTGACGACCACGCGGTGCTGCTCGGCGAGCGGGACGAGTGCCTCGTCGACGGGCTTGACCCAGCGCGGGTCGACCACCGTCGTCGTGATGCCCTGCTTGTCGAGGAGGTCGGCGATCTCCAGGCACATCGGCGCGAGCGCGCCGACGGAGACCAGCAGCACGTCGGCCGTGCCCTCGTCGGTCTTCCGCAGGACGTCGATCCCGCCGACCCGGGCGACCGCCGCGACGGCCGGGCCGACCGCGCCCTTGGAGAAGCGGACCACGGTCGGCGCGTCGTCCACGGCGACGGCCTCGCGCAGCTGCGAGCGGACCTGGTCGGCGTCGCGGGGCGCGGCGATGCGCAGACCCGGGACGCACTGGAGGATCGACATGTCCCACATGCCGTTGTGCGAGGCGCCGTCGGTGCCGGTGACACCGGCCCGGTCGAGGACGAACGTGACCCCGCAGCGGTGCAGCGCCACGTCCATCAGCACCTGGTCGAAAGCGCGGTTGAGGAACGTCGCGTACACGGCGAACACGGGGTGCAGTCCGCCGGTGGCCAGGCCCGCCGCGGAGGTCGCACCGTGCTGCTCGGCGATCCCGACGTCGTACACCCGGTCGGGGAACGTCTTGGCGAACGCGGCGAGGCCGACCGGCTGGAGCATCGCGGCGGTGATCGCGACGATGTCCGGGCGTTCCGTGCCGAGTTTGACCATCTCCTCGCCGAACACCGAGGTCCAGTCCATCCCGGCGGCGGCGATGGGCAGGCCGGTGTCGGGGTGGATGGGGCCGATGCCGTGGAACCGGTCGGCCTCGTCCTGCTCGGCCGGCTTGTAGCCGCGGCCCTTCTCGGTCAGGCAGTGCACGATGACGGGGCCGCCGAAACGCTTCGCCCGCAGGAGCGCAGACTCCAGTGCCTCGATGTCGTGGCCGTCGATCGGGCCGACGTACTTGAGGCCGAGGTCCTCGAACATGCCCTGCGGGGCGATGAAGTCCTTGAGGCCCTTCTTGGCGCCGTGCAGGGTCTCGTAGAGCGGCCGGCCGACGACCGGGGTGCGCTCCAGGAGGTCCTTGCCGCGGGCCAGGAAGCGTTCGTAGCCGTCGGTCGTGCGCAGGGTCGCGAGGTGGTTCGCGAGGCCGCCGATGGTCGGCGCGTAGGAGCGCTCGTTGTCGTTGACGACGATGACGAGCGGACGGTCCTTGGCCGCGGCGATGTTGTTCAGCGCCTCCCAGGCCATGCCGCCGGTGAGCGCCCCGTCACCGATGACGGCGACGACGTGGTCGTCCTTGCGGAGCACCTCGTTGGCCTTGGCGAGTCCGTCCGCCCAGCCCAGCACGGTGGACGCGTGCGAGTTCTCGATGACGTCGTGGTCGGACTCCGCCCGGGAGGGGTATCCGGAGAGTCCGCCCTTGCTCTTGAGCCGGGAGAAGTCCTGGCGCCCTGTGAGCAGCTTGTGCACGTAGGACTGGTGGCCCGTGTCGAAGAGGACACGGTCCTTGGGTGACTCGAACACGCGGTGCAGGGCGATGGTCAGCTCGACCACACCGAGATTGGGTCCGAGGTGGCCACCTGTCTTGGAGACAGCGTCCACGAGGAAGGACCGGATTTCTCCGGCCAGCTGCTCCAGCTGCTCCGGGCCGAGCCGGTCCAGATCGCGCGGTCCCCTGATGTGGGTCAGCAACGCCACCCGTGCCTCCTTGGGTTTGAGCTGGTCGAGCTTGCCGATCCGCCGAGTCTAATGTTCCGCTCGCGCGCTCCGTCGGCGGGCGGTGCGTTGTATGTCACCCGATCGGCTGTATGTACGTCATATCTGCGGCGCTCGACACACGGCTGTGCCCGGCACCCAGGGTTCGGGTGCCGGGCACAGGCCCGCGGGAACCGCGGTCAGGCGCGACCCGCGCTCTTCTGGGTCTTCCGGGTGACGGCGTCGATGACGACCGTCGCCAGCAGCACCGCGCCGGTGATCATGTACTGGATCGGCGAGGCGATGCCCTGGAGGGCGAGGCCGTACTGGATCGAGACGATCACCAGCACACCGAGCAGTGCGTTCCAGGTGCGGCCGCGGCCACCGAAGAGGCTCGTACCGCCGATGACGGACGCCGCGATGGCGTTCATCAGGAGGTCGCCCGCGCCGGCGCCCTGGTTCGCCGCCTGGATCTTGGAGGCGAGGAAGAGACCGCCGACGGCCGCGAACGTACCGGCGATCGCGAAGACCGAGATCCGGATGGTCGCGACGTTGATACCGGCGCGCCGCGAGGCCTCGACGCTGCCACCGAGGGCGAAGACCTTCCGGCCGTACGTGGTGCGGCGCAGGACGAAGTCGGTGACGACCAGCACCACGAGGAAGATCACGACCGCGAGGGGCAGGCCCTTGTTCTGGTTGTAGACGATCGCCACGGCGAAGGCGAGCACCGCGAGCAGCGCCGTGCGCAGCACGATCTCGCCGACCGGCCGGGAGGGGATCCCGGCGGCCTCGCGGCGGCGGTTCTCCGTGAAGGACGTGAAGAAGAAGACCGCCACGGCGACGACGGCGAGGCCGTAGGCGGCCGCCACGTCGGTGAAGTAGTAGGTGGTCAGCTTGGCGAGGACGCCGTCGTTGGGCAGGTTGATCGTGCCGTCGCTGCCGAGGATCTGGAGCATGAGGCCGTTCCAGAACAGCAGACCGGCCAGGGTCACGGCGAAGGCGGGCACGCCGATCTTCGCGAAGACGAAGCCGTGGAGCGCGCCGGCGACCGTACCGGTGAGGATGGCCAGCACGAGGGCCAGCCATTCGTTCATGCCGTGGGTGACGCTGAGGACGGCGAAGGCGGCGCCCGCGACACCGCTGACGGAACCGACCGACAGGTCGATCTCGCCGAGCAGCAGGACGAAGACGATACCGACGGCGATCATGCCCGTGCCGACCATGGCGACGGAGATGTCGGAGAGGTTGCCGGCCGTGAGGAAGTTCGAGTTCAGGCTGGTGAAGATCGCCCAGATGATGATCAGGCCGACGACGACGGGCATCGAGCCCAGGTCGCCTGCGCGGATCTTGCGCTTGAACTCGGCGACGTACCCGCTGAATCCCTGCTCGCGCACGAGGAGGCGGGGGTCGACGACGGTGGACGCGCCCGCCGCCG
This sequence comes from Streptomyces liangshanensis, assembly GCF_011694815.1. Classification (NCBI taxonomy): domain Bacteria; kingdom Bacillati; phylum Actinomycetota; class Actinomycetes; order Kitasatosporales; family Streptomycetaceae; genus Streptomyces; species Streptomyces liangshanensis. The sequence goes on from NZ_CP050177.1 coordinate 1,644,443, forward strand.
GCGCCGGGGCGTCGACGGGCGCCGCGGTGGCGGTTCCCGGCTCGGCCGGCGTGGAGGCCTTGTCGATACTCACTTCTGAACCTCCACATTGCGCGACGCACGGCGGGTCACGGCGTTGTCCGTGGCACCGGTGATGGCGGCGATGATCTCTTCCTGCGACGTGGTCTTGACGTCGAAGACGCCGTTGTTCCTGCCGAGCCTGAGCACGGCGACCTTGTCGGCGACGGCCTTGACGTCGGCCATGTTGTGGCTGATGAGGAGGACGGCGAGGCCGCGCTCCCGCAGCCGCTCGACCAGGTCGAGCACCTGGGCCGTCTGCTCGACGCCGAGGGCGGCGGTCGGCTCGTCGAGGATCACGAGCTTGGGCTCGCCCAGCATGGAGCGGGCGATCGCCACGGTCTGGCGCTGCCCGCCGGAGAGGGAGGCGATGGGGATGCGCACGCTGGGTATCCGGATCGACAGCGTGTTGAGGAGCTCGCGCGAGCGGCGCTCCATCTCGACCTCGTTGAGGATGCCCCAGCGGCGCAGTTCCCGGCCGAGGTAGAGGTTGCCCACGACGTCGATGTTGTCGGCGAGCGAGAGGTCCTGGTAGACGGTCGCGATGCCCAGGTTCTGGGCGTCGTGCGGCCGGCCGATGGACACCGCGTCACCCTGCCACTCGATGACGCCGTCATCGATGGGGTGCACACCGGCGATGGTCTTCACCAGCGTTGATTTTCCGGCGCCGTTGTCGCCCACGAGGGCGAGCACCTCACCGGAGTGGACCTCAAGCTCTACATCGGTGAGCGCCTGGACGGCACCGAATCGCTTGGAGACCCCTCGCAACGCCAACACGGGCGTAGCGGTCACATGAACCATCTCCTTCGCCGCCTGACCGGCGGGGATGCCGCACCTGGGGGAGGCGCGGAGGTCGAGCAGAAGAGAACAGACGAAGAGGGCCGCGGAAGCCGGCGGCCTGGGGTGAAGCGTTCCGTCCGGCACCCCGCCCCGGCTGCGGGGCTGTTGATGGGCGGGGTGCCGGACAGGCTTTTTCACCGGGAGCAGGTCACCGGGCGGACCCGGAGGGACGTGCTACTTGATGCCGGCGGCGTCGCAAGCGGCCTTGTACTGAGCGGTGCAGATCTCCTGGACCGAGTACAGGCCGTCCTTGATGACGGTGTCGTTGATGTTGGCCTTGGTCAGCGAGACGACCGGGACCAGCACCGACGGCACGCCCTTGGTGGTGGGGCTGTCGACCGTGGTCTTGGAGATCGAGTCGAGCTTCTCGCCCTTGGCGAGCGCGACCGCCATCTGCGCGGCGACGTCGGCCTCCTGGCCGTACGGCTTGTAGACGCTCATGAACTGCGTGCCCGAGACGATGCGCTGCACGCCCGCGAGCTCGGCGTCCTGGCCGGTGACGGGGGGCAGCGGCTTGATGCCGGCGCCCGTGAGGGCGGTGATGATACCGCCGGCCATGCCGTCGTTGGCCGAGTAGACCCCGACGATCTTGTTCTTGCCGAGGGCCGAGATCGCCGCCTCCATGTTGGCGTTGGCGTTCGCCGGCGACCACTCCTTGGTGTCGTACTCCTTGCCGATCTTCACCTTGCCGTCGAGCACCGAGTGGGCGCCCTTCTTGAACAGCGCGGCGTTCGGGTCGGTGATGGCACCGTTCATCATGACGATGTCGCCCTTGGACGCGTTGGCGCCCAGCTGGTCCAGGAGCGCCTGGCCCTGGACCTTGCCGACCTCTTCGTTGTCGAAGGAGGTGTAGGCGTCGATCGGGCCCTCGGCCAGACGGTCGTAGGCGACGACGGGGATGCCCGCGTCCTTGGCCTTCTGGATCGAGCCGGCTATGGCCTTGGAGTCCACCGCGTCCACGATCAGCACGTTCACCTTGTTGGTGATCATCGCGTCGACCTGCTGGTTCTGCACCGACGCGTCCTGCTTGGCGTTGGAGTAGACGATGGTGGCCTTGCCGTTGGTGAGTTCCTTGATCTTCTTCTCGATCAGCGGCCGGTCGAGCTTCTCGTACCGCGCGGTCTGGTTCTCCGGAAGGAGCAGTCCGACCTTGATCGCGTCTGTCTTGACGGTCTTGGGGGCGTCCGCCTTGTCGCCGGACTCCTTGGCACTACCACAGGCGGCGAGGGAAACAGCCATTGCGGTGGCGGCTGCGGCCACGGCGGCACGACGCATGTTCGCGTTCACTTCAGAAACCTCCCTGACGAGGCCGCGTCGTTGCGGCCGAGGTGGCTGGAAGTCAACTCGTCCCTGAGGCCGACGTCAAGGAGTAAATCCTTAACGAGATGACAACGGTGCCATTTGTTATCTAAGTGAAGGCAGGAGTCGCGACCGGCAACGCGTTCTCAATAAGGGATGAATCGCCCATTTCGCTCAGGACCAAGGCCAGTGCGCCCAGCACTTCCGCCCGGCTGCCGAGCGCCCCGGGGAGCACCGAGAGCTGTCGCGCCGCGCTCGGGATCGCGTACCGGGAGACCGACTCCCTTATCGGCCCGAGCACCAGCTCCCCAGCCTCCGCCAGATCGCCGCCGAGCACCACCCGGCTGGGGTTCAGGAGGTTGCACAGATTGGCCACACCGCTGCCGATGTGCCGGCCCACGTCCCCCACCACGCGGCGGCAGCCGGGGTCGCCGTCCCGGGCGAGCTGCACCACCCGCTCCATGGTCAGGTCGGCGCCGTGGCTCGACCGCAGGAGGGGCAGGACGTACCGGGCCGCCGTGAAGGTCTCCAGACAGCCGCGGTTCCCGCAGCGGCAGACGGGCCCCGACTCGTCCAGCGTGATGTGCCCGATCTCCCCCGCCGTACCGCCGGGCCCCCGGTAGATCTGGCCCTCTATGACCAGGCCCGCGCCGACCCCGCTGGCGACCTTGATGTACGCCAGGTCCTTGACCCCGCGCCCGCTCCCCCACACCAGCTCGCCGAGCGCCCCGAGGTTCGCGTCGTTGTCGACGTACACCGGCACCCCCAGGCGCGCGGCCAGTTCCTCGCTGGGGTTGATCCCCGTCCAGCCCGGCAGGATCGAGGTGGAGCCGAGCGTGCCGGACTCGACGTCGATGGGCCCCGGCACGCCGAGGCCGACGCCGACCACCTTCTGCCGGTCGACGCCGGTGGTCACGATCAGCCGCTCGACGAGCTCCTCGGCCCGGCCGAAACCCTGCGCCGAGGAGGCGTCCACGTCGAGGGGCTCGGACTCCTCGGCGAGCACCTGGTGCGCCAGGTTCCCCACGGCCACCCGCAGGTGGGTGTGGCCGAAGTCCACTCCGATGACGATGCCCGCGTCCCCGCTGAGCGAGACGCTGCGGGCCCGGCGGCCCCCGGCGGAGGTGGGCGTCACCTCGACGGTGCCGCCGTCCTTCAGCTCCCGGACGATGTTGGAGACCGTCGCCGCCGACAGGCCCGTACTCCTGGCGATCTCCGCCTGGGTGAGCGCGCCCGCCATGCGTACCGCGCGTACGACCCTTTCGAGGTTGGCCCGGTGCAGCGACGACTGCGACCCTGGAGTCTCCACGACTCATCCACTCCCGCCCTTGGGTGACGGCACGACGACCGTCCCCCGGCCGGGGCCGCGCCAATGAGACCCCGACGTATCTCCAACTTGTGAAGCCTAAGCTCAGCCTTTCGGGCGGTCTCCCGTCAAGACCTTGAACGGGGCAGGACCGTCGCCGAGTTCACGGAGCGACCAGGTCCGAGCGCCTCTGACCCGCCGTCGGATCATGCGGCGCCTGGGCTGCGCGCCCCTCGGACCGCCGCCCGCCGGGATGCGTTCCCGCGTCGTGATTCCCGGGCCGGTGGCCGGTTACGGCGATATCCGGACACCTGGCGCGCTTCCGTACCGGAGCAGCGGGAAGGGCCCCGGCGTCTGCCGGGGCCCTTCCACCGCCTGACGGGTACGGGTGCGTTACGGGCGTTCCGCGGATACGGAACCGTTATGTCCGCCCGCCGTTACCTCCGTACACCGAACCGTTATCCGAGCGTGACCGCTACTTGAGCGCGCCCGCCGTCAGCCCGGCCACCACCTGGCGCTGGAAGATGATGTACGCCCCCAGCACCGGGAGCATCGCCATGACGAGGCCGGCGAAGAGACCGGACCAGTCGCCCTTGTAGCCCTGGCTGCTCGCGAGCTGCACGAGTCCCTGGGTGAGCACCTTCTTGTCCGGGTCGGTGTTGAGCACCGTCGGCAGCAGGTACTGGTTCCACTGGCCGAGGAAGTTGAAGATGCCGACGCTGATCAGGCCGGGCTTGGCCATCGGCAGCATCACCTGGAAGAAGGTCCGCGTGTGCGAGGCCCCGTCGATGATCGCCGCCTCGGCGACCGACGTGGGCAGTGTCTTGAAGAACGACGTCAGGAAGAACACCGTGAACGGCAGCGAGTAGGCGATGTACACCAGGATCAGGCCGTGGATGGTGTTCAGCAGACCGAGGTTGTTCATGACGTAGAACAGCGGGACGAGCGCCAGGATGACGGGGAAGCTCATCCCTCCCACGAAGAGGAAGTAGATGAAGCGGTTGCCCGGGAACTCGAAGCGCGCGAGGACGTACGCGGCCATCGAGCCGAGCAGCAGCGTCCCGATGAGCGAACCGGCCACCACCAGGATGGTGTTGAGGAAGTAGTCGCTCATGTGCGCCTGGGTCCAGGCGCGCGACCAGTTCTCGAAGTGCAGCCTGTCCGGCAGGGCCCACGGCGTGGTCAGGATCGACTTGTCGTCCTTGAAGGACGTCATCACCGCCCAGAGCAGCGGCAGCACGACCAGGACGGACCAGATGACCAGGACGCCGTGCGAGAAGACGTTGAGCACGCCACCGCTGCGGTCCTTGCCGGAGGGCGTGTCCAGCTTCTTGACGACCGGCCGTGCCTCGACGGTCCCGGCGGGAGGAGGAGGGGTGTCAGTGGTCTTCATCAGAACTCCAGCCGCTCACGCCGACCCAGCCGCATCACGACGGCGGAGAAGATCAGCGTGACGATGAGAAGGGCGACACCGATCGTGGTCGCGTATCCGGCCTGACCGTCACGGAACGCCTTCTGGTAGACGAGCAACGTCAGCACACTGGTGGAACCGTCGGGCCCGCCGGGGCCCACGGTGATGATCTGGACGACGGCGAAGGACTCCGCGCCCAGGGCGAGGATGCCCATGTAGACCCAGCCCGACTGCACGGTGTCCCACAGCAGCGGCAGGGTGATGCGGAAGAAGGTGGTGACCCGGCTGGCGCCGTCGAGCAGCGCCGCCTCGTAGAAGTCCTTCGGGATGGAGGCCATGCCCGCGGAGAACAGGACGACAAAAAAGCCGACCTGACTCCATACCAGGACCGCCATGACGCACCACAGGGCGAGGTCCGGGTCGCCCAGCCACTCCGGCTGGACGCTGCCGAGGCCCACGCCGTCGAGCGCGGAGTTGATCAGGCCGCTGTTCGGGTTGTACGCGAACTGGAAGAGCAGCGCGACGATCGCGATCGAGAGCACCTGCGGGAAGAAGTAGACGATCTTGTAGAAGCCCGAGCCCTGGACCCCGGCGATCGCCGCTCCCTTTCGCCGCCGTCCTCCCACGTTCAGCATGAACGAGAAGAACAGCGCCAGGCCCAGCACCACGACGGGCAGCAGCAGCGCGAGGAGAACGCTGTGCTGCAACGACTTCCAGAAGGTGTCGTCGTCCAGCAGCCGGGAATAGTTCCCGAAGCCGACCATCTTGAAGTCGGGGCTCAGACCGGTCCAGTCCGTGAACGAATAGTAGATGGACTGAATGAATGGCCAAATGACGAAAATGGTGTACATCGCCAAGGGGACCACCAAAAATCCCACGATGAACCGGTACTTGCCGTGTTGCATGTCTCCCGACCCCGAATCCTCGGCGGGTGCCGCCGTACTGCCTGGGGAACCGGAAGCCCCGGTGGGGCTTCCGGTCACGTCCGCTCCTACTGGTGCTTGTAGTGCTTGATCGAGGTGTCCTTGGCGGCTTCGTCGGCGAAGCCCTGCGCCTTCTTGACGGCCTCGGCCGGCGTGATGCGACCGGCCATCAGCTCACCGAGGACACCGGTACCGATCTTCTCCTTCTGGAGAGCCACGTACCAGTCCTGGAGCCGCGGGTTGAGCACGTTGTCACCCGCGAGCTTCAGCGCGTCCACACCCGACTGCATCGCGGTGGACAGGGTCAGGCCGTCCGTGCCGCCGTTGAACGCGCTCAGGGACTTCACCTTCGTGGTGAAGTTCTTCGACGCGGCCTCGCTCAGCATGACGCGCAGCTGCTCCATGCCGCCCTGCGGGTTCGCGGCCTTCGCCGGCACGATGAACGGCTCGCCGCCACCGGCCCAGATGGTGCCGAACGGCAGCTTGTCCGAGCTGTCCAGGCTGGACGGCGCGGCCACCTTCATCTGGAAGTCCTTCGGCGTGGTCTTCGCCGCCTCGTTCTCGACCCAGGAGCCGTTCGGGATGAACAGCGCCTTGCCCTCGGTCCACGCGGTCTGCGACTGGATGTGGTCGATACCGGGGGTGCCCTTGAGGATGTAGCCCTTCTTGAACAGCTCGTAGTACGCCTCGAAGGCGGACTTCACGGCCGGGTTCTTCCAGGCGTTCGGCTCGAGGTTGTCGATCGCGTCGAGGACCTCGCGGCCCCCGATCTTGCCGATGAACGGGTAGAGCGAGAACGGGATGTAGTACGGGTACTTGCCCGCGTACGTCCAGCCGGCGATGTTCTTCTTCTTGGCCTTCGCGCAGAGGGCCAGCATCGCGTCCCAGTCCTGGGGGTACTCGGCGTCGAGCTTGTCGAGAGCGGTCTGCGAGTACCACACGCCGTACACGGTGTAGGCGTAGTTCATGATCCACACGGGGTCGCCGTCGTACTGGCCCATCTCGACGATGCCGGGCCGCAGGGTGTCGCGGACCTTCTTCGCCGGGTCGTCGATCGACGGCGCGTCGAGCAGCGGGGTGAGGTCGGTCAGCTGCTTCTTGCCGACCAGGACGCCCATGTCCATCTGCTCGGCGCCCGAGTTGTCGATCAGGTCCGGCGGGGTGCCGCCGTTGAACCGGGGCGACAGCTCGGACTGGATCTTCTGCGTCGAGGAGAACTTGACCTTCGCCTTCGGGTACGCCTTCTCGAACAGCGCGACCGAGTCCTTCGCGTACTCCGTACCGAACCCTCCGTCGAACAGGACGAAGTCGAGCGGCGCCGTCTCGTTCACCCCGAGCGGGTTCTGTGCGGACGTCTTGCCCTTCTCGACCTTCTTGTCGGTCCCGCTGTCGCTGCTCGCGCACGAAGCCAGGAAGCCCATCGTCGGGACGGTGATCAGGCCGATCGCGGCCGATCGCTTGATGACGTCTCGACGGCCGAGGCCCTCGTTGGTGTGCTGAGCGGAGGTGGATCCCATGCTCAAGTCCTCGCCTTCTCCAGGACTCAGGCGGTGTACCGGTCGCCCGTCCTTCTCGTCTGAGGCGAAGGGCCCCGCCACCGCGGTCAAATGAAGCTGGGTCGTGCAGGATTGTGGTGCTCGAATACAGAGAGAACGGCCTGAATGGCCGGTCGGATGCGGGCAGAGCCCTCCCCGCCGTCCCCGGTTCCTCCTGATCCGCCCGCCGCTTGAAACCTCGCGGGCCGGGTCCGACAGGTATAGTCCACTTGCCGCCGGGGGAGCAAGATCGAAAGCAGGTTTGGACGGCAGTCTTTCCCTAGTTGAGACCTCGCGGATATATGAGCCGGTGATGTCCTCATTCGACCACCAGGGCTTCTCCGAAATGAACGGGTCTCGGCCACTCCCGTCCCCGACACACCTTCAACACCCTTGACACCACTCCGCAGTTGCCTCCTACTGGACCCCGCGTGTCCTGTTTGACAACGTTGTCCAGCTTGGTTTCGCAGGAGGAAACTCGGTATGCAGGAGAGATCCGGTCCCCGGCGCAGACAATGGCATACGGCCGCCCTCGTGGCGACCGCGTCGTTGCTCGTCCTGACGGCCCCGTCCGCCGCCCTCGCACAGCCCGCCCGGCCGGCGCCGGCCGATAGGGAATTCACCTCCTCATTCGAGGCGGACGAATCCCAGCCGGACTGGCGCAACACCGTAGAAGTCGGACCCGACGGCGGGAAACGGGCATCCGGGGTCGACGGCGGCTTCAACGCCGGTATCCCCGGCAATGTCACCGACCAGGTGACCGAGGTCCGCGCCAGTGCCGAGAACGGAGGTGGCGGCGAGACCAAGGAGAATCTGGTCGACGTCACCCCCGGCACGAAATGGCTCGCCTTCGAGTCCACCGCCTGGCTGGAGTTCGACCTCGCACAGCCGGTCAAGGTGGTCACCTACGCCCTGACCTCGGCGAACGACCACGCGGAGCGCGACCCGGAGGACTGGACGCTCCAGGGCTCGGCCGACGGGAAGGAGTGGAAGGACCTCGACTCCCGTACCGGCGAGACATTCTCGGAACGCTTTCAGACCAAATCATATGAATTCGATAATTCAACCGCGTTCGCGCATTACCGGCTGAACATCACGGCGAACAACGGTGGTTCGGGCTCCAACATCACCCAACTGGCGGACGTCCAGTTCTCCGACGGCGACACCAGCCCGCCGGCGCCGGCCGAGATGCGCACCCAGGTCGACCGCGGCCCGTCCGGCTCGCCGACCGCGAAGTCCGGCGCCGGGTTCACCGGCACCCGGGCGCTGAAGTACGCCGGTACGCACCAGCCCGAGGGGCGCGCGTACTCGTACAACAAGGTCTTCGACGTCAACACGGCCGTGCGGCGCGACACCGCGCTCTCGTACCGGATCTACCCGTCCCTCCCGGAGACGGACCTCAACTACCCGGCGACGAACGTGTCGGTGGACCTGGCCTTCACCGACGGCACGTACCTCAGCGACCTCAAGGCGCTCGACTCGCACGGCGGCCTGCTGACCCCGCAGGGCCAGGGCGCCGCCAAGCGGCTGTACGTCAACCAGTGGAACCAGGTCGACTCCCGCATCGGCTCGGTCGCCGCGGGCAAGACCGTGGACCGCGTCCTGGTCGCGTACGACGCGCCCAAGGGCCCCGGGAAGTTCCAGGGCTGGATCGACGACATCACCCTGGCGCCCAAGGCCCCGGAGAAGCGCCTCGCGCACCTGTCGGACTACGCGTCCACGGTCCGCGGCACCAACTCCAGCGGGTCGTTCTCGCGCGGCAACACCTTCCCGGCGACCGCCGTGCCGAACGGCTTCAACTTCTGGACCCCGGTGACCAACGCCGGTTCCGACAGCTGGCTGTACGAGTACGCGCGCGCCAACAACGCCGACAACCTGCCGACGCTCCTGGCGTTCAGCGCCAGCCACGAGCCGAGCCCCTGGATGGGTGACCGGCAGACCTTCCAGCTGATGCCGTCCGTGGCCACCGGCGTCCCGGACCCGGACCGCGCCGAGCGGGCGCTGCCCTTCCGGCACGAGAACGAGACGGCGAAGCCGCACTACTACGGCGTCACGTTCGAGAACGGCCTCAAGGCCGAGATGACGCCGACCGACCACGCGGCGATGATGCGGTTCACCTACCCCGGTGACGACGCCAGCATCGTGTTCGACAACATTTCGAACGCGGGTGGGCTCACCCTCGACCCGGCGACCGACTCCTTCACCGGCTTCTCGGACGTCAAGAGCGGTCTGTCGACCGGCGCGACACGCCTCTTCGTGTACGGCGTCTTCGACGCCCCCGTCACCGCGAGCGGCAAGCTCACCGGCGGCGGGCGGGACGACGTCACCGGCTACCTGCGCTTCGACGCGGGAGCCGACCGTATCGTCGGACTGCGCCTCGCGACCTCGCTGATCAGCGTCGACCAGGCGAAGAAGAACCTCGCCGACGAGATCCCGGCCGGCACGGGCTTCGAGAAGGTCGAGAGCCGCGCGCAGAAGGCGTGGGACGGCCTGCTGGGCCGGATCGAGGTGGAGGGCGCGGACCACGACCAGCTGACGTCCCTGTACTCCAGCCTCTACCGGCTCTACCTGTACCCGAACTCGGGCTTCGAGAACACCGGTACGAAGGCGCGGCCGAAGCAGCAGTACGCCAGCCCCTTCTCGCCGCAGACCGGCCCCGACACGCCGACCCAGACCGGCGCGAAGATCGTCGACGGTGAGGTGTACGTCAACAACGGCTTCTGGGACACCTATCGGACGACGTGGCCCGCGTACTCCTTCCTCACCCCGAAGAAGGCCGGGAAGCTCGTCGACGGGTTCGTCCAGCAGTACAAGGACGGCGGCTGGATCTCCCGCTGGTCCTCACCCGGGTACGCCGACCTGATGACCGGCACCAGCTCGGACGTGGCCTTCGCCGACGCGTACGTGAAGGGGGTCGACTTCGACGCGGAGACGGCGTACGAGGCGGCCCTGAAGAACGCGACCGTGGCTCCCCCGATGTCGGGCGTGGGCCGCAAGGGCATGGAGACGTCGCCGTTCCTCGGCTACGCGTCCACCGAGACCCACGAGGGCCTCTCCTGGTCGCTGGAGGGCTACCTCAACGACTACGGCCTCGCGGAGATGGGCCAGGCGCTCTACAAGAAGACGAAGAAGGCGCGCTACAAGGAGGAGTCCGAGTACTTCCTCAACCGCGCCCAGAACTACGTCTCGCTCTTCGACACCAAGGCCGGCTTCTTCCAGGGCCGTAACCTCAAGGGCGACTGGCGGGTGCCGTCGGCGAACTACGACCCGCGGGTCTGGGGGTACGACTACACCGAGACGAACGGCTGGGGCTACGCCTTCACCGCGCCGCAGGACAGCCGCGGGCTGGCCAACCTGTACGGCGGCCGGGCCGGACTCGCCGACAAGCTCGACACCTACTTCGCGACGCCGGAGACCGCCGGGGCCGAGTTCGTGGGCTCGTACGGCGGCGTCATCCACGAGATGACGGAGGCGCGCGACGTCCGGATGGGCATGTACGGGCACTCCAACCAGGTCGCCCACCACGTCACGTACATGTACAACGCGGCCTCGCAGCCGTGGAAGACGCAGGAGAAGGTCCGCGAGGTCCTCTCCCGGCTCTACACCGGCAGCGAGATCGGCCAGGGATACCACGGCGACGAGGACAACGGCGAGCAGTCGGCCTGGTACCTCTTCTCGTCCCTGGGCTTCTACCCGCTGGTGATGGGCAGTGGCGAGTACGCGATCGGCTCGCCGCTCTTCACGAAGACGACGGTGCACCTGGAGAACGGCCGCGACCTGGTCGTCAAGGCGCCGAAGAACAGCGCGAAGAACATCTACGTGCAGGGCCTGAAGGTCAACGGCAAGACCTGGAACTCCACCTCGCTGCCGCACGACGTGCTGGAGAAGGGCGGGGTCCTGGAGTTCGCCATGGGATCCAAGCCCTCCACCTGGGGCACGGGCGCGAACGCGGCCCCGGTCTCGATCACGAAGGACGACAAGGTGCCGGCGCCGCGCACGGACGCGGTCACCGCGTCGGGCCCGCTCTTCGACAACTCCTCGCGCACCGAGGCCCCCGTCGAGTCGGTGGACCTGCCGGTGGCCACGTCCACGCGGGCGGTGCAGTACACGCTGACGTCGGCCAAGGCCGCTACGGCGCCGGGTGGTTGGCGGCTGGAGGGTTCGGCCGACGGCACGACGTGGAAGACGCTGGACACGCGGGCGGGTGAGACCTTCGCGTGGGACAAGCAGACGCGGGCGTTCACGGTCCCGCGTCCCGGGTCGTACGCGCACTACCGGCTGGTGACGGACGGTCAGGCGACGCTGGCGGAGGTGGAGCTGCTGCGCTGACGCGGGACCTTCGGGTGAGGACGGGCCACCAGCACACGCCGGTGGCCCGTCCGGCGTCCGGGGGCCGCGCGTCGGTGGCTGGGCCCACGCGTGGCGGTCCGATCCCGTCCGGCGCAGACTGGGAAGTGGTGTGCTTCCACGCAGAGGGGACGCGCGATGGCCCTCACCCGTCGGACCAGGAATCGTACGGTGCTCGTGTCGGAGCCGGGCGGCACGTTCACCGTCACGGAAACCCCCGTGCGCGAGCCAGGCCCCGGCGAGGTGCGGGTCGCCGTGGAGGCGTGCGGGATCTGCCATTCGGACGTGTCGGTCGTCGACGGGCAGCTGCCGGGGACGGCCTTCCCCCTCACCCCGGGCCACGAGATCGCCGGGCGGGTCGAGGCCCTCGGGGACGGGGTCACCGGCGTACGGAAGGGGCAGCGCGTCGCGTGCGGCTACATCGCCGGGACGTGCGGGCGCTGCGAGGCGTGCCGGTCCGGGGACTCGGTGAACTGCGTGGAGGCGCAGACCCCGGGTGTCTCGTACCCGGGCGGTTTCGCCGACACGGTGGTGCTCCCGGAGAGCGCCCTCTCCCTGGTCCCCGACGGGCTGGCCTCGGCGGACGCGGCGGCGCTGGCGTGCGCGGGCCTGAGCGCGTTCAACGCCCTGCGCAACAGCGCGGCCAGGCCGGGTGACCTCGTCGCGGTGCAGGGGCTGGGCGGGGTGGGGCACCTGGCGGTGCGGATCGCGGCGCGGATGGGCTTCGAGACGGTGGCGGTCGCGCGGGGCAGGGAGAAGGCGCGGCTCGCGGTCGATCTGGGGGCCGACCATTACATCGACAGCACGGAGCAGGACGTGGCCCGGACGCTGACGGAGTACGGCGGCGGGTACGGGGGCGCCAAGGTGGTCGTCTCGACGGTCACGGACGCGGCGGCGACGACGTCGGCGCTGGGCGGTCTGGGCCGGCGGGGCGAGCTGGTCCTCGTGGGGATCGCCCCGGAGGACCTGCGGATCAGCGGCTGGGAGCTGATCGGCGGGACGAAGAAGGTCTACGGGCTGATCTCGGGGACGACCCTGGATCGCGAGGAGATGTTCCGCTTCGCGGTCAGGACGGGGATCCGGCCGTGGACGGAGCAGGTGCCTCTCGAAGAGGTGAGCGCGGCCTACGCGAGGATGCTGGCGGGCGAGGCCCGCTTCCGCATGGTGCTGACCACCGGCCACTGACGAGGCAGGCCCGGTCCCCCCTCCCGCGCGGGAGGGGGGACCGGGCCTTCGTGCACCGCGGCTCTCTACTTGCGGATCAGGCTGCGGAGCACGTACTGCATGATGCCGCCGTTGCGGTAGTAGTCCGCCTCGCCGGGGGTGTCGATGCGGACGACCGCGTCGAACTCGACGCCGGTGTCCGTGGTGACCTTGACCGTACGCGGGGTCGTGCCGTTGTTCAGCTCGGTGACGCCGCTGAAGGAGAAGGTCTCCTCGCCGGTCAGGCCGAGGCTCAGCGCCGAGGCGCCTTCCGGGTACTGGAGCGGGAGGACGCCCATGCCGATCAGGTTCGAGCGGTGGATGCGCTCGTACGACTCGGCGATGACGGCCTTGACGCCGAGGAGCGCGGTGCCCTTCGCGGCCCAGTCGCGGGAGGAACCGGAGCCGTACTCCTTGCCCGCCAGGACGACGAGCGGGATGCCGGCGGCCTGGTAGTTCTGGGAGGCGTCGTAGATGAAGGAGACCGGGCCGCCCTCGGCGGTGAAGTCGCGGGTGTAGCCGCCCTCGGTGCCCGGCGCGATCTGGTTGCGCAGGCGGATGTTGGCGAACGTGCCGCGGATCATGACCTCGTGGTTGCCGCGGCGGGAGCCGTACGAGTTGAAGTTGCGGCGCTCGACGCTGTGCTCGGTGAGGTACTTGCCGGCCGGGGTGTCGGCCTTGATCGCGCCGGCCGGGGAGATGTGGTCGGTGGTGACCGAGTCGCCCAGCTTGGCGAGGACCCGCGCGCCCGCGATGTCGGCGACCGGGGTCGTCTCCATCGTCATGCCCTCGAAGTAGGGGGGCTTGCGGACGTAGGTGGACTGCGGGTCCCACTCGAAGGTGTTGCCCGTCGGGATGGACAGCGCCTTCCACTGCTCGTCGCCGGCGAAGACGTCCTTGTAGGACTCGTTGAACATGTCCTGGCCGATCGCGGAGGCGACGACCTCGTTGACCTCGGCCTCGGTGGGCCAGATGTCTTCCAGGTGGACCGGCTTGCCGTCCTGGTCAGTGCCGATCGCGTCCCGGGTGATGTCCACCTTCATGGAGCCCGCGATGGCGTAGGCGACGACCAGCGGCGGGGAGGCCAGGTAGTTCATCTTGACGTCGGGGTTGATGCGGCCCTCGAAGTTGCGGTTGCCCGAGAGCACGGCGGCGACGGCGAGGTCGGCCTCGTTGACCGCCTTCGAGATCTCCTCGTCCAGCGGGCCCGAGTTGCCGATGCAGGTCGTGCAGCCGTAACCGACCAGGTTGAAGCCGAGCTTGTCGAGGTACGGCGTGAGGCCGGCCTTGTCGAAGTAGTCGGTGACGACCTTGGAGCCGGGCGCGAGGGTGGTCTTGACCCACGGCTTGCGGGTCAGGCCCTTCTCGACGGCCTTCTTCGCGACGAGCGCGGCGGCGACCATCACGTACGGGTTGGACGTGTTGGTGCAGGAGGTGATCGCGGCGACGGTGACGGCGCCGTGGTCGATCTCGTACGTCGAGCCGTCGGGGGTGGTGACCAGGGTCGGCTTCGTGGGGACGCCGTTGCTGCTGGCCGGCGAGTCTGAGGCCGGGAAGGACTCCTTGCCCGCCTCCTCGTCGTCCGTGACGTAGTTCTTGACGTCGTGGGCGAACTGGGCCTTGGCGTCGGCGAGGACGATGCGGTCCTGCGGGCGCTTGGGGCCGGCGATCGAGGGGACGACCGTGGCGAGGTCGAGCTCCAGCTTCTCGGAGAAGTCGGGCTCGGCGGCCGGGTCGAGCCAGAGGCCCTGCTCCTTGGCGTACGCCTCGACCAGCGCGACCTGCTGGTCGGAACGGCCGGTGAGCTTGAGGTACTTGATGGTCTCGTCGTCGATCGGGAAGATCGCGGCGGTGGAGCCGAACTCCGGCGACATGTTGCCGATGGTGGCGCGGTTCGCGAGCGAGGTGGCGGCGACGCCCTCCCCGTAGAACTCCACGAACTTGCCGACGACGCCGTGCTTGCGCAGCATCTCGGTGATGGTGAGGACGAGGTCCGTGGCGGTGGTGCCCGGGGTCAGCTCGCCGGTCAGCTTGAAGCCGACGACGCGCGGGATGAGCATCGAGACGGGCTGGCCGAGCATGGCCGCCTCGGCCTCGATGCCGCCGACGCCCCAGCCCAGCACGCCGAGGCCGTTGACCATCGTGGTGTGCGAGTCGGTGCCGACGAGGGTGTCGGGGTACGCCTGGCCGTTCCGGACCATGACCGTACGGGCCAGGTGCTCGATGTTGACCTGGTGGACGATGCCGGTGCCGGGCGGGACGACCTTGAACTCGTCGAACGCGGTCTGGCCCCAGCGCAGGAACTGGTAGCGCTCCTTGTTGCGGCCGTACTCCAGCTCCACGTTCTGCGCGAACGAGTCCGGCGTACCGAACTTGTCGGCGATCACGGAGTGGTCGATGACCAGCTCGGCCGGGGCCAGCGGGTTGATCTTCGCGGGGTCGCCGCCGAGCTCCTTGACGGCCTCGCGCATGGTGGCGAGGTCGACGACGCAGGGCACACCGGTGAAGTCCTGCATGATCACGCGGGCCGGCGTGAACTGGATCTCCTGGCTCGGCTGGGCCTGGGAGTCCCAGCTGCCGATGGAGCGGATGTGGTCGGCGGTGATGTTCGCGCCGTCCTCGGTGCGGAGCAGGTTCTCCAGCAGCACCTTCAGGCTGTACGGGAGGCGCGCGGAGCCCTCGACCTTGTCCAGCTTGAAGATCTCGTACGACTCGTCACCCACGCGCAGCGTGCTGCGGGCGTCGAAGCTGTTCGCCGACACGACAGTCTCCTTCATCAATGTGCGCGTTCTACCGCGCCGTACCTCAGATGCGGCAACCGCCGCGTGATGCCGCCACGACCCCTCGCCATCCGCTAAGGTAAGACTTACTTAGGTAACCCTCACCGGTCGGGCGACTCCGGTACGCCTTCGGCATATATCTCGATGTCGAGATAACTCTAGTACATGACCGCCCAGAGGTCATGCCCGGACCCGCCTGAGCGCGGTCCTCACCCGATCCGGCCGATCGCTAGCCTGTTCGCATGACGTCGAGCGAAGATCGCCACTTTCCCGCCCCGCTTGCCAGTGCGATGGCCGTTCGGCTCGACCACGTCGGCGTGGACGGTGTCGACTTCGAGCCGTTCACCACCTTCCTCACCGCCGACGAGACAACCGACTGGTTCCGGGCATGGACCGGCAACCGCGAGCTGAGCGGCGACGAGTTCCGCGTGTTC
The DNA here is from genome assembly GCF_011694815.1 of Streptomyces liangshanensis. Lineage (NCBI taxonomy): Bacteria > Bacillati > Actinomycetota > Actinomycetes > Kitasatosporales > Streptomycetaceae > Streptomyces > Streptomyces liangshanensis. Next base: position 1,660,578 of record NZ_CP050177.1, read on the forward strand.
GGCCAGGACGGCACCGGTGGATACGCCGCGTTCTGGCTGGTCCGCCCGGATCAGCCACTGACCGAGCAGCCCGTCGTCTTTCTCGGCTCGGAAGGCGAGACCGGCGTCGTCGCCCGCGACCTGGGCGCCTTCCTGTGGTTGCTGGCCGCCGGCGTCGGCCCGTGGGAAGCGGCCACGTCACACGATCCCGAGCCGGGCTGGACCCCCCACCCCAACCGGGACCTGACGGCCATCGCGGCACAGTTCGCACCTGACCACCGCGCGTCCGCCGCCGCCGTGATCGAGCAGGCCACCGGAGAGTTCCCGGACTTCGACGACACCCTGATGAACCTCTGCCGCTGAACCTGAGCGCCCACGGTCATTCCTGCCCATCGTCTCCTGCTGAGTTGGCTCTGATCAGCGGGTGGGGAACGAGGCCAGAGCAAAATCCCACTGGTCAGCCGCGCGAAGCAGAGCAGCTGCGTCTACCTGGGTCTCGACGAAGTACTGGTAGATGTCTGCGCCGTTCTCACCCTGCTGCCATGGGGGTGCCGCCTCCATGGACAGGTGCACGCGAATCACCGCACCGTCCTTGCTTCGATCGCAGAGGCTGAAGGCCAGAACCGGCTCGACGAACCACGTCTCCGGGGACAACGAACCGTCGGGACCAGGTCCGGTCACCGCAACCGTCCCCGCCGCCACGCCGCGCAGCCACGCGGACACCCGGCGGGCTTCATCGATCAGCAGACAGGGATCGGTGAAAGTCCAGGTGCCCTCCGGAGTCGTCACCGAGCCGCAGATGACCAGCCAGTTGTCATCGTACGAGTCGCCGCGGACTGCGGAGAACTGGTACCGCAACGGGCAAAGCTCGACACTGCTTGCCTGATCAGCCAAAAGCATTGCCAAAGGGTGTCACAGGCCTCGTCGACGCCGCGTCGGCCCTCATGACATCCAACTCAGTCGCTCCAGGTCAGATCGCCGGCGGCGTCCACGACAGCTACGCATGGTGGTTGGGTGCCGGCGTGGGTGGTGTGGTGGAGGAGGGCCGGGGTGCCTGATTCGAGGGCGTGGGCGGTGTCCTGGAGCATCGCGGCCACCGAATGCCACAGCGGTACTCCGAGTACCCACGTCTCGTGGTCCCAGAGGAAAACCGCGCCGTAGGAATCGCCGGGCCGTAGGTCGACGACCAGTCCGTCTCCGCCGGGGCTGAGGGCGATCGGGAGGAAGGATGGGTGAAAGCGCGGTTCCGGTTCGCCGTTCGCGTCGAGGGCGTCGCCTTCCTGTTCCGCGACCAGCAGCCAGATCTCCCGCGTTTCCAGGGCCTCCTCCAGATCCACAGGGGCGAAGCCACCGGGGATCCAGTCGTCGGCAGCGACCCGGTCCAGGGTCCACCACTCGCGCACGTCGGCGGGGAGTGTCAGCGCGAGGTCCGCCTCGACCGCGCGGAGCCGGCCCGCGTCGGCTGCCGCCCTCATGGGTCTCCACCGCAGCCGGTCCGCACACCAGGCGTCGATGCGTTCCCACGACTTCCGTACTTCATGATCGATCGAGGTCATGGCCGAGAGTCTCTCAAGGAGTAGGGCTTCGTGAGGGACGGGCTGAGCGCGGTGCGCCGGCCGCCGTTCGCGGGCGGTGGTGACGTTGTCGCCGGTGAGTGGGGGGTGGTCGTGCACCCCATGTACGACCCGGCCCGCGGCGACTACGACCTGATCGACCACCGGAAGCTGTGCCCTCCCGGGGCCGAGCTGGTCGTGTTCGTGCCCAACCCGTGCGTCGCCAAGGCGCACGGTCCCCAGGCGTATCACTACCGGGACGGCCGGACCGTGTCCTGCGTCGACTACGAGGCCCCAGCAGAAGTGGGTGCGTACTGGCCCAACGAGCTTGCTCCCGTCATCACCGACGCCGGGCTGGCTCTCGACAACGAGGAGCAGCTGACCCGGCTGATCAGTGACCACTTCGGGCTGCCCCCGCTGGACCGCGGCTCCCTGGCGGTGGACCGCGACCTCGTCGCGGCCCACGAGGGATAGGACGCGCTCGGTCTTCCGCGCTCCGGCAAAAGCGAAAGGCAAGGAGAGCGCTGTCTCCTTGCCACTCTCAAGGTATAGCGCACAGGGGGGCTTGCCACAAGGCCCCGGGGGCGGCGCAGAATCGGCGGCCGAGGCTACAACCTGCGGGAACGGGGCGACGAGGTGCGCGTGAGCGAGCGGTATGTGCGGGATCTGGGCGACGTCGACGGGGCGGACGTCGCCCTTGTCGGGGGGAAGGGCGCGCAGTTGGGGGCGCTGGCGCGGATCGACGGGGTCCGGGTGCCGGGGGGCTTCTGTGTGACGACGGACGCGTTCCGGCGGGTCGTGGCGGGCGTGCCGGCGGTCGGCGAGCGGCTCGACGCGCTGGCGCGGATCGATCCCGACGACCGGGACGGGATCGAGGACGGGATCGAGGCGATCCGTACCCTCAGCGCGGAGATCCGCCTGATGGTGGAGGGGGCCGCCGTACCGGACGATCTCGCGGCGGAGATCACCGACGCCGTCGGCCGCCTCGGTGAGGGGGCCGCCTGGGCCGTACGGTCCAGCGCCACGGCGGAGGACCTGCCGACGGCGTCGTTCGCCGGGCAGCAGGACTCGTACCTGAACGTCGTGGGGCCCGCGGCGGTCCTCGCGCACGTCCGCCGCTGCTGGGCCTCGCTGTTCACCGAGCGGGCCGTGGTCTACCGGCGGCACCAGGGCATCGACGACCGTACGGTCCGCATGGCCGTCGTCGTGCAGCGGATGGTCCTCCCGGACGCGTCCGGCGTCCTGTTCACGGCCGACCCGGTCACGGGCCACCGGAGGACCGCCACCGTGGACGCCGGCCTCGGCCTCGGCGAGGCGCTGGTGTCCGGGCTGGTGACCCCGGACGTCTTCACGGTGCGGGACGGCGAGGTGGTCGCCCGGTCGATCGCCGTCAAGCGGCGGGTCGTCCGGGCGCTGCCGGGCGGTGGTACGGAGGACGCCGCGGTCGACGCGCGGCAGCAGGAGCGGCCGGCGCTGACGGACACTCAGGTGGTACGGCTCGTAGGGCTCGGGCGCCGGATCGAGGCGCACTTCGGCCGCCCGCAGGACATCGAATGGTGCCTGGCGGGCGACACCTTCGAGATCGTGCAGAGCCGGCCGATCACGACGCTGTTCCCCGTCCCGGAGGCCGACGACCGGGAGAATCACGTGTACGTCTCCGTCGGCCACCAGCAGATGATGACCGACGCCATGAAGCCCCTGGGGCTGTCCGTGTGGCAGCTGACCGCCATGGCACCCATGCGGACGGCCGGCGGGCGGCTGTTCGTCGACGTCACCCGGCGCCTCGGCCCGCCCTCGGGGCGCGCCGCTCTCCTGGACCTCATGGGGAGGGGCGATCCGCTGGTCAGGGACGCCCTGGAGACGGTCCTCGGTCGCGACGACTTCGTACCGTCGCTGCCGGACCCCGCTCCCGCCGGACCGCCGGCGGGCGCGGCGCCCGCCCCGGGCGAGCCCGATCCCGGCCTTGTCCCCGATCCCGCCATTGTCCCCGAACTGATCCGGCGCTCCGAGGCCTCCCTCGCCGCGCTGGAGCGCGACATCCGGACGCGGACCGGCCCGGCCCTCTTCGACTTCCTGCTGGAAGCCTTCCAGGAGCACAAGCGCCTCCTCGGTGATCCGCTGAACCTCCGGGCGATCATGGCGGGGATGGAGGCCACCTGGTGGCTCAACGACCGGCTGTGGGAGTGGCTGGGCGAGAAGAACGCGGCCGACACGCTCACCCTGTCCGCCCCCGGCAACATCACGTCGGAGATGGGGTTGGCCCTGCTCGACGTCGCGGACGTGATCCGCCCGCTGCCGGAGGTGCTGGCCTTCCTGCGGGACGCCGGGCACGTCGGGGACGACGTGTTCCTGGACGAGTTGGCGAAGCGGGCGGGCGGGACCGAGGCGCGGGAGGCCGTCGAGGCCTACCTCGACCGGTACGGCATGCGCTGCGTCGGCGAGATCGACCTCACCCGGCCGCGCTGGCGCGAGCGCCCCACGACGCTCGTGCCCCTGCTCCTCGACAACGTCAGGAACTTCGGGCCGGGCGCGGCCGGGCTGCGCTTCGAGGAGGGGCGGCGGAAGGCCCTGGAGAAGGAGCGGGACGTGCTGTCCCGCCTGCGAGCCCTGCCGGACGGGGACCGGAGGGCGGAGGAGGCGAAGCGGATGATCGACCGGGTCAGGACGTTCATCGGGTACCGGGAGTACCCGAAGTACGGGATCGTCAGCCGCTACTTCGTCTACAAGCGGGCCCTGATGACGGAGGCCGAGCGCTTGGTGCGGGCGGGCGTGCTGGCCGAGAAGGAGGACGTCTTCTTTCTCACGTTCGAGGAGCTGCACGACGTCGTCCGGACGGACCGGGTGGACGACGGGCTCGTACGGGAGCGGAAGGATGCGTTCCGGTCGTACGAGGCCCTCACCCCGCCCCGGGTGCTCACCTCGGACGGCGAGGCCCTCACGGGGGCGTACCGCCGCGACGACGTGCCGGACGGGGCCCTGGTCGGCCTGGCGGTCTCCGCCGGGACCGTGGAGGGGCGGGCGCGCGTGGTGCTCGACCTGGCGGAGGCCGACCTCGAAGCGGGCGACATCCTGGTCACGACGTTCACGGACCCCAGTTGGTCGCCGTTGTTCGTCGGGATCGCGGGCCTGGTGACGGAGGTCGGCGGTCTGATGACCCACGGCGCGGTGATCGCGCGGGAGTACGGCCTGCCGGCCGTCGTGGGCGTGGACCGGGTCACCCGCCTGATCCGGGACGGGCAGCGGATCCGCGTGCACGGGACGGACGGGTACGTCGAGTTGCTGTCCTGATGAAGGGGGACGGCGGGCTGCGGGGAACGGCTCAGCGCCCGTCCGGTGCGCCGGTCGGCACGTTGTACGAGAGCAGGGCCGCCCGGTCGCCGGTCACGCGCAGTTCGGTGACGGCGCAGTTGCGCAGGCCCGGGAGGGTGCGGCGGTAGTCGCGCTTCGGGATGCCGGTCAGGTGGCAGAGGACCAGGCGGAACAGCGTGTTGTGCGCCACCACCAGGATCCGGCCGCCCGGGTGGGCCGCCGCGAGACGCAGGAGGGCCGCCGCGCCCCGGACGGCCGCGGCCCCGGGGTCCTCGCCGCCCGGTAGCGGGTGCGCGGCCGGGTCGTGGCGGAAGGCCTCGGTCTCGTGGGGGTGGGACGCGTCGAGTGCGGCGAGCGTCCGGCCCTCGGCGATCCCGAAGTCCAGCTCGACCAGGTCCGGTTCGACCACGACGGGCAGCCCGGTCGTCCGGGCCGCGGGGGCCGCCGTGCGGCGGGCGCGCGAGAGCGGGGACGTGACGATCGCGTCGAGGCGGGCCCCGGCCGCCCAGCGGCCCAGTGCCTCGGCCTGCTCGGCCCCGAGCGGTGTCAGGCCGATGTCGCTGATCCCGGCGTAGCGGTTCTCCGCGTGCCACACCGTCTCGCCGTGGCGGGCCAGGAAGAGGGTGGTGGGGGCGGGAGTCGGGGGCGTGGTCATCTCTCTGCCGTCATCCTTCTCGTCATCCTGCCGTCCTCATCCTTCTGTCCTCGCGTACGCGGCGGTTTCCGGGGGGAGCCAGCCCCGTCGTTCCAGCTCGTCGACCAGTGTCCCGAACGCTTCCGTGAAGCGGTCGTGGTGGTCCCGGCGGGGTTCCAGCGTCGTACGGATACGGACCATGCCCCGGGCCACCGGGCCGCCGCCCCGTACCCCGTACGCCGCGAGCACCGCCATGCCGAGCGCCGGGTCGGTGAGTTCGGGGATCGCGGCGGCCCGGCCGAGGACGTCCGCGCGCAGCTGGTTCCAGTACGCGCTGCGCGTGGCGCCGCCGGTGAAGGTCACCGGGCCCTCGACGGGGGCGCCGAGCATGCGGACGTACGCGAGGCAGAGCCGTTCGGTCAGGGCGACGCCCTGGAGGAGCGCCGCGTGGTGGTCGGCGTCGTCGGCCGGCGTCCTGAGCACGAACGCCTCGGCGCCGGGGGCCAGGAACGGGAAGCGTTCCCCGCGTGAGACCAAGGGGTACGCGACCGTGCTCGCCGGCTCCCGCGCGGCGGCCCGCTGGTCGAGCTGCCCGAGGTCGGCGCCGGGGAACGTCCGGGTCAGGATGCCGGCCCCGACGCTGGAGGCGCCGCCGGGCAGCCAATTGCCGTCCGGGGAGCGGTGGTTGTAGACGACACCCGCGGGGTCGTGGAGGGGGGAGGCGGTGACGCCCTTGAGGACGAGGGTGGTGCCGAGGACCGAGTTCCACTGCCCGACCTCCCAGGCGCCGGAGCCCAGTTGGGCGGCGCACCCGTCCGTCATGCCCGCGACGACCGGCGTGCCCTCGGCGAGGCCCGTCGCCTCGGCGGCCTCGCGGCCCACCGTACCGAGCGGGGCGCCGGGTGCCACCACGTCGGGGAAGTCGAGCCCCGACAGCCCGAGTCGGTCGTGCACGGCGGTGGGCCAGGTGCGGGTCAGCAGGTCGTACCCGGTCTTGAGGGCGTGGCTGGAGTCGGTCGCCACGCGGTGGCCGACGAGGCGGCCGGTGACGAAGTCCGCCTGGTGGCAGACCCGGGCGCCCCGCAGCCGCGCGGGGTCGGCGGAGCCGCCGGCCGCCGCTTCGCCCTGTCCCGCGCCGGTGAGCCAGAGGAGTTTGGCGAGGGCCCAGCTCGGCTGGATACGGATGCCGAGGGACCGCCAGACGTCGGCGGAGGTCTCCTGGGCGTGCCGCGCCTCGGCCGCCGCCCGGCTGTCGTCGTACATGAGGGCGGGGGTGAGGGGGGTGCCCTCGGCGTCGGTGAGCAGGACGGTGCCGGACGTGCTGCACACGGCGATGCCCCGCACCCGGGCGGCCGGGACCTCGCGGAGGGTCCGGCGGAGGGCGGCGGTCGCGGCGGTCCACCAGTCGGCGGGGAGCTGTTCGTGCCGGTCGCCGTCGCGGTGGCCGGTGAGGGGGGCGGAGCCGCGGCCGCGTACCTGTCCGTCGTCGGTGACGGCCAGGGCGCGGACGCCCTGCGTCCCGAGGTCGAGCCCGACCCACACGTCGTCGTCGTACACCCCTGCCTGCCTTCCCGTCCCGGTTCCCGGTGTCCTCACGACGCGGATCGCGGCGTTCGCACCCCGGGGCTTTTCACACCGTGACCACGGCGTACATCAACAATCTATGTTATATCCTCAGAGCTTCATGTTATTGGTGAGGAACAGGACCGGGGATGTCACAGGACAAGAGCCAGCTCGGCCCCGCACAGCGCCGCCGCGAGATCTCCGATCACGTACTGACCGAGGGATCGGCGTCGGCGGCCGACCTGGCGGAGCGGTTCGGCGTGAGTCCGATGACCATCTACCGCGACATCGACGAGCTGGAGCGCGAGGGGGTCCTGCGCAAGTTCCGCGGCGGGGTGACCGCCCAGCCGTCCGGTGTGTTCGAGAGCAACGTGGCCTACCGCAAGAAGTCCATGCGGCCGGAGAAGGAGGCGATCGCCGCGAAGGCCGCCACCCTGGTGGAGCCCGGCATGTCGGTGATGATCGACGACTCGACCACCGCGCTGGAACTGGCCCGGCTGCTCCCCCGGTTCGAGCCGCTCACCGTCGTCACCAACTTCCTGGAGGCGCTGAACCTCCTCTCGGGGGAACGCGGTGTGCACCTGATGGCGCTGGGCGGCGACTACGACCCGCTGCACGACTCCTTCCTCGGCGTGCCGTGCGTCGAGGCCGTCGAGGCGCTGCGCGTCGACGTGTGCTTCGTGTCGACGTCGTCGGTGGTCGGCGACCACGCCTTCCATCAGGAACAGCGGATAGTCGCCGTCAAACGCGCGATGCTCGCGGCCGCCGGCCGTAAGGTGCTGATGATCGACCATTCCAAGATCGGCAGGACCGCGCTGTACCGGCTGGCGCCGCTCTCCGCGTTCGACCTGGTCCTGATCGACGACCGCACTCCGCCGGACGTCCTGCGCTCGCTCGACGAGAGCGGCGTCCCCTACGAGATCGCCCCCGTCCGAGCCCCCGCCTGAGCCCCGTCCCGACGGCACCGCCACGACCAGGGAGAGTCCACGATGAAGATCCTCGCCGCCGGCGACCATTTTGTCGCCCCCGACCTCTTCGCCCGGGAACTGACCGCCGAGATCGGTGACGGCCATACGATCGGCGAACTGCTCCTGCCCTGGCCCCTGACCCCGTTCGGCCCGGTCTCCGAGGTGGTCGAGGCGTCGGGCGACGAGTCCGCGCTCCTCGCCGCCCTCGACGGCGTGGAGGTCTGCGTCACCCAGATGGCCCCGGTGACCAGGAAGGTCCTCGAAGGCGCCCCCGGGCTGCGGCTGGTGGTCGTCGGCCGGGGCGGTCCCGTGAACGTCAACCTCGACGCGGCGAAGGAACGCGGCGTCCAGGTCTGCAACACCCCCGGGCGCAACGCGGCAGCCACCGCCGAGTACACCGTCGGCCTGCTGCTGGCCACGATGCGCCGCATCCCCGAGACGTCGGCGGCGCTCGCCGCCGGCCGGTGGGCGGGCGAGTTCTACACGTACGACAACTGCGGGCCCGGTCTGGACGGCGCCCGGGTCGGGCTCGTCGGCTGCGGCGCGGTCGGCAGCCGGGTGGCGCGGGCGCTGGGCGCCTTCGGCGCCCACGTGCGGGTGTACGACCCGTACGCGGACCCGGAGTCGCTGCGCGAGGTGGGCACGCCCGTCGCCGACCTGGACGAGCTGCTGCGTACCTCCGACGTCGTGTCGCTGCACGCCCGGCTCACCCCGGAGACCCGGGGGCTGCTCGGCGCCCGCGAGCTGGCGCTGCTGCCCGAGGGCGCGGTCGTGGTCAACTGCGCGCGGGGCGCACTGCTGGACGAGGACGCGTTGTGCGACGCGCTGGAGTCGGGGCGGCTGGCGGCGGCCGGGCTCGACGTGTTCGCCGTCGAGCCGCCGCCGCCCGGGTCCCGGCTGCGGTCGGCGCCCCGGCTGGTGATGACACCCCATCTGGCGGGGGCCAACACGGCGGTCGCGCACAACGCGGCGCGCACGGCCGCGGCGGAAGTGGGCCGGTTCCTGCGCGGCGAGCCTCTCGCCCACCGCGTCGTCTGAGGCTTGACTGGTCGTCAGGGGTCAGGGCGCGGGAGGCCCGGGATCCGCGGGGCACGACAGAGGAGGCACGGTGTTCGTCGGACTGGACATGGGAACCTCGGTCGCCAAGGCGGCGGCCTTCGCGGAGGACGGCACCGCGCTGCGCGTGGAGTCGACCCCGATCTCGCTCGGCGGCCGGGGCGAGCGGGTCGAGCAGGATCTCGAAGAGGTGGTACGGGCCGCCGCGCACGTCCTCGCGGCGGTGACCGACGGCGGGGCGCCGGACCTGGTCGCCATGACCGGCCAGGGGGACGGGCTGTGGCTGGTGGACGCCGGGGGACGGGCCGTCCGCCCCGCGATGTCGTGGATGGACGGCCGGGCCGGCGGCCTGGTGGCGGGGTGGATGGCGGACGGTACGGCGGAGGTCCTGTACCGGCGGACGGGGAACGTCCTGTTCCCCGGCTCCCCGGGACCGCTCCTGGCCTGGCTGGACCGCAACGAACCGGAGTCCCTGGACGCGGCCACGACCGCCGCGTGCTGCAAGGACGTCCTGCACCTGCGCCTGACGGGCGAGCGCGGCACCGACCTCTCGGACGCCTCCGTCCCCTTCCTCGACCCGCGCACCCGCGCCTACTCCCCCGAGGCGCTCGCGGCCCTGGGCGTCGCGCACCGCGCGGACCTGCTGCCGCCGATCGCCGCGACCCTGCCGTACGGAAAGGCGCACGGCCGCACGCCAGGCCTGCCCGCGGGGACGCCGGTCACCTCGGGGCCGTACGACCTGCCCGCGACCGCGATCGGCGCGGGCGTGACGGAACCGGGCGACGGGCTGCTGATCGTCGGTACGACGCTGGCGTGCCAGGTCGTGGTGGAGAGCGTCGCGTTCGACGCGGATCCGGTGGGCTTCCATCTCGCGACGGCGCGGCCCGACCGGCACATGAGGGCGCTGCCCGCGATGACCGGCACGGTCGCGCTCGACTGGGTGCTGGGGATGGTGGGCGCCACGCACGACCAGGTGTCCGGGATGCTGGACGAGTCGCCGCGCGGCGCGAACGGGGTGGCGGCGCTGCCGTACCTCTCGCCGTCCGGCGAGCGCGCGCCGTTCGTGGACCCCACCGCGCGGGCGGAGTTCACCGGTCTCGACCTGCGGGCTTCCCGCGCGGATCTGGTACGGGGCATGTGCGAGGCGATCGCCCTGGCCGCGCGGCACTGCCTGGAGGCGGCGGGGCTCACGGGCGAGCTGGCCATCAGTGGTGGCGGGACGCGCAGCCTGTCGTGGCTGCGGCTGTTCGCCGACGTGCTGGGCCGGCCGCTGCGGGTGGCCCGGGGGCCGGAGCCGGGCGCGCGGGGCGCGATCCTGGCCGCGATCGCGGCGCGGGGCGGCGAGCTGGGGCGGGGCGTCGACGTGGCGGCGTGGACGGCTCCGGAACTGGTGGTGGACCCGGATCCGGAGGCGGTCGAGTACTACGACAGGGCGTACGTGGACTACCTGTTCCGGGTCGCGAGCGCGCGCGAGCGGTGGCGGGGGCCGGCGGAGGAGCGGTGAGGGCGGGGGCTGGAGGCTCGGGGCTGGAGCCCGTCCAGGGCCTGGGCCTGGGGGCTTCGTCCAGCGCCTGTCCGGTGGGTCGTGGTCAGCGCGCGGCGGGTCTTGATCTGCGCGCGCCGGGTCTTGATCCTGCGCGCGGCGGGTCGTGATCAGCGCGCGCCCGGTCCTGGCCGGTCCGCGTGCGGTCCTGGGCGGGCGAGGAGTCGGACGGGGCCCATCAGGCCCGTGACCCGTTGGCCGGGGAAGACGAAGTGGGTGGGGCTGGTCGCGTCCAGGTGCGGGGCGAGGGTGCCGAGGACGGTGACCTCGACGGTGTGAGGGCCGGGGCCCGCCAGGTCCGTCACGTCGAACGTGTACGGGGAGCAGACCCGTACCCCCGCGGGCACCCCGTCGAACCGCACCTCGGCGGTGCCCCGCACCCGCCCGAGGTCGAGCACGACCCGTCCTCCGCCCCGCGCGCCGTCCGCGGGCAGGGTCACCTCGCGCGTGTAGCGCACTCCGCCGCTGTACTCGGCGAGGCCCTGGGCCTCCCAGTCGCCGGTACGGATCACTCCCGGGCCGACCACGCACCGTACGGGCCCGGCCAGCGCGGCGCCGCCCCGGCGGCCCGGCCCGGTCGCCAGCCGCAGGGCGAGGGTCCTGGGGGCGGACGGCGGGGCGGCGGAGGGTTCCCGGGCCAGGTCGACGGTCAGGGTGCGGACGCCGCCGGGGCCGTGGTCCGCTTCCCTCACCGGGTGTTCGCGGCCGTCGACGAAGACCCTGGTCCCTGCGGCGTACACGGACACGGTCAACTCCTTCACCCCCGAGGGGAGTTCGCACCACAGCCACCCCACCGCGCTCCGCTCGCCCGGAACGGCGGACCGGAGCGGCACGACCGTGCCGTCGTCGGCGTCCGCGTCGAGCCAGGCGGCGCCGGGCAGGGGGTGCGGCCTGCGGCGCAGGCACAGCGCGGCGGGGTCGCCGGACTGCTCACGGCACACGACGACGGGGACACGCGCGCCGGCCCGCTCGGACCACCAACCGCCGTCGCTGTGCAGGCCGGTGGCCCGGCCGTCGGCGTGGTCGAGGACCGCGTCGACCAGGACGGCGGGAGCGGGGGCCGCCGGGTCGGCCGGATCGACGGGGGCCGACTCCACGACGAGAGTGTTGTCGCCGACGCTCAGGGCCGGGGCGATGTCGTGCCGCCGCACCCTCGGGACGGTGTGGGCGGTGTAGGGGTCGAACCCGCCCTGCCTGCCGACGACATGGCCGTTGACCCGCAGGACGCAGGAGCCGTGGGACGCGATCTGGACGGTCGCCCGGGCGGGAACAGCGGTGAGGCGAACGGTCGTTGCCACCGCGCCCCGGCCGGCGGTCCCCGCGAGGATCCATTCGGGGCGGCGGTAACGGCGGGGGTCGTGGACGAGCGCGAAGTGCGCCCGCAGATCGGCGTCTTGATTAGGTGTCAGGTCGAGCTGGAGGAGATGCGGACCCGCCTGTGCCTGGAGCGGGCCAAGGGCCAGGTGACCGCTGTCGTCCAGGGCGACGGCCCGACCGTCGAGGCGGGCGGACTTGGCCGCGGCGGCACCCACGGCGAGGTGGCCGTCGAAGGCGCGGTCCAGGTGGAGTTCGGCCTCGACGCGGACGGTGGTGCCCCCGGCCGTCGGTCCGAGGTGCAGGAACTCCTCGGGGACGTGTCCCTTCGGGCCGAGCACGGCGCGGTGGACCGGGTCCTTGTGGATACCGAGGGCGTCGGACCAGACGAGCGGAGTACGGTCGCCGTCGGCGCCGACCACGACGGCACGCGGCCCGAAGGTGGCGTGCGCGGTCGCGTCCCGCGCGCTGTCCGGGTCGTCACGACGCGAGCGGGCCCATCCGTCGCGTACGCCGTCCTCGCCGGGCCCTTCCACCCGGTGGCGGAAAGTGCGGTACGTCGTGACGGGGGCGGGACCACCGCCGACCGGGCGAGCGAAGTCGCCCCAGGTGTTGTCGAGGGTGGGGACGAGGGCCATGTGCCAGGGCGCGTCGGGCGGAATCTCCACAAGAGTCCGCTCGTCCCCCTCCCGAGGAGGTCCGAGGTCCGCGGGGAGCACCTGAGTGCCGGCGCCCGATCCGACCGCCGTCGCCGGGAGGACGAGCAGCGCCGCCGGTCCCGTGTCGAAGGGGACCTCGACCTCCACGGACCGGGCGTCGGCGGCGGCCACCCGGACCGGCAGGGTGCGAGGCGCGCCGCCGAACGGGTCCAGCAGGACGGCAGGTCCCCCGGCGTCCCGTACCCGGACCCGGGCCGTACGGGCGTAGCGGGCCGGATCGAAGTCGTACCGGGCGTCGAGCCACCCGAGAGCCGCCCCGCGCTCGTCGGGAGCGGCGACGGCGGCCTGGGTCGCGCGCGGCGCTCCGGCGGTGAGGAACACCACGGTGGACCCGTCCACGCGCCGCCCGAGCGCGGGGACGGTGGCGCGCACAGCGGGAACGAAGGGGTCGGGCCCTTCGGGCGGCTGCGGCCCGAACGGCCCTGGTTCCGGCCCCGGTTCCGGATCCAGTTCAGGGAGCAGGCCGTGGAGTTCGGTGCGCAGGGCGTCCGTCGTGGGGAGGAAGAGCGCGCGGCCGTCCTTGAAGCAGGCGCGCATCTCCTCAAGAGCGGCCTCGCCCTCCGGGCCCAGGATCAGTTCGGGGACGGCGCCCAGGGCGATCAACCGGCCCCCCGCCGTGGCGAATTCGATCAGGCGGCGGGCCGTCTCCTCCTCCAGGACCGTGCACGCGGGCAGGACAACCGCCGCGTACGCCTCGTCCGCCATGTGGAGGCGGGCCTCGGGGGTGGCGGGGCCCGGTGGCCGGACCCGGGCCCCGGCCAGGGAGGCGTCGTCGACGACGTCCGCGTCCAGGCCGAGGCGGTCCAGGAGGCCGGGCCGGGTCCTGAACCAGGACATGTCGCCGACGAGTTCGAGGTACGTCGACTGGGCCCGTACCGCTTCCGCCGACACCCCGTCCAGCGCCGAGCCGGCCTGCGCGGTGGTGGTCGGCAGGAGGACCGCCACGTCGCAGAGGTGGCTGCCCAGGCTCAGGATCGCGCACAGCCGTGTCACGGCGTCGGCGAAGACGCGGTGGTGCCGCCAGTAGGGCTGGCGCCAGTCGGTGCCGGGCGGCGCCCACTCCCACCAGCCGCCCTTGGTCGTGTAGTAGACGGCGTGCGGGTTGTAGAGGGTCGCGCCGGCGCGGAGCCACGGCAGGAGCCAGTCGTACGTCTCCTCCAGCGTGCCGCCCCAGCCGGTGGAGTGGAACGCCTCGATCCAGGTGCGGGGCCTGCCGTAGAGGTGGGCGAGGGAGGAGTGGATCCGGGCATCGCCGTGGTGGTCGGACCCGGGGGCGGAGAACCAGCGGTGGGTACGGGCGTAGTCGGCGTACAACTCGACCCCGGCGACCGGGTGTCCGGCACGGGCGGGGTCCTGCTGGTCGCAGCCGACGAGGAGGCCGTGGCGCTCGTGCCAGGCGGCGAGGGGCCGGAAGAAGGCCTCCTCGGCGAGTTCGGCGCGGGTGAGGTGGTAGTCGCGGCGGGTGCGCAGGACGTCGGGGTCCGAGGTGCCGCCCTCGTCGTCGTACAGCGTGTCCAGGCGGGAGGCGAGGTCGTAGCCGCGCCGCCGCAGGAACGTGTCGGCGAAGTCGGCCGACCAGGTGGGCAGCGAGGGCAGTTCGTCCTGGAACGAGCCGACCACCACCGTCCCCAGCCGTTCGCCCAGGCGCCGTTCGAAGGTGCCGTGCACGGCGTCCAGGAGCGCGGCGCACGCGTCCGCGCCGAGGTAGTCGAAGCCCTGGGGCGTGTGGTGGTGGAGCGTCAGGAGCCAGCGGCCCGGGCCGTCCGGGGCCCGTACCACCACCGGACCCGGCGCGGGGAGAGGGCTCGGGATCGGGACGGGGATCGGGGGGCCCGTGGCCCGGCCCTCCTCGTCCACGGGTCGCGCGGTCGCCGCGAGCGGTTCGCCCGGTGCCGGCAGGCGCAGCTCTCCCCCGCCGTCGACCACGGCCCGCGCGCGGGCGAGGCGGCGGCCGGCGAACGCGGGGCGTCCGTCGACCAGCCGGGCCTGGATGTCCGCCCCGGAGAAGCCCAGTTGGTCGTAGAACCAGAGGCTGACCCCGAGCGCGCGGGCGTCGTCGCAGACCCCTTCGAGCAGCGTCCACCAGGCGTCGGAGAGGAACGGCGGGTCGTCGGCGTCGGAGCCGAACAGTGGCCCGGACGGTGCCAGGTTGAGCAGGACGAGCTGGAACACCCCGCCTTCCGCGAAGCGTTCGAGCTGCGCCCGCAGCCGCGCCCGGTCGAGCGGTTCGCCGCTCCACCACCAGATCGCGGTGGGTGAGAAGGCGCGCGGCGGGTCGGCCAGGATCTCCGCGACCCGCGCGGGGAGACCGGCGGGCGACGCGGGATCCGGTCCCGCGCCGCCCGCCCCCTCAGCCCTTGAGCCCACCCGCGAACCCCTTGATCACGAACCGCTGGAGCACCAGGAAGACCACCAGGATCGGCAGCGCCGCCAGGACGAGGCCGGCGAAGACGAGCCCGTAGTCGGACACGTACTGGCCGACGAACGAGAAGACACCGACGGGCACGGTCTCCTTGCCCGAACCGCCCAGGTAGAGCAGCGGGGTGAAGAAGTCGTTCCAGACGAAGACGGCGTTCAGGATGATGACGGTCCCGGTGATCGGCCGCAGCAGCGGGAAGACGATCCGGGTGAACGCCTGGCGGTGGTCGCAGCCGTCGATGAGCGCCGCCTGCGCGTAGTCGGGCGGCAGGGCGCGGATGAACCCGGTGTAGAGGAAGATCGTGAACGGCAGCTGGATGCCCGTGTAGAAGAGGACCATGCCGTGGTACGTCCCGAGCCAGCCCAGGTTGTCGACCAGTTTGTACAGCGGGATCATCCCGAGCTGGAAGGGCAGGACGATCCCCAGCAGGAACAGCACGTACAGCCCGTAGCCGAGGCCCGTCGCCCGGCGGGCCAGGTAGTAGGCGCCCGTCGAGCCGAGGACGATGAGCAGCAGCAGGCTGAAGCCGGTGATGATCGCGCTGTTGACGAGGGCGGAGGCGAGGGACGCGGACGTCCAGGCGTCGCCGAAGTTGCCGAGCGTGGGCGGGGCGGGCAGCGACAGGGGTGAGTCGGCGATCTGCTGGGGGTCCTTGAGGGCGAGGGTCAGCAGCGCGTACACCGGGAAGAGGAAGACGACCGCGACGACGGCCATGCCGAGTTCGAGGGCGTAGCTCCCGTACCGGGGGCGCCTCCTGCGCTTCTCCTCCGTCCGTCGTTCGGGCTTTCCCGCGAGCGTGGTGGTGGTCACGCGGTCACCTCCCGGGCGCGTAGGTAGCGGAGTTGGACCAGGGAGACGGCGGCGACGAACAGCGCGAGGACCAGCGCGACGGCGGTGCTGTAGCCGAACTTGCCGTAGACGAAGGCCTCTTTGTAGAGGACGGTCGACAGCGTCTCGCTGGACGTGCCGGGGCCGCCGTTGGTCGCGGCGTACACCTGGTCGAAGAGTTTCAGCCCGCCGATGGTCGACAGCATCAGGTTGATGGTGAGGGCGGGGGCGAGCAGCGGCCAGGTGACGTACCGGAAGCGCTGCCAGGTGCCCGCGCCGTCGATGCGGGCCGCTTCGTGGAGCTCGACGGGGACGCCCTGGAGGCCGGCGAGGAAGATGACCATCGAGTAGCCCGCGTACTGCCAGATCACCATCGCGGCGACGGACCACAGCGCGAGGGACGGGTTGCCCAGCCAGTCCTGGCGCAGGCCGCCGAGGCCGATCGCGCCGAGGATGCCGTTGAGTCCCGCACCGTTCTCCGGGTTGTAGACGTACTTCCAGAGGAACGCGACCATCACCGGGCTGACGACGGCGGGGGCGAAGAAGATGACCCGCAGCAGGGACCGGGAGCGGATGGTGGTGTTCACACCGAGCGCGAGGAGCAGGCCGATGGCGTTCTGGACGACGACGACCGCGACGGTGAGCATCAGTGTGTTGCCGACGGACTCCAGCGCGCGGTCGTCGTCCAGCAGGGTGCGGAAGTTGTCGAACCCGATGAAGGAGAAGCCGCCGATGCCGGACCAGTCGGTGAAGGCGTACACGACCCCGGCGAGGCTCGGGTAGAGGACGACGACGGCGTACACGACGAGGGCGGGGACGACGAACGCCCAGGGCGGTACGGTCTGGTCGCGGCGGACCCGTTTCCGGCGGGCCGGGTCCCGGCCGCCGGTCCCGGCGGTCGTACCGGCGGCGACCGGTGGTCTGCTCCCGTCCGAAGTGGTCGTCTCCGAGGGGGAGTTCACGAGTCCGCCCCGTAGGCCTTGTCCATCTGGCCGAGCGCTCCCTTGACGTCGGTCTTGCCCGCGAGCAGGTCCTGCACGGCCGCGAAGTGGGCGGGCTGGACCTCGGCGTTGGGCCAGCGCTGGTCCATGAAGGGGACGGCGCGGTTGCCGTCGACGATGGGCAGGAAGTCGGCCAGTATCGGGTCGATGGTGGTGGTGGAGTCCCGGGTGAGGGGGATCGCCGACACGGCGGCGGCCCACCGGTTGATGTTCTCCTGCTGTCCGAGGAACGCGATCAACGCCTTCGCCTTCTCCTGGTTGTCGGCCCGTGCGGCGACGCCGAGGCCGACGACGATCCCGGCGGGGATCCAGGCCTTCGCGGGGTCCTCACCGCCGGGGAAGGGGAACATGCCGAGGTCCTGGGGTGTCCGGGTGGCCTCGCGGTACATGGACAGCACGGCGGAGACCTGGACGGCCATCGCGGCCTTCCCGGCGGCGACCATCGAGGTCTGCTGCTCGAAGGTGGTGCCGTTGGGGTTGTCGTTGAAGAAG
Organism: Streptomyces liangshanensis; assembly: GCF_011694815.1. NCBI lineage: Bacteria > Bacillati > Actinomycetota > Actinomycetes > Kitasatosporales > Streptomycetaceae > Streptomyces > Streptomyces liangshanensis. The sequence goes on from NZ_CP050177.1 coordinate 1,677,956, forward strand.
CCGCGGCGCTGGAGCTCCTGGTACTTGCCCATCGCGTCGGCCCAGCCCGAGTCGGCGAACGTGGTGCGTCCCGCGGCCATGTCGTCGTCGAAGCGGGGGTTGTCCGCGTAAACGGCGTTGGGCACCAGCGCGTACGTGATCAGCTGGGTGACCCAGGGGGTCTGGGCGCCGAGGGCGAGGGGGACGATGCCCTTGGCCTTCAACTTGGCGCAGACGGTGAGCAGTTCGCTCCAGGTGCGGGGCGGGGAGACCCTGGCCTCGGCGAAAGCCTTCTTGTTGTAGATCGCGCCGATGAGGCTGCTGCCCGCCGAGTAGAGGTACGTCTTGCCGTCGTTGCGGTACGCGGCGTCGAAGCCCGCCGGGATGCCCTTGGTCCACGCCTGGTCGGAGAGGTCGGTGAGCAGGCCGCCCTTCGCCAGCTCGACCATGGACATCGCGCTGCCGCTGCCGGGGAACAGGACGTGCACGTCAGGGGCGTTGCCGCCGGCGAGCTGGGTCCGTACGACGGTCTGGACCTGGTCGGTGGGGGCGTAGGAGGTGGAGAACGTGGTGTCCGGGTGGCTCTTGCGGTAGACGGGCAGCAGTTCGTCGAGGGGCTTCTGCTGGTCGGTGACGCCGACGATCCGTACCGTGCCGGAGTCCGATCCCGAGCAGGCCGCGAGGCCGGGGAGCGCGGCAGCGGCGGCGGCCCCGCCACCGATGCGGAGGAATCCCCGGCGGCTGACCGTACGCCGGGCGAAGGGGCCGCGGGAGCCGGTGCTCATGGTGTGTCCTCCTCGTGGGTGCCGGCGAACGAGGCCGCCGCCGGGCTCGGTCGGCGCCGGTCCTGGCGGAGCGCGTGCGGGAGCCGGGCCGTCGGGGACGTGTCGGTGTCGGTGTACACACTGGTGAAGCGGTACGTGCCGGAGGCGACCCGGCACAGGACGTGGTCGTGGGCGGTGGCGAGCGGGATGAGGTGCGGGCCGTCCTCGATCCGGGTGTCCGACTCGCGGACCGACGCGGGGTCGGTGGTGGGGACGCGGACGTCGGCGGTGACGCCGGGCGGCACCTGGACGCGCAGCTCGAAGCGGTCGTCCTCGCGGGTCCAGCGGACCTGGACCTCGCCGCGCACCGACTCGTACCGGGCGCCGGCGTGGGTGAGCCCGCCGGGGTGGGGGCGGACGCGCAGGTGCCGGTAGCCGGTGGAGTCCGGGTGCTGGTCGAGGCCCGCGACGCCGCGGTAGAGCCATTCGCCGACGGAGCCGAGCGCGTAGTGGTTGAAGGAGTTCATGGAGGCCGCCTGGAAGCCGCCGTCGGGGGTCCAGCCGTCCCAGCGTTCCCACACGGTCGTGGCGCCGTGGCGCAGCGGGAAGAGCCAGGAGGGGTGTTCCGTACGGCGCAGGAGCGCGTGCGCGAGGTCGGCCCTGCCGTACGCGTCGAGGACGGGCGCGGCGAGGGCGACGCCGAGGAAGCCGGTGGTGAGGGCGGGTCCGGCCTTCTCGATCAGTTCGGCGAGGCGGCGGGCGGCGGCGTCGGCGAGGTCGTCGGGGAGCAGTTCGAAGGCGAGGGCGACGAGGTAGCCGGTCTGGGTGTCGCCCTCGATGCGCAGGGAGAGCGCGCCGGTGGAGGTGCCGTCCGTGGAGGTCCCGTCCGTGGAGGTGCGGTCCGGGTCGGTGCCGTCCGGGTCGGTCCTCCCGGCGGAGGTCCCGTCCGGGCCGGGCCGGTCGGTGGTGACGAACCGCTCGGCGAACACCGCGCTGATGGCGTCGGCCAGCTCCCCGTACCGCCGTGCGGTCTCCCGCTCCCCCACCACACCCGCGGCCAGGGAGGTGATCCTCGCGCTGTGCGCGAAGTAGGCGGTGGCGATGACGTCGCGCGGGGTGGGGGTGCCGGGGGCGAGCCAGTCGGAGAAGTGCGGCCCGACCCTCTTCCGCCAGACCAGGTCCGGGTTGTGACGGTGGATCAGGTCGACCCAGGCGCACATCCCGGCGAGGGCGCGGGAGAGGAAGCGGGGGTCTCCGTACGTACGGTGGAGGTGCCACGGGATGATCACCCCGGCGTCTCCCCAGCCCGGCGCCCCCTCGTCGTCCACCCCGGCGAGGCGCGGGGCGACGTTGGTGAATCCGCCGTCGGGGGTGCGCGCGTCGTCCACGTCCCGCAGCCACTTGGTGAAGAACGCGGCGACGTCGGCGTTGAGGGCGGCGGTGGGCAGGAACACCTGGGCGTCGGCGAGCCACCCGAGGCGTTCGTCGCGCTGGGGGCAGTCGGTGGGGACGCTGACGAAGTTGGAGCGCTGTCCCCAGGAGACGCAGTCGTGCAGGCGCCGGATGTCGGGGTCCGAGCAGTCGAACGCGCCGGCCCACGGGGTGTCGCTGTGCAGGACGACGGCGACGACGTCGGACGGGTCGAGGTCGGGGAGTCCGTTGATCTCGGCGTAGCGGAAGCCGTGGTAGGTGAAGCGGGGTTCGAACATCACGTGCGGGCGGCCGTCGCCGACGAGGACGTCGGTCGCGGCGGCCGTCCTGAGGTTCGCGGTGTACAACCGGTCGGTTCCGTCGAGGACTTCGGCGTGCCGGACGACGACGCGCTCGCCGGGAGCGAGGGCGGGGACGTGGAGCCGTACCCGCCCCGCGAGGTTCTGGCCGAAGTCGACGAGGTGCACGCCGGGGGCGACGCGGGTGACCGTGCGCGGGAGCAGGGTGGCGGTGGCCCTGACCGGCTCGTCGGGCGAGGCGACGAGCAGCCGGTGGCCGGTGTCGGTGACCGTGGCGGGCGACCAGGCCGAGTCGTCGAACCCGGGCCGGTCCCAGCCGTCGGCCGCGAACCGCAGGTCGTGGCACTCGCCCATGAGCAGGTCGGCGTGGCGGACGGCGCCGGTGGCGGTGCGCCAGGTGTCGTCGGTGACGACCTTGGTCGTACGGCCGTCGGCGCCGGTGAGGTGCAGTTCGGCGATCAGTTGGGGGAACGTGCCGTAGTGGGCGCCGGCCCGGCGTGGTTCGAAGCCGACGAACCCGCTCCACCAGCCGTCGGCGAGGGTCGCGGCGAGGACGTTCTCGCCGGGGCGGACCAGGTCGGTGACGTCGTAGGTCTGGTACTGGACGCGGTGGTGGTAGTCGGTCCAGCCGGGGGCGAGTTCGGCGTCGCCGACGCGGGCGCCGTTGATCCGGACCTCGTACAGGCCGCGCGCGCTGACGTAGAGGCGGGCGCGGGCCGGGGGCGACGCGGTGAACGCGCGGCGCAGGGTGGGGCAGGGGGCGAGGCCGTGGTGGTCGAGGGCGACGACGCCCTCGGTGGGGGCGTCCACGACGTCCACGGGCCGGGGGTCGTGGGCGATCCAGGAGGCGGTCCACGCGTGGTCGTCGGTCATCGCGGTCTCGAACCACGACGTGTCCTCGGCGGGCGGGGGTACGGGCGAGGTCCCGCCCGGCCAGACGGTGACCCGCCAGTGGTAGCGCGTACGGGCCGTCAGGGCGGGCCCGGCGTAGACCACTCCGACGGCGTCGGGGTCCTCGACCCGCCCGGTGTCCCAGAGCGGCCGGCCGCCGTCGGCCAGGTCGCGGGGGTGCTCGGCGACCCTGACCCGGTAGGCGACGGGGTCGTCGCCGCGCCGGTCGGACGCCAGCCGCCACGACAGCAGGGGCGCCGGCTGGTCCGTACCGAGCGGGGTGGTGCGGTGGTCGCACCGCAGCGCGTACGGGCGCAGGGCGGCCGGCGGGGCGGGTGACGGGTCGGGCGCCGGGTCGGCGGGTCGCGGGGTCCGTGCGTCCGCTGCCGGGGAACCGGACACGAGCACGTCCTTCCTTAGCGCCGCGACGGCGCACACGACCACGTCGGGATGTGAAATCTAACGTGAATTCCGTGGCGTGGAGACTATGAGCCGCCCCTGGGGGTGTCAAGGGTGCTGACCAGGTGTCAACTCACCACCGCATAACGGCTCTGAACGTCCCATACGGACACACGCGCCAGGCGCGGCGCGCCGTCACGGCACCCAAGGTGTGATTACCACACGGGAAAACGTGAAATGCCGGAGGCGGCGGCCGGTGACGCGACGTCACCCCGCGGAAGTTCCGGCCGCGTCGGGGTGGCATGCATCGGCGCGGACGGGACACACGGACACCGAGACCGAGACCGAGACACGAGCAACGACGCAGACCCAGCCAGACCCAGACCCAGACCCAGCCAGAGTCCGAGACCGAGGAGGCGGCACGATGCCGATCACATTCCGCAAGAGCTTCCGGATCCTGCCGGGGGTGCGGCTCAACATCAACCGCCGCTCCTGGTCCGTCACCACCGGCGGCGGCAAGCACGGGCCCCGGCACACGTCGAGCAGCACGGGGCGCAGGACGACCTCGATGGACCTGCCGGGCCCCTTCGGCTGGCGCAAGACCACGCGGACCAAGAAGAGCTGACTCGTCCGGCGGCACCCCGGTGGCGGGGCGGGGCCGGGGCGGCGACCATCGGACATGCACCTGGTGCATCACTCCAACGGCCCACCCCGGCCCCCTTCCTATCTCACAGCTGATATAGCCTGCCTCCATGGCAGACGACTACCTCGTACGCATCGGCAAGCTCATCCGCGTCGCCCGGCAACACAGGGGCTGGACCCAGACCCAGCTCGCCGAAGCACTGGCCACCAGCCAGAGCGCCGTGAACCGCATCGAGCGTGGCAACCAGAACATCAGCCTTGAGATGATCGCCCGCATCGGTGAGGCGCTCGACAGCGAGATCGTGTCGCTCGGGTACGCCGGGCCGATGCACCTGCGGGTCGTGGGCGGCCGCCGCCTGTCCGGCGCCATCGACGTCAAGACGAGCAAGAACGCCTGCGTGGCGCTGCTCTGCGGTTCGCTCCTCAACAAGGGCCGTACGGTCCTGCGCCGGGTGGCCAGGATCGAGGAGGTCTTCCGGCTGCTGGAGGTGCTCAACTCCATCGGGGTGCGTACCCGCTGGATCAACGACGGCGTGGACCTGGAGATCGTGCCCGCCGCCGAGCTGGACATGGAGGCGATCGACGCCGAGGCGGCCCGCCGTACCCGCTCCATCATCATGTTCCTCGGCCCACTGCTGCACCGCCTGGACACCTTCCGGCTGCCGTACGCGGGCGGTTGCGACCTCGGTACGCGCACGATCGAGCCACACATGATCGCGCTGCGCCGCTTCGGACTCGACATCGCCGCGACCGAGGGGCTCTACCACGCGCAGGTCGACCGTTCGGTGGCACCGGACCGCCCGATCGTCCTGACCGAGCGCGGTGACACGGTCACCGAGAACGCCCTGCTGGCCGCCGCCCGCCACGACGGGACGACCGTCATCCGCAACGCCTCCTCCAACTACATGGTCCAGGACCTGTGCTTCTTCCTGGAGGCGCTGGGCGTACGGGTCGACGGCATCGGTACGACCACCCTCACCGTGCACGGCACACCGAACATCGACGTGGACGTCGACTACTCCCCCTCCGAGGACCCGGTCGAGGCGATGAGCCTCATCGCGGCGGCGGTGGTGACCGAGTCGCGGCTGACGATCCGCCGTGTCCCGATCGAGTTCCTGGAGATCGAGCTCGCGGTGCTGGAGGAGATGGGCCTCGACCACGACCGTACGGCGGAGTACGCGGCGGACAACGGCCGTACGCGCCTGGTCGACCTGACCGTACGGCCCTCCAAGCTGGAGGCGCCCATCGACAAGATCCACCCGATGCCGTTCCCCGGCCTGAACATCGACAACGTGCCGTTCTTCGCCGCCATCGCGGCGGTGGCGCAGGGCAAGACGCTGATCCACGACTGGGTGTACGACAACCGCGCGATCTACCTCACGGACCTCAACCGCCTCGGCGGCCGCCTCCAACTCCTCGACCCGCACCGGGTCCTGGTGGAGGGCCCGACCCGCTGGCGCGCCGCCGAGATGATGTGCCCCCCGGCACTGCGCCCCGCGGTGGTGGTGCTCCTGGCGATGATGGCCGCGGAGGGCACCTCGGTCCTGCGCAACGTCTACGTCATCAACCGCGGCTACGAGGACCTGGCGGAACGCCTCAACTCGGTGGGCGCCCAGATCGAGATCTTCCGCGACATCTGATCCGGCGCAATGTCGTGCCCCTTGGAGGCAAGGGGCACGACACCTCAACATGCCAGCTGACCTGCGAGTACTCACCTTCACAACCCTCCATTGATCACTGTTGTTTTTCAGCGCCTTGTGCAACGCACGTGCAAGATGATCTTGCATGGTTGACGGTGCGTCAGATATGTCTGAGTACCCGTCAGTCTGCACGAAGAGTTGTCGTCGAAGTGGCCTAGCAACGTCCGAGGAGCGGCGGTGACGGCGGCGTCCCACGTCCCCGTCGGTGACCGGCAAGTGCGGTTCGTGTTGATGCAGTCGCCGCCCACGAAGTATCGGCCCATGTTCAATCCGCACCTGGACCCGTTGGTCGCGGCGATCCGTGCGGCTCGGCCGGACGTCGGTGCAGCCGTCCCCGCGCGGCAGCCCGCCAGGCGTCCTGCTGAGGCGGGCCGGACGCCTACCCCGACATAGCCACGGCCCCGATCTGCGGGTTCCGGCGATTGGTCCCCTACACCACCTGGCGGGACCATCTCCAAGGTGGACGGTCATCGTCTGCTGACGTTCGAGGCCTCGGGACTTGGCTGCGGCCATGGGCAAGCACCTGAACCAAGCGGGCCTCAGAAGGTGAACACCGGCGATACGGCTATTCCAGGTCCCAAACGGCGCTGAAGAGGGCCAGCTCGAGCACGTCTGGGGCTGCGGGCCAGTCGATCGACGCGGCCGCGAGTCGCTCGTTGGCGGCGTACATCCACCGGAGGTAGACGTCGTAACGGTGGGAGCTCCAGCCGCTGTCGCGCCAGATCCACTTGGCGATCGCCTCGGACCACTCGTAGCCATCCGCACGTCCAACCTTCGTGGCGTGCCTGCGCAGGATCCCGGCGAGCACGCTGTCGAGGATCAGGGGACGTGGGCCCTTCACGTCTGGCAGCGCCTGGCCCGCGAAGTAAAGGAATTTGGTGAGGAACGCCGGCCCGAGGCCATCGAGAGTGTGTAGCACCTCGTAGGCTGCGACCGCGCCCTCGTCGACGAGCAGGGACACCGCCTCGGTGAGGACGGCCTCAGCGCTGGGCTGGGCGAGCACCTGACGAGTGCGGTACGGACCGTAGCCCGTAACACCGTAGCCCCACACCTGCGTGGCCACGAACGCCTCTGCCCAGCTCTCGGACTGCTCCGCGGCCCGGACCGCGGCCACGACTTCGGCTCGGCTCACCGAGGCCGAATCGGCCGCCGCCCGGTCGGCGAAGGCGGTGGGCCAGGGTGTTACGGCCATCCAGGTGGATGGCGCGTACGGGATGGTGTGAGGGCCACTTCCGTTCGCGTACCGCTGGCCGCGCTCCGGGTCGGCTAGCCACTGCCCCAGTGACTCCACCGCGCTCATCGGCAGCAGCAGTTCGAGCATCGTCTCATCGAGCTTGTCCGCCTGCCTCTGGCCGTACCTCATGACTATCGTCGCCCCCCATCTCCTCATGTGACGCGTTATAGTGGCATGTAGCGGTGACTGAGGCGCCACGCCGACCCTCGACTGCTGGCTTTGCACCGCTTCCCGCTACTGCGGTCACTAGGGTCGGGTCTGCTGCAAGGTTGGGTGACAGGTTTGGCCTGCCCCATGTCTCGGGTTCCAGTTCTGGTGGCTACCTGAAAGCCCTTCGCGGAAGGCTGGCAGTCATGCCTCGCCCCTATCCTCAAGAGTTCCGGGCGCGTGCCATCGCACTGGTCCGCGCCGGCAAGCAGGCCAAGCAGACTGCCGCGAGGCCGTAACCGTAGGGGCACACTGACTGCCCCTACGTGGCTCGAAGCCGCTGTGCGTCCGAGGGCAGCAGGGCAGGAGAAGCCGCGTCGAAGAACGCGCGCAACGGCTCCATCACCACGGCAGCGCGGGCGGTGTCTGACAGCAAGGTCTTGTCCAACTCCAGCGGCAGATCCAGCCCGGTCGGCACTGTGGTGACCAGCCAACGCAGCATGACGCCGTGCGCGACGCGGCGCAGCATCTCCAGCTCCTTCGCATCGATGTCACGCGTGTCGTCTCCGTGGGCGTACTTCGAGCGGCGCGCGTACGCCCTGCCAACCACCTCGGCGACCTCAAGGCGCAGCGCATCGGTCATCCACAAAGCCGCGGCCCGCTGCTTCACCTTGCGGCTGAGATCGGTTTGCCCTGCGTCCGCCAGAAGCGCCTCCATGGCGATCACGTGGTGCAGCGTGACCTCGTCTGCGTCCTCCTCCCACACGAAATCATTGCCGTAGGTGCGGTGGGCGGCCCGCAGGAGGTGCTCGGCGGCGCGCTGCAGGCGCCGTGTCCGAGTCTTGGCCTTCTTGTTCTTCTCGTTGGCGCCCTCGAGCACCGCGCCGATCAAGCCGTCGACGGCCGCGCAGAAAGCGCCGAGCCGGGAAATGTCCCGACCCGTCAGCCGCCACAGCCCCGTCTCTCGCCGTTCGTACTCGATCTCCTGACCGTCGCCGGTGGCATAGATGTCCGGGACCACCGGCACAGAGCGGGCGTACAGATCCGCGCACCGTCCCGGCTCGACGATGAACCAGGCATTCATTCTGATGACATCATCGCTCCACAGCAGCATGGGCAGTAGCGGACGCCAGTGGTGGAGTTCGGGACATGACGGCATCTCCAGAAGTGGAAACCGGTGACCGCTGCGCAGGGGCCGATCCGGGACCACCCGCCGAAGGAACGGAGCGCCCTTGAGGACGGACGCGTTCTGCCAGCTGGCCGGAGCTGACGGCATCACGGCGTACATGGGCGGCAGCAGCTGCTTCGTCTCCTCATCCGAAAGCGCTTCCAGCACATACTCGCCGATCTCAATCCGCGTGCCAGCTGGGATCTCCCCGTCGAGAAGCAGCCAGTCCTCCGAGGAAGGCAGCGAGGCACGACAGAACCTACCGAACTCCGCCACCGCCCGGTCCAGATCGACGTCCTGGCCGCGCGCGACGGGCATCGGCGATGAGCCCCAACCCACTCAGCCCCAGCAGCATCTCGTTACGAAGACGATGATCCTTGGAATAGAGATCGGGACGCCGTTCCTCAGGTGCAAGCGCAACGACACTGGCGGTGACCCGTGACCAGCTGGCAAGAGCACTCAGCGGCCGCCAATCCCCCACGTACGATCCAGCCGACCCGGGCGCGCGTATGTCGGCGAACCAAGCCATCAACTCAGCTGCGAAGGGCGGCAGTTAATCAGAGTCCATACACCCAAGCGTATCGATTTGCTGGGTAGGGCTACGGCGGTGCGAGAGCGACCGAGTGGATCACAGGGCTCTGAGTTGATCGTTGAGGAGCCAGTGCATTGGTCGGTGAGATGATCGCCTTCGGCTGTGTGACCAGCTCATAGATGGGGGCGGCAACAATGCTCAAGGACTCCTCACTGAGGGGCTACTTACTGGAAGAGTCGCTGGCCTGGCTGCTGCGCTTCGGCGGCTACCGGCTTCTCGTCCACGAAGATCAAGATCCGGTGGAGTTGGTGACGGAGGGCCAGACTCTACGGGTCCGAGGGCGGGGCGCGCTCCACCAGGTCGACGTTCTGGGGGAGTTCGCCTTCACCCCGGCGTTCTCCATGCCGGTGCGGCTGTTTCTGGAAGCCAAGTACTACCAGACACGCTGCGAGCTGGAGGTTGTCCGGAACGCCCACGGTGTTGTGCACGACGTGAACGAGAACTTCATGACGGGGGCCGGGACGCGGCCCCGGCAGCGATACAAGTACTCGTATGCCTTGTTTTCCGCGAGCGGGTTCACGGCCGACGCCCAGAAGTACGCGCTCGCCCACCAGATCTCTCTCGTGGATCTGTCGGGTGCCTCCTTCGCCTGGCTGCTTGGCCACATCGGAGCCACGGCAACGAGCCTGTGCACGGCGCAGCAGCATCTGTCGAAGTCCGCCCCCTTCCCGCTGAATTGGATGCGATCGGAGCTGCGCAAGGCGCTGGGGACATCCCCGCTGGAGCTGCCACCTGTCCACATCCCCGAGGGGAAGTTCAAACAGACCGCTGGCACCGTGATTGAGGACTTCGCCACAGTGCTGCGGCAGCACAGCGACGCGGAGCTACTCCTCGGTTTCCCGGCTGCGCCATTCATCCTGCCGCTCGCCGCCGATGATCACCGAGGGTTCCTGGAGTACGCCGAGGCGAAGCCCGACCATGCAGTGCGGATCAGACGACGGGGCGTAGGAGCCGCGGCGGAATGGACGCTCTCACCCGCAGACGCGGTCGGCGCCTACGAACTCGCCTTCAAGCTCCCAGAGCACATCGAGGAGTGGATCAGCGGCATCGGAGAGAAGGAGCGCTACCGCACCGCGGAGGTAAAAAAGCAGTTCCTGTCGGCGATCACCCTCTACCGCATGAACGGCACCGGCGTACGCGCCTACCAGCTGCGCTATGAGGCGAGTTCCTTGTCCCGGGCCGGGGCCCCGTAGGCAATTCCGGCCCGGGAGTGCCGTACGGCGCGTCAGATCGGCAGGTAGGGACTGGGCTTGCCGTGCCAGCTAATGTTCAGGGCATCGCGAGCCCGGGTCGTGGCGACGAACAGCAATGAGCGAGCCTTACGCTGCTCGCGTTCGTAGCGGGGCGGGTCTTCGGTCCGGTAGCGCTCGATGACGCTGGTGCGCGGGATGATGCCGTCGCTCGCACCGACGATGGCGAGGCGCTGGTACTCGAGTCCCTTGAAGCGGTGCATGGTGCCAACGTGGACTTCGCCGTCACCCTTGGGGCCGTCCTTGGTGAGTTCGGCGCAGGTGATGCCCGCCTTGGTGGCGAGGTAGTACATGGTCTGGCTGACCATGTCGCGGTCGGCGACGCACACGGCGATGCGCCCGCTGGGGTCGAGGGAGGCGCCCTTGCCGTCGGTGGAAAGTTCCTCGCGCCACGTGCTCAAGGTCGTGGCGAGTCCGGCGAGCTCTTCGTCCCAGGTGTCGTACCGATTGAAGTCGGGCTTGGGGCCGTGAAGGACGGAACGGTATCCGGCGAGGGTGTCGGTGCCGTCGTCGAGGTCGTCGTACGTGACCTTCTCATTCTTGGTCTTGGGGTCGACGACGCGGAGAGCCTCGGCGAGGATCTCCTTCGTCGTGCGGTAGCTCAGGGTCAGCCGTGAGGCACGGCCTCGGATGTTGACGCCGAGGGCACCAAGAGCGACCTGGTGGTCGTAGATGCGCTGGTGAGTGTCGCCTGCGACGAACATGTCGTTGGGCTGGTCGGGGTCGGCCATTGCACGCAACATCTTCCAGTGCGCGGGACGCAGGTCCTGGGCCTCGTCGACGACGATGTGCCGGTAGCGGTAGCCGATGTAGCGCATGCCGGAGCTGTCGTCGCGGTGGATGAGGTCCTTGCCGCCGATCTCTTCCTTGTACTCGCGGCGGGCCCTGACCTTCGCGGCGCGCTCGATCTCGAAGCGGGCGGCGCGTTCGGCGGCCTGGCCCCAGGTTTCGACGCCCAGCTTGTCGAGGCGGGCGGTGAACTGCTCGATGAGTTTCCAGATGTGGTTGCGCTCGGGGCGAGTGAGCGCGCGCCCCCGGCCAGCGCGGCGGGCCTTGAAGTAGTCGGAGCGGGTGGGGACCGACTGGCCGAGGATGACTTGCTCCCACTCCTCAAGGAGGAACTCCGGCTCCCAGCGTCGGTCGTCGAGTTCGGCCAGCAGTTGGCGCATCTCGTTCAGGGCCACGTGGTCGTATACGCGCTGCTTACCGCGGCCAGAGGCGGTGTTCTCGCCCAGAACGCGAGCGGCGAGCTGGTCGATGTGAGCAATGTCGACGCGGGCCAGCAGCTCCGGTTCGACGAGGGAGGCAAGCCGCAGGCGCAGGTCGGTAGTGAGGTTCTTGGTGAAGGTGGTCAGCAGGATCGGCTTGTTGTGTCCGGGGGGCAGTTGCTCAGCGAGGTGCTTGACCCGGTGCAGGGCGACGATCGTCTTGCCGGTGCCGGGGCCGCCGGAGACGCGGGCAGGGCCGTTGTAGTGGCGGTGGACGATGCGATCTTGCGTGGGGTGGAGGAAGACCTTCCATGCGCGGAAGTCGCCTTCCTCGATGACAGCGCGTACTGCGTCGTCGACTGTGGTGACCTTGGTGCGGGAGAACGCTGTAGCGAAGTCGTCGGGGTCGGGCTGCTGGTCGAGTTTGACCGGAGCGGTGATCTCATTGCGGACTTCGTCGATGTCCATCCCGGCGGCAAGGCCGTACAGGATGTCCTTCGACAACAGCGGTGCGCTCTCGACCAGTTGGTCGAGCTCGGCGCTGGTGGTCACCGTGAGCGCCAGGTCGATCAGCTGCTCGGCGACGCCGAGACCCCGTAGTTGCCCTGCGTCGTACGCGGAGAGCAGCGCCAGCGCCGCAGGCTCGGGTTCAGGGACAGTCTCGAGCTTGGGGGCCTGCTCCTCAGGCTCAGCCGGAGTGAGGGTGATGCCGACCCTGCGGAGAGCGCTGTCGCCGACGACGGCGAGGTCGACGAACTCGATCTCGCCGGTGACGCGGTTGACAGCGACCTGAAGCTCTTCGTAGACGTCCTTGCGGTGCCTGACGGCGATGACCAGCCAGCTCTCGGCACCGTCCGCGTCGACACCGGTGGGGGTGATCAGGGCCCGATAGTCTTGGTTGACGCGAGCCGACCAGATACGAGAGTCGCCCTTGAGCTTCTTCTTCCTGAGCCCCGGGAGATCGGGGTTGTTCCGAAAGTTGTGACAGAAGTCGTAGAACTGGGCCTTGACCGAGCGGTCGAGCTTGTACAGCTCCTGTTCGGCTTTGCGGTACAGGCTGAGCCGGGCGGTCATCGGAGCGTGCCTTCTTCCGTGTCGGGGAGCTGGTCGAGCAGTTCGTCGAGATGGGCGAGCCATTCGGCGGCGGTACGCACAGTCCAGCCCTCCTCGGCATACGCGGCATCGCGTCGCTGGGTCTCGGGGTCGTCGTCACCCTGGTGGGCGGCGACAACGGCAATCTTGAGGGCGGAGGTGTGCCAGGCGAAGTCGACCTGCCAGCGGCTGGTCCCCAGTTCGTAGCCGAAGACGGGTGCCTGCTTGCCGCGGTCGGCAAGTCTCTCGGCGAGGCGGAGCAAGTCCGGTGTCTCGTCCGCGTCTTCGCGCAGGATTTCCAGGATGTCCTCGTCCCAGACGGCGTCGCGGAGAGCCTGGGCCAGGGCCGCTTCGGCTGGCGAGTCGTGCCCGGGATCCGGGTCGACGGGCTTGACCACGGCCGCGGGCACCTCGGACACGACGGGTGCGGGGGCGCCGATGAGCGAGTCGAGTTCGCCGAGCCCGCCGCAGACCGCGAGGACCTCGACCTCGAAGTCCGCAGCTTTGCTGGTGGCGAGCTGGACGCCGTCGCCGCCGGCCAGCGAAAGGAACTGGGTGAGGTTGGTCCAGTACAGCCAGGACCGCCAGCGCTCCTTGTGCCCGTCCGTGTCCAGCACTGCTTCGGAGTCGTCGAGCACGGCGAGCGCGGTCCACTTCAGGGCCTCAGGGTCGGCGGCGTCCAGGGCGAACACGAGCGGGAGCCCGGTCTCGTCCTGCGTACGGAAGACGTGGACGGGGCCGATGGCGGCCGCATCCGCCACGACCGGCTTGTCGTGGCGCTCGGTGGCGGAGAAGGTGGCCAGTTGGCCGCGCAGGGCTGCCACCAGTTCGCTGCGGCGTCCGGTCGCGGTGACCGGGGCCGTGCCTGGCTGGGCCGTCAGTCCGGTGACCAGGGCGCGGGCCCGGCGGGCCCAGCGGTCGGCATCCGGATCACGCAGGTAGGCGATCAGGATGTCGATGGGGTTGGCGAAGACGGCGTCGGCGAAGTGTGCACGCTGGCCGCCATACTGCTCGTAGGCGGTCTTGGCCTGTTCCTGAGCCGTGCCCCGGTACGGCGGCCATACGGGCTGCGTACGGGTGGGGCGCTTCTCGAAGAGATCGATGTCTGCCCAGGTGATCTGGAAGACGGTCTCCCCTTCGGCGCGCAGGAGGGTGCGCTTCGCCGCGTCGGTGGCGATCTGGTTGTGCTCGCGGCTGGCGTGGAAGCGGAAGCCTTCGAGGTAGACCTTGACGCTCTGGGTCGGCCCGTCGATGCGCGTGAAGGTGAAGTCGGTGACGGTGCCGCGGAGTTGCTGCTGCGCGGTCAGCCGCCAGTGCATGACGCCGGGACCGTCGGTGAAGCGCAGATGCCCGCTCGCATGGCCGTCTTCGTCGAGGGAGGCGTCGTCGGTGACCTTCACCCAGTCGCGCAGGGCCGCCAGGAAGCGCGCCTCCAGGTCGGATTCGACCTGGGCGTCCAGCCCTACCAGTCCGGTGTGGTCGACCTCGCTCCACTCCCAGCCGTCCGAGCCGTCCTGCTTGAACAGAAGGGACTCCAACATCGTCAGCGCGGCCTGGCGCGAGACGATGTCCTGGAACGGCTCCGGGGTGTAACGGTGCAGGCAACGGTGGCAGGCCCGGCGCTGCTCCTCGGCGCACGGGCACTCCTTGAGCATCTCGTACGCCTTGGCCAGGGTGTCGCGGAACGCGATCGGGTCGGTCAGCCGGTCCAGGTAGCCGGTGCCACCGGGCAGCGAGTCGAAGAGCACGAGGAACCAGCGGCGCTCGCCGCTCTCGTTGTCCGGCATGGAGGCGACGGTGGTGGCCAGGTGCTGAGGGTCGCCGCCGAAGTGAAGGTCCACGCCGAGGCGAAGTGCGGCCCTGAACGAGTGCACCTTGGAATCGACGTCTGCGGTGGCGGCGGGGATGAGGACCCGCAGGGCTTCGGTCTCCAACTTGTGGGCGAGAAGGACCGGTTCCTGCCGGACGCCGTCCTTCTTTCCGCGCCGCAGCGGGCACCATGGACGGTGGTGCTTGAGTGCTCCACTGCGGGCGGCGAGGGAGTCGAGTGCGTCGGTGTCGTGGTCGAAGACCGGCTGACCGTCCGCGGTGGCCGCGCCGCAGGCCGTGCACACGTGGAACGGGTTCAGGCGCACGCGGTGGCCGGCGAAGTCGTCACGGTTCGGGGCGTCGTAGCGGACGGGTCCGACGTTGATCCGGCGGATCATCGCCTTGCGGCAGTAGTCGACGCCGAACGTCTGGCTGTCGTGCCGCCAGGAGCCCGGCTCAATGGTCTCCACCGGGATGTCGACCGCGTCCACGACCGTGTAGAAGCGGCGGTCCCGGTCATCCTTGTCGTCGCGGATCTGGGCGTCTTCCCGTTTGTCCCGCGAGGTCACGGTTGCTGGTTCGACGATCTGGAACAGACAAGAGCCGTCGTCCGCGATATGACTGGTCTTGCAGCGCGGGCACGGTGACCGGTCCTCGGCGGCGTCCTCGGTACGCACATATCCACAGCCCGGGCATACCCGCCAGGTGCGCCACTCCTGCCGTCCGCCGGTGGAGATCTCCAGACCGGTGATCTGATGCTTATGGCCGTTGACGTAGAAGGTGTTGCCCGGGGCCATCTCCTCCAGGGCGATACGCCGTGGCCTCTCGTAGGAGTCGGTGGTGGAGGTGTACTTCACCTGCCCGGTCTTAGCGTCCACCCCGTCCTCGCCGTAAAGCGTCGCCGACAGAACGGTCGTGGAGTCGATCAGCGCGTAGTTGGGCAGCAGCCCCAGATCACACAGCGCGGTCTGGGCCGATGTCTCGCCCAGGTTCATCAGGCGGCGGCCAACTCCACGTCGTTCGGCATCCAGTTCGGCCTTCTGCCGTGCCTGGTCCGGATCGGAGTCGTGTAGTTCCTCGTGGGCATCGTCGATCTCACGCAGCCGGGCCCGCAGCGCTCGCTGGCCGCGGAACCACTCCCGTTCGGCCTCCTCGACCTTGGAGCGCAGGTCGTGGGTGGCGTACGCGCGCAGATCGGCCTTGGCCTGGTCGTTGACACCGGAGGGGAACAACTCCAAGAACCCCTTCGCCAGCTCCTCGCCCTGGGCGATGGCCAGCTCCACCAAGTCAACCAGGTAGCCCGAAGGCCCGAACAGACGAGGCGCCTTGTGCGGCAGCGCACGCAGCACGATGCCGTCCGCACGCACCAGCCGTCCGGCGGCCGCAAGGTCCAGCAGGTGCGCCAGGTATTGGCGGCGCAGGATCTCGATGGCCGACAAATGGCAGCCCGGTGGCACGATCGTGCCCGCGATCAGATCCTTGGGCCGCTCCAGGAAGTACAGGTCGCGACGCCGCCGGTCGGGGATGGTCAACAAGAACGCATTGCCCGTACGGCGTCCCGCCCGCCCGACCTGTTGGGCGTAGCTGGCAGGGCGACGCGGCAGCGCGGCCAGCACGACCGCCGACAGGTCACCGATGTCGATGCCCATCTCCAACGTCGGGGTGCACGACAGGACGTTGGGGTCCTTGAAGCCCTCGCGGCGCTTGAAGGCCTTCTCCACGTTCTCCCGCTCCGGACGGGCGAGCATCCCGGTGTGCTCAGCGGTGACCACCTGATAGGTGCCCGCCTTGCGGTACAGACGACGGTAGTAGTCGTCGGTGTAGTCGCGGTCGCGGTGGTGCGCGCCCAGGCCCTCGGGCCTGTCGCCGGCCACCAGGCGGCCGTTGCGGCAGCGGTAAGAGGGGCACGGCTGCTCGTGCCACTGGTCAAGCAGGGACGGGTGGACCGTCTGCTCCCAGAAACACACCGGGCAGCGCACGTAGGCGTGACGTACCTGCTCGTCGTCCAGCAGCTGGGCCTCGATGTTGCCCGGCTTCAAGCCGTACACCCGTACCGAGGTATCAGTCGGAGTACGGACCGAGAGCAGGCCGAGCGAGGCCAGCTCTGGCAGCAGCCGATTCCAGAACTCCGGCGCCATCTCGCGCGGGAGACCGAGGCAGCGCCCTGCCCACCGCTCGTACCAGGACAACCGCCCGGTCGCGAAGTCGAACTCGCTGCCGTTCTTGGGTTGGCTGAGCAGGAACACCGGGGCAGCGACGCGCTTGGGGAAAGCCCGCATGCCTGGCGCCCGCTTGCCCCAGATGAAGTACCGGCTGGTACCCGCCTCGTCCACGTACTTGCTCAGCCACTTGTGGGCCACCGCACCCCGGGTGCGCAGCCGCTCCAAGAAGATCCGTACGAACGCCAGATAGCGTGCGTCGTCCTGAGCGATCAGCGGGACACCGTCGCGCACGCACTCCTCGTGGATCCGCTTGACGAGGGCTACGACGGCCGCCGCATCGTCGATACGAACTTGCGCAGCAGCGGTCCTGGTCAGCTCCAGGGTGCGGCCATTGCGCGATCGGAAGCCGAACTCCATCAGCGCTTCGAACGCGAGACGCTGCCCGATAAGACGCCACACTGGCAGACTCCCGCCACGACCCTCGCCGGACAGCAGCCGATCAACTCCCTTGTACCCGTGCAGATCCGGCGGCACCACCGCAGCCAGAGTGTCCTTATCCGTGGTGGCCTCGACCACGCCCGCGATCAGGTCATTGAGCGGCGTCGGCTGGTCGTGCCTGAGGTGCTTGGCCAGCAGGGCGCGCAGCGAGAAGGTGTACGAACGGTTGGCGACGAACCCGGCCCGGTGCGCGGCATCCTGCACCGAGTCGTTGAACATCAGCGTCTTGTCCTCGTGCAGCTTCTTGTCGAGCTCCCCGCCCGTGAACAGCTGCGTGATCGACGCCGCGGCCATCGCGGCCGACCCGGTTCCCAGGTAGCGGATGGCGTTGCGCTCGCCGCACGCCGCACACCAGTCTTCCCTGGCTGCGGTGTTCGCCACCGTGCCGCCGAAGTTGACCAGTACGAACGCCGAGTCGCGGGCGGTCAGCCGCGGCTCCTTGGTGTCCTTGTCGTAGTCGTTGAGCGGATCGGGTAGCCGCAGCCGCTTGCGCGCGCCGTCCAGCACCATGAGCAAACCCCCCGAGCCCTGCGATGCCGCGCTCGTACCCCTACCGCCGGCCGTCATGGGCGCTGCTCCGGAGCCCTCGCGCGCCTCCCGTTCGGTCGCCGCGATCAGGTTCCGTACCCGAGCTTTGTCCTGGCCGAGGGAGGCGCGACGGATCTTGAAGGTGTCGAACTGGACGTCATGGTCATCGCTCTCTGGCGAGAACACTGCCCAGCCCGACCGCCCGCAGTCCCGGCAGTAGACGGCCGGCAGGAAGAGATTTGCGCTCTGACCCGACGTCGCCGTCGTCACCGGCGCCGTACGACCGCCGTCCGTGGCGCTGGCGTCCGCCATGCCCGCCGCATCCCAGCGGAACTCCGCCTTCGGCCAAGGCAGCACGCCACGCAGCAGGCGGGACACCGACCGGGCCCACTGGTGCACCTCGACGTGTACGAACGGACGCGGCTCTCCCGGAGGTGACTTGGGGTCACGTGCGTACGACATCAACGCCACGAACCGGGCGAGCGCCTCGGCCGCCTTCTCCGGCTGTCGGGCCACCGCCTCCGCCCAACCGGCCGCGCCTGCACGCCACATGACGTCCAGCACTTCGGGGCTGGTCTTCACTTCGCCATCCAGCGCCTGCATCACCGCCCGGGTGAACAGATGTCTCTTCAGGTTCTCGCCCAGCAGGAAGGGATCCGGATCGGCGACCGTGGTAACTGCCTTGATGAGGTCGAGCATCGCCGCCTCGCCGGAAGCGGGATCGGCCAGAGCCAGCAGCTCGTCAGGGGTGGGCAGCCCCTGCATCTTCACGTCCGTCAGCAGGATGAACTCCTCCACCGACAGCCGGTTCTCCCCGACGATGGACTCCGCCGTGAACTCCGTACCAAAGACGTCGCTTGCCACCTCCAGCAGACGCGTCACCCCGTCGGCGTCCGTTCCCGACGCGAGCGTCGCCGAGGTCGCCACCGGGCAGATACGCCCCAGCGGGCGTCCCTTCTGGGACATGCCGACCGCGGACGCGAGCCGTCGCAGCAGCATCGCCACGTCGGTGCCCTGCGCACCGTCGTACGTATGGAACTCGTCCACCACCACGTACCGGATGTCCGCGTCCCGCCATAGGGCGGCGTCGTCCTCACGCTGCAGCAGCAGGTCCAGCATCTTGTAGTTGGTGATCAGGATGTCCGGCGGTGATAGCTGCATGTCCGAACGCCGCGTACGCACCTTCTCGTACTGCGTGGCCGCGCGGTCCCCGATGTACAGCCCCGCCCAGAGCTTGCCGAGCGCCTCGTCGTTCTGCGTGAGCAGGTCGTTGATGCGCTGTGCCTGATCGGTCGCGAGCGCGTTCATCGGGTAGAGGAACACCGCTTTGACGCCGGTCTTCCCCGCCTCCCGCTCCCGGCGACAGTGATCGAGCACGGGGTAGAGGAACGATTCCGTCTTACCCGAGCCTGTGCCCGTGGTGACGAGGGTCGGCTGCGGCGTGTGCCCGTTCGCAGAAGTCAGCCGCTCGAACGCGACTGCCTGGTGCGCGTAGGGCGTGAATCCCTCGCGCTGCCACTCCAGGTGTTCGCGCCACCCTTCGTCGGCCGCCGTGAACGGGGTGCGGATCCGCAGGTACGGTCCGCGGAACATCCCCGTTGTCTCGTCGCCGAGGAACCGGTGCAGTGCTTCGCGCGCGCCCTCGTCCGTTAGCGCGTACGTCGTCGACAGATACTGCAGCAGGCTCTCCTTGAGCCCGCGCGCCTCCAGCGTCGGCCTCACGGCTTCGGCACCTCCTGCTTGACCGGGTCCCACTCACCGCGTGCGATCGCTTCGTCGAGCCGCTTCTGGAATACGGCGTGCGCCTCGCGCATCTCCGCCTCACGGTCTGCCTTGTAGAAGGGCTCCGTGTAACCCTCTGGTACGGGGGCAATCTCCGGGGCGGCTCGGTACGCCTCGAACTGCACCCACGTCCCCTTCGTCTGCCGCTGCCCGATCGTGCGTGCATTACCCGCGAGCTTCCAGCCGTCGGCGTCGAACCAAGTCACGGCCTCGTACTTCTGCAGTACGGGGAAACGGCCCCGGTACGCGGCGATCAGCGCGTCGGCATCCATGCCGAGCCAAACGGCCACCAGGGCGTCGATCTCGACAAGGGCGGACCGGCGGGCCCGCTCGCTGCGGAGGGGAGTTTCGGGGCGCCAGTCCGCGGTCACGTCATCCAGGGGCTGAAGACTGGGCCACTCGCAGGCCCAGCGTTCCTGGTTGGACCAGGCGGGGTCGTACAGCTCGGCCCAGAGGTGTGCGTATGTCTGGGTCAGGCAGTTCAGGCGGAGGGTGCGGAGGAGGAGAGTCGACGCGAGGGGGTGGTCAGAAGTAGGTGCGGGCATGACTCTGGCGCCCTTGACTTGAAGATCGCCTCGGCCGGTTGCCCGGAGAAAGTAGTCGAGTGGAAGCGAGGCCCAGAACCCGGCAACCAGCGCGGTGAGACGGAGATTGGGCATTGCCAGGCTGTGTACGGCGTGGATGTGTGCCGTGCCCGGCGGGACGAGGGCAGCATAGAGCGCGCGCTCGGTGTTAGGGGCAATCATCTTTCGCCAAGCGAGGCGGTGGAACGTGACGTACCTCCGCCGGGCTCGCTGCACCAGCACAGCATCGATCTGCGCCCGAGTGACCTGCTCCTCCGGAATGCGATCGTCGTGAGCGACCTTTCTCCGCGCACGGGTCATCGCCGTGTCGCTGGCCTGTAGGCGCGCGAGGACCCGGTAGTCGATCCACCGTTCCTGCTCGGCCAGGTACGCACGGTTCCTACCATTCGCCCGTACGTACGCGGTGTCGAGCACGAAGTCCGACGCAAGGGCGACGAGATCAGCGCCGTACGGATCGTTGCTGTTGGCGTCATGCCGCTTGAACACCGGGTTGGCAACGCTCAACTGGGTGCCCTTGAGGATGACCCGACGCCACCCGTCCGGCTGGTACTCCTGGCCCGTGATGGGATCGGGACGGTTGTAGTCAATTAGGTTGTTCTTCTTTGCCCCGCTCTCGTGGTATCCGGGCGAGATCTGCGCGGCCGATCCAAGCCTCACCGGATAGTCCGCCAGCGCCTCGATCGCCGATGTTTCGCCCGTGCTGACGGGAAACAGTAGACGGGTTTGCTCGACGGGCTGGCCGGTCTCATCCAGCAGACGCTGCCACACGGCCAGCTGGTGCGTATCCACCCGGACGACGCGAGCCCGGTGCGGGCGCTCATCGAACTCACCGTTCCGGTATCGAACGCCCGGCACCTCGCCCGAGCCGTCATGCTGGGCTGAATATCGCAGGGCGTCTGCGGACACCAGCCAGGACAGATGATCGAAGCGAATCTTCCCAGGCCGTCCGTAAATGTGCACACCAAAGTGAGCGGTGTGGCCAACTGGCTCAGGAAAGAATCTCTGCCCCGCATTGACGAAGTCCCCGTGAACCCGTAGCCGCTGATAAGCCGCCTCTCGCAGCCGCGCCTCATTGTCCCCAGTGAAATGCGTATCCGGATGCACCATCCCCGCAGTCCCATCCGCCGAAATGTGCGCCCACACCTGGGACATGAATGCCCGGTACAAATCCGGCTGGGTTCCCGTCAGCAAGGGGTACATTTGCGGAGAGCCGAACACCGCGACCTGCGCGCTGGTGTTCGTCAGTTCGCCGAGCACGTACCGACGGGCGGCCCGAGACTCCAGAACCTCCCGCCGCCGCCGCTCCTTCTCCACTGTGGACGCCTTGACCTCCAGCTCGAACCACGGATCGTGCTCAGCGAGTACGCTCGATTCGTTCCAACGGGGTCGCACCCACGGCGGGTTACCTACCTGTAGGTCGAAGCCGCCGTTTTGCGCGAAGATAAGAGCGAACTCCAACTCCCAGTGCAGGAAGCCCTGTTCTTCCTCGATGTCGCGCACGGCCCGAAGCCACGGAAACCGGTCCTCCGGATTGTCGACGTCCATCCCCATGAACCCGGGAAGCGTTTCCTCGAAGCCCTTCAGCTCATCGAGGCTCTTGAAACTGTCCATGAGGGTGCCCTCGGGCACGTCGGCCGTACCCAGCATGGCTTCCAAAAACTCCAGCCAATCGTCGAGGTCCTGGAGAGGGACGATCGGTCGCCGTTCTGACGCCTTCGACTTGGCCGGTCCCTTCTTCATCCCTTTCGGTCCAACCTGTCGCACTTCCACGACCACGTCGTCGTCCGCGGACAGTTCGAGGTCCTCGAAGGAGGTCTGCTCAGGCCCCAGTGCAAACAGAGCCGTCGCCTCGACGAACCGCGGTGCGGGTGTTGGCGCGGCAACGGCCGCCAGCTCCGGAGCGGCCTCGCTCTCAGGCTGCTCCCCGGTCAGCGGCACCCCGCCGAGCACCTCGCTGAGGCCGTGCGCGTCGCTGACCACTGTCCGGGCCGTGTACTCGCCGTCACTGCCATCCAACAACCCGGCCTTGTCGGCCGGCCAGAACCACAGGGCGCACCAGGCGCCCATGACTTTCTTCAGCCGCCAGTACGGAGTGTCGATCGCGTTGAAGAGGTCTTCCAGAACCCTTTCCTTTGGCACCGCCTGGTTGGGGTGCTGGAGGAAGGCGTATTCGGGATCTGATGGGTCGGCCTGCCACAGGTCGATCCGGCGCGCGATCTCCTTCTCGGAGAGTTCCATGCGCTTGACGACGGCCGCCCACAGGAACTCGACCCGCCGTGCGGCGTCCCGCAGCTTCGTGAACTGCGAGGATGCTTCCGGCTTCGGCTGCTTGGTCTTGGGATTCAGCTTGAGACTGCCGTCCGCATTGAGGTGCGCGGTGCTGCGCTTGGGGCGCTGGAGGATCCCCTTCTTCCAGGCGGCGAGTTGCTCAACGCCTTCCTGGGCAAGCTCCTTGGCCTCCTTCGAGCCCACGACCGCGGCCCAGCCAGGGCTCGGCAACAGAAACTGGTGCACCGCGTCGTCGGGCAGCAGCTGCGGTTCCCCATCCTTGAGGAAAGGCAGCGGAGTTGGTGCCAGGGCGCCCTTCGCCTTCAGCCAGGCCTTGTCCTTGCCCGCCACGTCGTCGCCCGCGTACACCACGCGGCGCCCGCCGATGAGCGAGTTGCCCCGGCGCAGGTGCAACCCGAACCACGGCGCGCGCATGCCCGGGTGCATCGTGTTGAGCCAAAGCGACACCTCGGCCAGCTCGACACCAGTCGCGTTGAGGTCGACCCCGTAGGCGTTGTGCAGGGCGATGTACGCCTTGACCTTCTGCTTCTCGGTGATCGCGTCGGCCGCGGGGATGGTGATGCCGAGTTCGTCCTGGCGGCGGCGCAGGTACTCATCGGCGACCTGGTTGATGGCCTCGTTAAGGAACGCGCCCGAGCCGAGCGCCGGCTCGCAGATCTTGTACTTCAGCATCTCTGACGCCCGCGTCTTGATGACATCGCCGTGCTCGTCGCGCTCCTGGTCGAGGCGGTTCTTGAGGGTGAGTTCGACGGTGACCTTTGTCAGCGACTCAGGAGTGTAGTACGAGGCGGAGGTTTCCCGGTCACGGCCGGCGAGCCGATAGACGAACGAGCCTTTCTCGTACTTCTTGGCGCCGCGCAGGCCCTTGCGAGCGTCGTCCTCGCCGTACTGGACGAGGGTCTTGTCGGGATACTGGTCCTGCTTGTGCGAGGGGATAAGCCAGGAACCCTGTTCCGGGTCACCGCCTTTGGCCACCTCGCACAGTTCCTCCTTCGCGATGATGCCGGTGTAGGACATCAACCCCTCGTAGACAGAGCCGAGTTGGTTGATGCCGAGGTTGCGGTAGGAGATGAAGCCACCGCGTTCGCCGCGCTTACCCTTCTTCATCGTGAGCAGCCTCAGCACCTCGTGGAGGGCTTCATTGCGCAGACACAGATCGAGCCAGCGGGGGTCGTTGTCCTCGTCGCTGCGCGGGTCGAGGACGCCGGTGCCGATGAGGCGGATGGCGGTCGGCTCGAAGAGTTCGCTGCGCAGAGCCTCGAAGCGAAGGCCACGGTCCTCACTTCGGCGGGCCTTCTTGGCCTTACGAGTCTCCTCATCGTCGCCGGGTTGGTCATCGTCGGGCTCGGTGCCGTACGCGCGGTGGCCGAAGTTGACCTTGTTGAACAGAACGTCGAGGGACTGGAAGAGATGGAAGCCGTTCTTGGCCTCCTCGACGAGTTCCTCGTCGCGCTCGACGAGTTCACGCAGGCGGGCCATGGAGTAGCCGGCCTCGTACGACCCGTCGTCGGCAGGGAGGATGCCGAGTTCGGGGCGGGCCTCCGCGTACAGCAGGAACAGGACGCGGTAGAGGTAGCGCAGCGCTTCGCGGGTGAGCTCGCGCGCGAAGGGGATCTTGGGGCTTTCGATGTCGGCCGGGGTGACGTCGTTCTTCGGATCCGCCATCCGGTGCAGGACTTCGTTGGCGATGATCTCAACCGAGCGCTGCAGGCCGTAGCGCAATTCGCTGGAGACACCGGCCGCGTTGTCACCGGAGGACTTGAGCAGAGCGTCGATCGCACGGCGCGTGTCGTTCTCGCCGGGGCGGAGCATGTCCAGACTGAACAGAGCGGCGATGGTGGCAAGTTCGCCCTGCTGAGCGTGATCGTTGCGCTCCAGGGCGGCGTCGAGGTTGGCCGCAAGGTAGCGGCCCTCGTTCCAGGCGTGCCGGTCGGCGAGCAGAATCACGCCGCCGCAGAGCAGCAGCACGAAGCGGGGGTGCGGGCCGCCTACTTCGCCGAGTTCGCTCTGGAAGAGCCATGAGGCCAAGGCCGCGCCCGTCTCGTACGACTCGCTCGCACTGACCCGCACGGACGACAGGAGCCGCCCGGCACAGTCGGGGTCGAGGGCGTCGTCGTTGGCGGCGGTCCAGCCGCAGTCCAGGGCGATGATGCCGTGGCCGTGGTAGGCGACAGGTAGGGTGTGGTCGCGGCCGGCGCGGTGCACGGTGAGCTCGGCTGGGGAGGTGTCGTAGCCGAGGGCCCGCAGGACCATCTGGTGCCACTTCGCAAGCCGCTTGGTCCACTCGGGGTTGTTGTGCGTGTTGAGGCGGGCTTCGTCCTCGGCGTCGGCCTGGGTGGTCTTGACGAAGTAACCGCGCAGTTCCTCGGCAAGGTAGGGGGTGCGCAGGGTGCGCAGCAGCTCGCGCGGGGTCTTGCGCGGGTCGTTCTCGTCGCCCTCGCGCTGCGACCAGGTGGCGAACAGGCCCTTCTTCAGGTCGGTGCCGAGCTGGTCGGCGAAGTAGTGCGCGGACAGGTATTCGCCACGGTTGGCGAAGGAGTCGAAGTCGGTGCTCATCGTTCGTTGCCTCCTTCGGTGGCGGTGTGCGGTTCGAGGACGGCCAGCAGGCGCAACATCGGTTCGCCCGCCGTCTCCAGGGACTTGACCAGCTTCAGCTGCCGCTTGGCCGTGCGGTCGAGCTCCGCTTCCTTCGGGCGGGCACTGGCGAAGAGGGCGTCCTGCCGCCAGTCGGTGACCTTCTTGCGATAGGGAGCAAGGGTCTCTTCGATCTGCTCGCGGTACGCGCCTTCAAGGAGGGCCAGTTGTCGCTGTGCGGCATCGATGGCGTCGGGCACGAGCGCGTTGAGGCCCGGCAGGTCGCGGGGCGTGGCGCGGCCGGGCATGTTCGGGCCCACGCCGTAGCTCTCCAGTACATCGGCGGTCAGCGCTGTGACATGCGGGCTGCCGGGAAGGCCGGAGACGGCCATCCATTCGACGATGGTGGGCTTGCCCAACGCATTGGAGTAGATGCCCTGGACCAGGAAGGTCGGGCTGTCCACGGTGGCGGCGAGCACCGGGGCCTTGTGACGCCCGATCTCGACGAGCACCTTGTCCGTGAGCCAGTCCAGGACCGGGTGGACGTCGGTGACGTACGAGACGTTCGGCCACTGGGACGCGGTAGTCTCCCTCGCCGCCTTCAGGCGTGCGCCGGCGAGGTCCTTGGAGAAGGTGATGCGCATGCGTCCCGGCTCGGTCTTGCGCGGCAGGATCTGCTGTTCGTCCAGGTACGACTTGGGCAGTGCCTTGAGCCGGTACAGCAGGTCCCGTGGTGGCTCGAAGGCGATGGTGCCGTCGTCGTCGCGCCGCAACGACAGCATGTCCTCGGGATTGGGACGGGAGATCTGCCGCAGTGCCTCGTCGAAGTAGTCCGCGGTGGACCGGAAGAGCTTCGGTACGACGGCGCGGGCCACTTCGGGGTGTTCGTGGACTGCGCCCACCTGGCCGAGCAGCCCTGTGAGGAAGGCGGCCCCGCCCTGCTGGGACTGCTTGATGGACTCCTCGACGGTCCGGCCGGCGATCAGGTCCTGGGTGAGGCGGTTCTCTTCCTCCTTGGCCCGATACAGGCCGGTGACCGCCTCGGCCGAGCCCTCGATCTTGTGGGCCTCCTCCTCACGCCTGAGGAGCTTCTCGCCTACCAGCCGGTCATCCAGGGTCCGCGGCTGTCCGGTCGACTCGTCCATGCGCCACGGGATGTCACTGGTGAGGATCAGCGCGCGGAACTCAGGCCGGTGTTCCTGCCCGTACCGGTCGATACGGCCGTTGCGCTGCTCGATGCGGATCAGGGACCACGGCAGGTCGTAGTGGATCAGCAGATGGCACTGCTGATGCAGGTTGACGCCCTCGGAAGCAACGTCGCCGGTGAACAGGATGCGCACCGGGTCGTCGCGCAGCCCGAACTTCTCGACGATGTCCTGCTGTTCCTGATCCGTGCTGGCCTCGCCGTGCATGACCTGTACGGCTCCGCCGTATCCCAGCCAGGGCTTCTTCTCGTCCGGGCTGGCGGTGTGCCGGAAGCCGAGTGCGGCCGGGACGGTCTCCGCCAGCCACTTCAGGGTGGGGATGCTCTCGGAGAACACGACCACTCGGGTGTCGGAGCCCGTGCCGACGCCCAGCTCTCGCAGCTCGGCCAGCAGCGCTGCCCTCTTCGCCGAGTCCTGGTCCTCGATCTGCTCGGCGAGGTGCTGCAGGTCGGTCAGGGCCGCCCGCTCGATCTTCCGTGCCGCTTCGCGTACCGCCGGGTCCTCCGGCCGCTTCCGTGTCTTCGAACCGTTGTCGGGCTTGTCCGGCGGCGGGTTGTCGAGGTTTCCCATGCGGGTCTTGATGGTCGCCAGCAGCGCCTTGTGCGAGGAGAGGAACGACTTCAGCAATCGGTATGGGACGAGCTGATGACGACTCGCCGACGGCGTCGCCGGGTCGGCCGGGATCCAACGCGTGGCCAATTCCTCAAGGACCGCGCGTTCCTTCTCGGTGGCCGGGGCGTGGAGGGGCAAAGACGGGCCGCGGTCCGCCCAGGTCCCCTTGAGGGACTCGCGGACTTCGGCTGAGGTCTTGGTGCGCCGGATATAGAGGTGCGCGAGATCCTTCACTTCGTACTGGGACGGATTGGCGATCGCGGCCTCATCCAGCATCCTGACCAGCTCGGCGAAGGAGGTAGCGTCGCCATTGTGCGGGGTGGCGGAGGCCAGCACGAGCGCGTCGGTCTTGCGTGCCAGCAGACGGGCGAGCGCGTTGTTCTTCGTGCCGCGGTTGACGAGGTTGTGGGACTCGTCGATGACGACGGCGTCCCAGTCGGTGTTGTCCAGGTGGTGGGCGTACACGTCGCTCTTCAAGGTGTCCACGGAGATGATCGCGCGCTTGAAGTACGCGAACGGGTTCCGCCCCGCGGGGATGTCCTGCTGCACCCGCTGAATGCCGGTCGAGTCCAGCCGCACCAACGGGATCGCGAACCGGGTCCACAGCTCGCGCTGGAACTGCTCCAGTACGTGCTGCGGCGTCACCACCAGGATCCGCTCGCCGCGCCCCCGCCGGATCAGCTCTGCCAGCAGCACCCCGATCTCCAGGGTCTTACCGAGACCCACCACGTCCGCGATCAGGATCCGCGGCTGCGGGTTCTTCATGGACAGCGCCAGCTCCGCCGGACGCAGCTGGTGGACCTGCTGGTCCATGAGGAAGTTGTCCGCCAGCGCCAGGCCGTGCTCGGTCTGCGGCAGGAACGTCTTCCGCATGATCGCCTCAAGGAACAGACGGGATCTGCGATGGTTCGGAGAATCGTCAGCCACCAGCTCGGTCTCGCGGGGGTCGAGCTCCTGAACGACATCCAGCCGGTCGTAGAAGGTGGCGTCGATCCCGCGTACGAACGAGGAGATGCCGGTGACCTCAACCATCCATCCGTCACGGTCGGTGGCCGTGCAGTTGCGCACCAGCCACAGCTCGTCTCGGATCAGGACCTGTGCACCCGCCGCGTATCCGCCAGTGTCAGTCGGCTGCTTCGCTGACGAGGCTTCGTCCGGCTCCAGGGCGCCCCTCGCCGTATCGCTCTGCCCGCCCACGGCTCCCGCCTCGACGCTCACGTCCGCTCCGATTCCTCACCCACGGTGCGCCTCGCACCGCTCACCATTCACGAGTCGTATGGACAGCGCCCAAGCCGACCCCATACGCCCGTCCGCCTCTAGCTTCCCACCAGGCACTGACACCTTGGCTATCAAAGCGCGGTATCCGCCGCGTACTCCGCCCTCAGCTCATCCGCGACCCGCTTCGATGCCGGCGGCTTTACGGCCGTGGGCCTGGCCTTCGGCTCCGCCTTTGGCTTCACGGCCTCGGCGGAGTCGGGGTGCGGCTCGTCCTGCTCCGCCTCCTCCGGTTCCGTCTCTTCCGCCTCAGCAGTTCCTGGCGGGCTATCGAGCGGCAAGTCCAGACCCGCGTCGTCAGTGATCTCGGCCTGGTCCTCAAGCAGCTTCTCGAACAATGGGGACAACGGCTCCTTGGCCGCATCCGGCGTACCGCCCGCGGTCGTATGCCCGATCAGCGCGAGTCGTGCGTCGGCCGGCGCCTTTCCAGCGGCCTTCAACAGCTTCGAGCATGCCTTTGAAACGTCATCCAGCGTCGGCCTGTCCTCGGGAACGTGGGCGAGCATGGAGGCGATCAGTGGCTTAAGCCCCTCGGGCACACCGCTCAGATCCGGGCCGATGTCAGGATTCGCCACCTGCACGGCGACGGCCTCCCACACCGCACCGTCGTACGGGTAGTGGCGCGCCGCCGCATACAGCAGAACCGCGCCCAGCGCGTACACGTCCGCGGCTGGCGTCACCTTCGGATGTCCGCTCGCCTGCTCCGGCGGCATGCAGCGCACCGTCCCGATGATCATCCCGCTGTGGGACAGGGACTCCTTCGCGGCATCCATGAACGCACCGAGCCCGAAGTCGATGATTATGGGGCCTTCTGTGCCCATGATGACGTTCTGGGGCTTCAGATCCCGGTGGAGCAGTTCCGCGGCGTGTACGGCGCTAAGCCCCTCGGCGAGCAAAGCGCCCAGACTGGCGACCAGCGGCAAGGGGAGAACGCCGTCCTGGTCCACGCAGGCCAGCAAGGTACGTCCGGCCACGTACTCCATGGCCAGCCAGGGGCGGTCCGCGAACGGGTCGGCCTCCAGGAACCGCGCCACCCTGTTGGTACCGATCACGGTGCGCGCTATCAGCGCTTCCTTTTCGAAGCGGGCCCGCGTGACGGGGTCCAGCTTGTCGCTCCGGATCAGTTTCACCGCCACCGGCTGACCACCCGGGGTGTAGGCGAGGTACACCTCCCCCATGCCGCCCGAGCCCAGCTCCTTGGCCACGGTGTACCGGCCGATCCGCTCGGGCGTCCCCGTCATCTGTTGCTCAGCACTCCTTACACGCACCCCTGCGGCATCCGGTCCAGATTCGTGGGCGCCGATCAAGCCTAGTCTCTCGTTGTGCGGGGCATGCAGGGTTCTGTCGGCTCTGCCGCTCTACCGTGGGGCAGCCGGCCCCAGCGGCTGTCGGCTGCGCGCTCAGCAGGTCATCACCCACCCATGATCAGAGTTGGTCACCCCAATCTGCCAGGAGGGCGTCAGCGACGCCTTCCTCGTAGACAGCCGCCTGATGCTCCTGCATCGCATTACACAAACGCGGGTCCCATGAAGTGCTACGGGCCTTCCCGGACAAGGCAACGTGGTCGTCTTCGGTCCGGAGCCCCTCCAGGTAATCCGCAGCGCTCATCTTCCAGGGCTCGGCTCCGTAGCGGCCAATGAGCTGATTGGTCATGTCGATTCCCGGCCAGTCGAAGTCCCCGTGGTAGAGGAGCCGACCCCCTCCGTTGACGATCAAGCGGGCCAGTCGGTGGAAGGCCGTTGACGGTCGGCCTTCGGCGCAGATCAACGGCGGGCTGCTTGCACCGAGTTCTCCAGCGGCGCGGAGGAGGACAGCTGGGTTCTCACACACGTACACCCTCGGCACGTGAACGGTGACAGGCAAGGTGA
Organism: Streptomyces liangshanensis; assembly: GCF_011694815.1. Classification (NCBI taxonomy): domain Bacteria; kingdom Bacillati; phylum Actinomycetota; class Actinomycetes; order Kitasatosporales; family Streptomycetaceae; genus Streptomyces; species Streptomyces liangshanensis. Next base: position 1,707,938 of record NZ_CP050177.1, read on the forward strand.
CCAGCTGGTGAAGTGTGACGTGGAAGGGGGTGCCCTATCGAGCCGCGTCCGTGAGCCACTCCCCCAGCCCTCGACCAGCCGCCGGCAGGTTGAGGACGAGGACGCGGCTGGCCAGGTCGTCGACGATGACGTCGAACGCGTCCCAAAGCTCGCGCCGGGCCTCGGCTCCTGCCGCGAGCGGAACTCCTCGTGCTGTTGCCAACGCACGGAGTACGAGGGTCGGCAGCGAGCCTTGGCCAGGGTTGAGGGTCTTGGTGTTTCCCGTGGTCGCGTCAGCCAAGGCGGCCAGCATGACCGGGGGCGAACCGCTGGCGCGTGCATAGAGGTATTCCAGAACGCGGATGGCCTGGATGAGGAGGCGTTCGTCCTTCTTATTGATCAGCCCAGTGATCGTCCCGTCAGAGGCAAGGCCGCTCAGCCACTCCTTGTACCAGGGGTTCTGGACGTGAAGCGTGCTGGCCTCTCCCTCGGCCAACAGCTGCTGCCGGGCCTGATCAATGGCGCTCCGCTCGTCGGCTCGAAACCGCAGCGGAGGACCGAGTCGTCCCAAGAGCTCTCGGAGGGAAGCGCCGGTGACGTTGCGGACGTTCTGGTCCAGTGCCTCGAGCGGAAGAGAGACTCGGCGGACGTCCGCCGAGCGATACGCGCCTGTAATGCCGATGATGGCGTTGCGCTCATCTATCGTTGGATTCGTCAGGCCGATGGAGCCGGTGATCTCGCCTCCATTGCGTTCAAGCGAGCGCCGGGCCGCCCCAAGAAGGCGGCGGAACTCGGGGCCGCGATAGCGCTCGTATGCGTCGGGCGTCGGCAGGCTCATTGCTCCCCCTCGCTTTCCTCAGTGCCGCTGTCCATCGGCTCTTCCTCAGGCGCGTTGGTGAGCAACTCCGCGTGGGCCGGAACGCGGCGGCTTGGCCGGAAGCTGAGCAGCTCGGCGGCCAGATCTTCGGGTCCGGGGTATCCGACGTCGTCGAGGATCTGTTCGCCGTCCCAGACCAGCAGCATGGCAAAGCCAGTGAGCTTTTTCCAACCTCACGCTGATGCGTGGTAAAGGACCAGGACGGCCTTCACTACGTTGGTGATTCGGTTGGTGCTGCAGCGGAGCTTCCGCAGGAGGCGCCAGCCCTTGATGGTGGCCATGGCCCGCTCGCCGAGGCAGCGGATCTTGGCGTGGGTGGTGTTGTGGCGGCGCTTCCATCGCTTGAGGCGGCGGCCTCGGAACGGTACGCGGACGGGTCCGCCGGCGCCTTGATATGCCTTGTCCGCCCAGCATTTGAGTCCGGCATCGGCGAGGGCTTCGATGATGCCGTGCTGTCGCGCGGCGGTGAGGTCGTGAGTCGAGCCGGGCAGAGCCGGCGAGGCCCAGAGCAGCCGTCCGAAGGGATCGGTGAGGACCTGGACGTTCATGCCGTGGCGTTTGTGTTTCCCGGAGTAGTACGGGGTGTCAGCGGCGATGCGGTCGATCGGCAGCAGGGTGCCGTCGAGGATCACGAACGCCTTCGTCCGGATCGTTTTCATCGCCTCGGCCAGGGACGGGGCGAGGGCAGCCAGGGCCTTGACGGCTTCACGTATGTAGCGGTAGACGGTCGCGATCCCGATGCCGAACCCGGCGGCGAGCTGGGCGTAGGTGTCACCGCACCGCAGGTGGGCCAGGGCGAGCAGTGCCTGACGTGCGGCGGGAAGGCGCCGCCACCGCGTTCCGATCTCCTGCCGCCGGGCTGCCAGTTGCCTGGTCAAGGACCGCAGGGTGCGGCTGGACAGATCAATCGAGGACGGGTAGACAAGCACGCGAAGCTCCTGGCGGACACGGGTGATCTTGGTCGAGAAACCGTCTACCAGGAGCTTCGTCGTTGCGCAGGACATTCCAACTCACGGTCAGACACCGCAGCTTGAAAAGGGCTCACGGTGCGGCTGATCTTTTACACCCGGGAGAAGACCGCCATTCAGTCGAATTGGTTCAACTCCTACCGCTGGGGAAGCCCGCCCTGGCGTCGGCCGGCCTCATCAAGCCCCTTGAGCCCGACGCGAAGGGACGACGCTGGGAGAAGTCCCGCGACGTGATGATGCACGCACTCCGACACCTGTACGCGTCGATGATGATCAACGGCGGGGTAGACGTGTACACGCTCGCGGACCGACTCAGACACGCCGATCCCGCGTTTACCCTGGGTGAATACGTGCACCGGGTCATGGGAGCCGGTTCCAAGGTCCGCATCGCGGTCCGGAGCGCCTACACCGGGGCCGCGTGAGTCCTGCTCCGTTCGGCTTGTGCAACAAACGTGCATGATGATCTTCGAGAGTGGTCATTTGCACAGGTCAGAAGCTTTTTCTATGAGTTCCGCGACATCTGACGTACGAACGCCGCCGCGCCCCACCTGGTGTCGACCTCGTGTCCGGTGAGGGGGTGTCGGCAGTGGTCACACAAGAAGCGCGGCATTCCGCTGATTCTGTGGCTCGATCGCTGCCGTGGCCACCGAATTCCCCTCGCCCCGTCGGGCATCGGGTCGGCGGGTCCCGGACGGGGGGGGATCAGAACGGGGGCCGGTCGTGCCAGGAGCCGCCCCAGGAGTCGGGGGGTGCGGTGGGGCGTTGGAGGACGGCCAGGGCGTCCTCGACGCGGCCGAGGTCGATGAGGTAGCCGGCCAGTTCGTGCCCGTTCGCGGGGGCGTGGGGTGCAAGGACGGCCACCGCTTCCTCGGTGCGTCCGGAGTCGGCGAGGAGCTCGGCGAGGTGCGGGGCCGCGTACGAGGCGCCGCCTTCGGGGTGGGCGCGAGCCCGCGCGACCGCCTCGTCGACCCCGTGGCAGGCGGCGATCAGCGGCAGTCGTATCCAGTACAGGTCCCAATCCTCCTCGCCCCCGCGGGCGGTGGCGAAGGTGTCGAGTTGAGCGAGGCCCTCCCCGGGGCGGCCCTGCCCGAGGTACAGCTCGGACAGGGTATGGAGGATCCAGTCCTCCCCCTTGTAGGTGGCAGCCTGATCGCGCATCACGGTGATCGCTTCGTCCCCCCGCCCGTGCCGGGCCAGGAGCTGCGCGAGCGCGACGGCCGAGTGGGGACGCCGGGCGACGGATTCGCCGGCCTGCCGGTACGCCGCGACGGCCCCGTCCACGTCGCCGCGTTCCTCCAGCACCCGCGCGAGCCGTCGTACGGCGGACCCGGAGTCGTCGGTCGCCGCGGCCGCGCGCAGCTCGTCGAGCCGGCCGTGCCGTGCCAGCAGAGCGGCCCGTTCCTCACGGTGGTCGAGCGACGCGGTGTCGCCGGCGCTCAACAGGGCGAGGGCCTCGTCGGTGCGACCCTGGCGCTCGCGGATGGTGGCGAGCAGCCTCTTCGCCATGTCGCGATCGAAGCCCCGGCAACACCACGGAAAGTCGGAACACCGGTGCTCGGTCCTGGCCGTGAGCAGGGCGACGGCCTCCTCGTCGCGTCCGGCGGGACCGGCGACCTCCACGAGGGCCACGGCCAGGGCCGGTTCACCGAGGTGCGGTCGCAGCAGGGTGAACGCCTCTTCGGCGCGACCGTGCCGGGCGAGCAGGCGCGCGTAGACCTCCAGCGCCATCGGATGCCCGGCCTCCGTACGGATCCGCGTGATCTCGATCGCCTCGTCGGCGCGGCCCCAGCCCTCCAACAGGCCGGCTGCGGCTGTCACGGCTGTCCACCAGCCGGTTGCCAGGTACGGTGCCAGCGCCTCCCACGCGTCGGTCCGCCGGCCCCGCTCGTCCAGCGACCGCGCCCACGCCAGCGCGCAGAACCATTCCCCGCGCCCGGCCTGAACCTCCACCACGTCGGCGTAGCCGCGTTCGAGGAGCCGCGAGACCAGCTCCGGCGGTATGCAACCGGACCGCGTCCGGGCCTGGAATTCAAGATCAGCGACGTCCACGAACACGCACCCTAGCGTTCACCGTTCGGCACCAAGGGCGACACCGTGACCCTCGATCGCCGCCCGGGCCGAGGCCACCCCGGAAACGGGCGGCGGGGCGTGAGGGGGTGGGGTGGCCCCGATCAGTCCCGGTCGAGGGGGGCCGGGGGGCCGTAGTGGACGAGTGTGGTGGGCACGACCGTGCGCCGGTACGGGGCGGGCTTGCCGGGGTGCGTGGACGCGTCGGTCATGCGCGTGACGAGCAACCGGCCCGCCTCGCGGCCCAGTTCGTCGCTGTCGTAGGCGACCACGGTCAGCGGCAGGCCGAGGGTGTCCGCGAGTTCGAAGTCGTCGAAGCCGGCCAGCGTGGTGGGGGTTCCGGCACGGCGGACGGCGCGGAAGGCCCCGATGGTGTTGCGGTTGTTGGAGCAGAACAGCGCGGTGGGGGGCTCCGGCAGGGCGAGCAGTTCCGCGGCGGCGCTCGCCGCCTCGCCGGTCTGCTGCTGCCCCTGCCTCACGTAGGCCGGGTCGGTGGGCAGGCCCGCGGCGGCGAGGGCGTCGGAGAAGCCGCGCAGGCGCTCGGTGCTGGTGTAGACGGCGGCCGGCGGACCCAGGAATCCGATCCTGCGGTGTCCGGCGCCGAGCAGCCTCTCGGTGGCGGCGAAGGCGCCGCCGTGGTCGTCGACCAGGACGCAGTCCGCCCCGAAGCCCTCGGGCGGACGGCTGGCGACCACCACCGGGACACCCTCGGCGGCCGCGGCGGCCAGATGCCGCTGGTCCGCGCCCGAGGGCACCGCGATGATGCCGTCGACCCGCCGGCCCACCAGGTCCTCGACCAGCGCGCGCTCGGTGTCCAGGTCCTGGCCCGTGTTGCCGATGACGGCCTTCAGGCCGTGCCGCACGACGACGGAGTCGACGCCCAGCGCCAGTCGGGAGTAGAACGGGTTGGCCAGGTTGGTGACCACCAGGCCCACGAGACCCGTACCACGTCCCAGACGCAGGCTGCGGGCCGTCTCGTTGCGGCGGTAGCCGAGTTCGGCGACGGCCGCGCGCACGCGGGCGGCCGTCGCGGGCAGCACCTTCGGATCGTCACGCAGGACACGGGAGACGGTCATGGCGCTGACCTTCGCCCGCCCGGCCACGTCACGCACCGTCGGCTGGGCGTCCCTCGGCCCTTGTGTGTCCGGCATGCCCGGCGTGTTCCCTTCGTCCGTCCCCACTTGGTACGGCCGCACGCGCCGCGCCGATCAGCGCGGCGTCCCCGGCGGAACCGGCGGGTGTCATCGCACGAGTATGCCGTGCGGCTCCGGTCCCGCCGAGCCGTACCGCTCCGGTCCCCCCGTCGTCCGGCACCCAGCCCCCCGAGGCGAGCCCGCCGCCCAGAGCGGGGGCGACGAGGTCCCAGGAACGGGCGATGGAGCCGCCGACCACCAAGACGGTCGCGCCGAAGTCCGCCAACCGCGGGCCGAGCGCATGGCCCAGCACGGTGAGGGCGTGTGCCAGCACCAGACGGGCCCGCTCCTCCCCCGCCCTCGCCCGCTCGGCGACGTCGCGGACGTCGGCCGCCGGATCGCCGTACCGGGCGAGGATCGCGCGGCGCGAAACGGTGTCCTCCAACGGCCTTCCGCCCGCCTCGGTCAGGTCCATGCGCCCCTCGGGCGGCACACCGGGGCCGTCCTCGCGGACCCGGCCGTCGGCGAGGAACGCCGAGCCGACCCCCGTACCGAGCGTGATGCCCACGGCACGGCGGTGGCCGCGAGCCGCACCCGCGAACCACTCGCCGGCGACGAAGGCGTGCGCGTCGTTGAGGAACACGACGTCGCCGGGGCGCCGCCACAGCCCGCCGAGGAGCGCCGCGCGCAGGTCCACCCCGTACAGCGCCTCGAACTTTCCGACGCCCGCGAAGCGCGCCACCCCCGTCGCGTAGTCGAACGGTCCCGGCACCGCCACGCCCCACCGCGCGCCCGGAGGCACCGGCAGGCCGGCGGCGCAGCGCCGTATGCGGGCCAGGATCTCCCCGGCGGCGCCGTGCGGGTCGAGCGGCAGCACGGTCCGGTGCGCGACCCGCCGCCCGGGCAGGTCGACGAGGGCGGCGGTGACATGGGTGCCGCCGATCTCCAGGACGGGGATCACCGGACGAGCGCCTTCACGACCCGCACCGGGCCCCCGCCGACGGCCCGCAGGGTGTAGCGGCCGACCGCGGCCGGCACGGTCAGCGTTTCGGCGAAGGCCAGTTCGTACCGGTGCCCGGCCTCCGTCCGTACGACGACGCCGTCACCCTCCACCACGTTCAGGAGGTGGAAGCGGCCGCGCGTGTGGTCCTCCGCCTCGGCGCCGCTATCGATCACGTAGCGCCTGACCTCGTAGAACATCTCGTCCAGCGCGCCGATGACCTCTTCCCGCCAGCCGTCGCCCTCGCGCAGGGTCCGCGGCTCCCGCACCAGGTCGCGGGCGACGCTCGCGCCGCGGCGCCCGCTCTCCAGGTTCGCGAATCCGTGCTCGTGCGGGAGGGGGCGCGGGGTGCCGTCGGCGGCGGGCCGCAGCCAGTCGTAGAACCTCAGGCTGTACAGGTACGGGGTGGCGCTGATCTCCAGCACCAGGTTGCCCGCCCCGCTGGCGTGCGGAGTGCCCGCGGGGATCATGTACAACTGGCCCTGCTCGGCGGGGAACGCGAGGACGTGGTCCTCGGGGTCCATGGGCACGCGCCCGGCGACGGACTCCCGCACCTCCTTGCGGAAGAGGTCGACGTCGGCGTCCTCGCGCAGGCCGAGGAAGACCTTGGCGCCGGGGCCGCCGAGGGTCAGGTAGTACGTCTCGTGCTGGGTGTACGGCCAGCCGAAGCGCTCGCGCATGTACGGCTCCTTCGGGTGGCAGTGCAACGAGAGGTCGCCGCCGCCGACGGTGTCGAGATAGTCGAAGCGGATCGGGAAGGACGTGCCGAAGCGGGCGTGCACCTCGGGCCCCATCACGCTCTCGGGTTCCAGGACGCACATCAGCTGGAAGGGCACCTCGACCTGGGCCTCCGGCCCGGTGCCGACGAGGATGCCGGCCTCGGGCGCGATCAGTTCGTAGCCGAGCGCGGTGTTCTCGGCGCCCGGGTTGAACCCCAGTTCGCGCTGGGCCCAATGGCCGCCCCAGGGGGTGGAGTTGAAGTACGGGCGGGTGCGGACGGGGCCGCGTGCCAGGGCCGCGTAGGTGGCGCGCAGGCCCGCGCCGTCGATCCACGCCGGCCGGTCGGGCTCCTGGAGGTCGAGCCAGGCGTCGAGGCGGGGCGCCAGCGCGTCACGGTGGCGGTCGAGCATCGGCCAGTCGACGTAGAACAGCCGCCTGAAGTCGGGCTTCCCGTCGGGCAGTCCGAGGTTCGCCCCGCGCTTGCCGGCGGCCACGTCCGCCTCCGCGTACCGCTTGGGCACGTCGGCGTACCAGAGCAGGTCGTGCTCCACCAGCGCGGCGCCGGGCCCGTACACGAGCAGCACGCCTTCCCGCGGGCGGGGCGAGGGCGGGAGGGCGTCGAAGAGGTCGTCGAGCGGGTTCTCGGCGAGCTTGCGGAAGTAGGGGTCGTCCGCGTCCTCGGGTCGCTCGGTGCGGCGCTCGACGGCGGCCGGCGGTACGTAGTGGGAGCGGACGTCGAGCAGGGAGACCGGGGTGCCGCGTGCCGTCAGCTCGCGGGCGAGGCCGTCCCGGAGCCGCGCCCAGTCGACGGTCGGGGGGCCGTCGACGGCCACCACCGCGGGACCGGCCGGGAGTTGCCCGGACACCGCCCGCCAGCCGGTGACGAGGACGGCTTGGGGCGCGGGGGTGTGGCGCGGGTCGAGGCGGTACATGCCTGCTCCTTCTGGAAGGGGTACGGCGGCGGGGCCGATGTTATCGTTAACACGACGCACAGGGAGGTTGCCCGCCGAACCCCGCGGATGTCAACCGAACGCCGCCGCGCCCCGTCCGGCCCGCTGTCCGGCGGGGTCGGGCGGGGCGCGGCGGCAGTGCGCGGGCCGTAGGGGCCTAGAGAACGATCTCGGCCAGGCGTGCCACCTCGTCGAGGTCGTCGCTGGTCGGGTTGAGGACCAGTTCGTCGGCGCCGAGGCCCTCGAAGGCCCGGACCACTTCCTTGATCTGCTCGGCCCCGCCCCGGACCGTGGAGGCGAGCAGCTCGGCGGCCTCGGGACCGGCCGTCGTGTAGTAGTCGTGGACCCCGTGGGTGCCCGCTTCCGGGTCCGCGACGGCGAAGTAGGCGATGGCGACCAGGTACGGGGAGCCCTTGCGGCCGGCCCGCAGCCAGGCCTCGCGCACGCCCTCGAAGGCGGGGCCGACCATGGCGGGCGGCAGCGAGGCGCCGATGTATCCCTGGCCGGACCGCGCGACGCGCTCGAACGACGCCGGGACGCCGCCGCCGAAGAGCAGGGGGACCTCCCGGGTGCCCGCGGGCACCAGCGGGTTGTCGCAGCCGTCCGGTACCTCGCCGCGCCACACCTTCCGGTACGTCTCGATGTCCTCGTCGAGCCGCCGGCCGGTGCCGCGCGCGCCGAGACCTTTGACCACGAAGTCGTCCGGGCGTCCGCCGAGGCCGACTCCGAGGGTCAGGCGCCCGCCGGAGACCCCGTCGATGCTCGCCGCCTCCTTGGCCACCAGGAGCGGGGGCCAGACCGGGCCGAGCAGGACGGTGCTGAGGAGGCCGATGCGACTCGTGGCCCCCGCGGCGGCGGCCAGCGCCACCGTGTCCATCACTCCGGGGTAGGCGATGCGGCCCACGCTGCCCAGCGTGGAGAACCCGGCCTCCTCGGCACGCCGGGCCCATTCGGGGAGAACGCCGGGCCGCACGTCACGGATCTGGTTGGGGAGTCCGATACCGATTTTCACGAACTGTGCTCCTTGCGGTGGACCGGCGCGTGGACGGCGCCGGTGTTCCACCGATTGTCGGGCGGGCGGTCGCCCACTGTCCCGACGCCTTGCCGTGTCGGCCGCCCCTCGTTCGACGGGGGTGGCGGCAGCGGCTAGTTTGCTCGGATGAGTCTCCTGGATGATGTGGCCGAGCGTGACGGCTGGCGGTGCTGGGTGTGCGACGAGGCGGTCGACCCGGACGAGTCGGTGAACGACCCGCGGGGGCCCAGCGTGGACAGCCGGACCACGGACCGGAAGGCCAAGGTCCCCGAGCGGCTCGCGCACCGCGGCTGCAACACCCGCAAGGGCGCGGTGAAGGTGGACATCGCCTGGCCGGACCGCCTGTACGTGGTCGAGCCGGCGCCGCTGATCACGGTCGCCGGGCGGCTGGAGCGCAAGGGGGGCCGCGAGATGGTGGGGCGTTGCCCGACCAGGCGGGACGCCGAAGAGGCGGCGGAGTGGCTGGTGGACCGGTTCTCCCGGCTGGTGCCGGGGCTGCCGGTGACCGCCGGGATCGAGCCGGGCGGCGGCCAGTTCCTCGTGACCCTGACCGCCGGCCGCCGCTGACCGGTCCCCCGCCGAGGGGGCGGGGGCTAAGCCGTCGCGGGTTCAGCCCGCGTACACGTCCTCCACGTAGCGGCCCTCGGCGGCGAGGGCCGCCAGCCATGCTTCGGCGGCCGCGTCGTCCGCGCCCGGGGTGCGCTCGGTGTACAGCGCGCGGAAGGCCTCCCGTACGCCCGGCGCCATCCGGGCGCCGTCCCCGCACACGTACACCCGCGCGCCCTGGTCCAGGAGTTTCCACAGCTCCTCGCCGTCGGCGGCGACCCGGTGCTGCACGTAGCGCGCGCCGTCGACCGGGGCCCGGCTGAAGGCGGGGCGCATGGAGACGACTCCCTTGTCCTCGGCCGCCCGGAACTCCTCCGCGTGCAGATAGTCGGCGTCCGGCGCGTTGCACCCGAAGTAGCAGAGCGCCGGGGCCAGTTGCCCGCCCTGTGCGGCGCGTGTGCTCCGGTCGCGGATCACTCCGCGGAAGGGCGCGAGCCCGGTGCCCGCGGAGATCATGACGACCGGCTCGGTGCGGTCGTGGTCGATGCGGAACGCCTCCCGGCAGGCCTGGACCCGTACCAGTACGGTGTCCCCCGGCCGTACGGCGTTGAGGTAGCCGGAGCCGGCGCCCCGGAACGCGCCCCGGCCGCCCCACTCGGGCGCGTCCAGCAGCGAGACCATCAGGTCCGCGTGGCGCGGATCGGTGCCGGGCGAGGACGAGACGGAGTAGAGGCGGGACCTGATCGGGGGCAGCAGGTCGAGCAGGACGGGCCAGGTCAGCGTCTCGCGCAGGGCCGGGTTGTCCTCGATCACGTCGAGCAGGGTGCGCCGGTCGGCGGACCGGGCGTCGGCGTCCCCGGCGAGAGCGTCGAGTGCCGCGCGCTCGGGCGGGCACGGGTTGAGCGCGGCCAGCGCGGCGAACTGCCCGCCGGTCGGGCGGTCCTGCAACTCGACGTAGCGGCTGAGGAGTTCGCGTACGGACACCGGCCGGTCGACGGCGAGCCCGGAGCGGCGCGGCCTGGCCGGGGCGATGGAGAGGACGGTGTCGAGGTCCGCGCCGAACAGTGCGGCGGCGCGGGCCACGAGGGCCGGGGCGTTGACGGGGAGGACCGCGAGGTGGTCGGCGGTGCGGTAGGTGGTGCCCTCGGGCAGGGCCAGCCTGACGTGGCGCTTGACGCGCGTGTGGCCGGGGCTGGTGAGGTCGGCCGCCGCCACCACGGTCGTACGGACCATGTCGTGGCGCGCCGCCAGGGCGTCGAGCGGATCGCCGCCGGTGATCTCGGTGACGAGGTACGTGGGGCCCTCGTCCGTGACCGGGGCGGCGCCGGCGGTCGCGGGGTCGCCGTACCCGGTGAGCAGGGCGGTGCGCAGCGCGGCGGTGAACTCCTTGACGGCGCCGGTGAGATCGCCCGAGGCGTCGGCCTCGGCGCGGGGCAGCAGCCGGGTGCCGCCCAGTGCGGCGAGGCGGTCGTCGATCCAGGTGGGCATGTGCTGGTAGGTGGCGGCCCAGTTGCGGTCGCCGACGCCGAGGACGGCGTACCGCACGCCGTCGGCGGCGCCCGGTCCGGCGGCCTCCAGCCAGTCGGCGAACGCGACGGCGTCGTCGGTGGGCCGGCCGTTGTAGGAGGCGGTGGTGATGACGACGGGCCGGTCGGTGGGCAGGCCGGTGGCGTACGCGTCGAGCGGGGCGACCAGGGTGTCGCATCCCAACTCGGCGGCGCTCTCGGCCAGTTCGGCGGCGAAGCCGCGGCAGGTGCCGTAGTTGCTGCCGTGCGGGAACAGCACGCCGGTGCCGGGCCGTACCAGCGTGGGCAGGCCGGTGTCGGTGTGCGCGGGTAGCTCGGTGGCGGCGGAGCCGAAGCCGGGCAGGGCGGCGCGGTCGGCGTCGCGGTCGGCGGTGGTCCGGGGCCGGGGGGTGAGGGTGAGGCCCTCGGGCTTGAGCGTGAGGGTCTCCTTCACCTCCAACTGGTAGTCGTCCTGGTCGACGAAGCGGTAGCGGTGGGCCAGCATGGCGAGCAGCATGGTCGCCTCGTGCAGGGCGAACTGCCGTCCGATGCAGGCGCGTTCACCGGTGCCGAACGGCTTGAAGGCGTGCGGGGAGCGGTTCGCGGCGGCCTCGGCGGTGAACCGCGCGGGGTCGAACAGCTCGGGGTTGTCGCCCCATACCGGCTGCCGGTGCAGCATCGGGGTGATGACGATGACGTCCGATCCCGCCGCCACCTTGATCCGGCCGCCGATGACGGTGTCCTCGCGGGCCGAGCGGCTGAACGCGGCGGCGGTCGGCCACAGCCGCAGGGCCTCGTTGAGTACCTGGCGGGTGTAGGTGAGGCGGCCGATGTCCTCGTACGTGGGGTCGGGGTCGTCCGTGTCGCCCCACAGCTCGTCGGCCTCGCGCTGGACCAGCCGGAGCACGGCCGGGTGCTTGAGCAGGTAGTACAGGGAGAAGGACAGGGCGCCGGAGGTGGTCTCGTGTCCGGCGATCAGGAAGGTGATGACCTGGTTGCGGATGTTCGCGTGGTCGAGGGTGGTGTCGTCGGCGGGGTGGCGCGCCTGGAGCATCAGTCCGAGCAGGTCGTCGGTCGAGGTGTCCCCGGAGGCGACGCGGTGGTCGATGACCTCGTCGACGACGGAGTTCAGGAAGTCGGCGTCCTCGCGGAAGGCGAGGTCGCGGGCGGTGTGGTCGTCGCCGGGCTTGTCGGTGATCCTGGCCATGCTCCAGGCGAGGCCGCGGACGAGGGCGGAGACGAACGGGTGCGGCTCCTCGGACTCGAAGGAGCCGAAGTCGTAGCCGAAGCCGGTGAGGCCGATGGTGTCGAGGGTCATCCGGGTCATGTCGCCGGGCACGTCGACGGGGATCCCGGCGGCCGCCGCGCGGTCCCAGCCGGCGATCAGCCGCCGTGAGACGTCCAGCATCGCCGGGTGGTACGTACGCATCGAGCCGAGCGCGAAGGCGGGCATGAGGATGTCGTGCGCCTTGGCCCAGTTGGGTTCGTCGTTGTACGCGGTGAACAGGCCGTCGGCGGTGAGGGAGCGGACCGCTTCGAGGCCGGGGTTGATGTGCTTGGCGAACCGCCGGTCGTCGGCGAGTTCGGTGACCAGGTCCAGGTCCGCGACGAAGAGGGTGTCGCGCCCGTGCCGGCGGTGGCGGACGACGGGGCCGTGCCGGCGCAGGTGGCCCATCGCCGCCTGGATGAGCGGGCCGCCGGGCGGGGCGTCGGAGACGTCGACGAGCGGGATGCCGTCGGATTCGGTGTGTGCCGTGGGGGGTGTGTGTGACATGGGGGGTGAAGGGCCTTTCGGGGAAGAGCCGTTGCCTGCGGTCAAGCCTGGCCCGCCCCGGACCGCCCGGCCGCCACCCGGGCTACATGATCCTGTAGTGGGGCGATGGGCCATGATGGAACCTGTGATCGGTGCCACGGCCCGTACCGGCGCCCGGCCCGGCGCCGTACCCCCGGCCGGGACGCCGCGGACGGGAGAGCGGGGAGAGCGGGTGGCCGCCGTGGACGAACTGCCGGACTTCCCCGACGACGCGCACGGCGACGCGGTGATGTGGCGCAACCGCGCGCTCACGCTGCTCGACCGGGTGCCGGTGCCGATCGGGGTGTGCCGTACGGACGGCACGATCCTGCTGGCCAACCCGGCGCTGGCGCGGGAGTGGGGCCTGCCGCCGGGGCGGCTGCGCGGCCGCAACGTACTGGAGCTGCTGCGTCCGCGGTTCACGGACCAGGTGCACCGGATCGCGGAGGCGCTGCGGCTGGGCCACCGGTCGCGCTATCCGATCGAGGTGCGCTGGGCCGCGGCGGACGGGGACGAGCGGTACGGGGAGCTGAGCGTGGACCCGGTCAGTGAGTTCTCGGGCGTCCCGCCCGGGCTGCTGGTGGTGCTACGGGTACGGGACCGGCGCGAGTCGCCGCCCGCGCGCCTCGTCGTGGCGGGCGAGCCGGCGAGTCCGGTGGACGCCAGGCTGCTGGCGCTGGCCGCGGCGGGCGCGACCACCGAGGCCATGGCGCGGGCCGTGGGCATGACCGCCGACGGGGTGAACTACCACTTCGGGCGGCTGGCCCGGCGGTGGGGTGTGCCGGGCAGGACGGCTCTGGTGGCGCGTGCGTACGTGCTGGGTGTCCTGGACCCGGAGGTGTGGCCGCCGGCGGTGGCGGCGCCGCGTCAGGATCCCTGACGGGGCCGCCTCCTGGGCCGGCCGGCGGGCCCCCGGTCGGGGGGCGCCGCTCGTGGCCGGGGCGGCACCGGTTCCGCGGACCGGTGCCGCCGTCTCGGGTGCGGCGGGGGCGCTCACCCGTGGGTCAGGGCTGGAAGGAGATCTCCAGGGGCTTCGCGCGGCCGAGCTCTCCCTGGAAGGCGCTGTCCTTGATCTTGAAACTGGCGGAGCCGAAGTCGGCCGCCATCAGGCGGTCCCGCAGCCAGTTGGTGGGGGCGTTGACCTGCGGCCAGTGGTTCCAGTCGACCAGCGGCGGATAGAACCACTGGTGGGTGGGGTTCTCCACCGCGTCGTCCGACGCGTTGGCGATACGGAAGTCGTGCGTGAAGCCGCCGTCCTTCTGGTAGACGACCTTGGGGTGCGAGCCGTCGAACCGGACCTGGGAGCGGGTGTACGTCTTCCAGTCGCCGTGCTGGGAGACGGACAGGTACTCCACCTGGTTCGACGCCTGGTTGATCCAGGAGATGACGGACTCGATGTCGTGCCGGTGGCCGTTGGTGCCGCCGGCTATCTCGCCCACGCCGTTGGTGGACTGGTCCTTCTCGAAGTAGCTGTCGTACATGACCGCGCACCAGCCGTTGTTGCACTCGCTGCGCCCGTAGGTGTTGGAGCTGTTCAGCTGGGCCATGTCGTGGCAGTGCCCGTTCACGGCGCCGCCCAGGGCGAGGCCCGGGTTGAGGTTGCCGTTGATGTCCTCGGCCGACGTGGCGAGGCACCCGTCACCGTCGTAGTCGTACGCGGGAGAGAACGAGGCCTCCCAACCACCGGCTCCGTACGGGAGGTTGCCGATGACGTCGGCGTGCGCCGTGAGCGGCGCGGCGAGCAGTGCCGCGGCCGCGCCGGCGGCGAGGAACCCGGCTCTGGCGAGCCTCCTCGGTCCCCGTGCCGCCGGGGCGGGTGATGTCTGTCCCACAGAAGTTGAACGCATTCTCGGTTCCGTCCGTCACGTGCTGTTCCTGGTGGATCGCCGCCGATCTCTCGAGCGGCACCAGAGACTAAGTGCGCGGAACCGGACTACTCGCCTCTTTCATCCCTTCCGGGCATGAACTCGGCGTGAACGTCGGAGGTTTCGGGTCACGGGCGCGGGCGGAGGGTGTCCAGCAGGCGCTCGGGGGCCGCCTGCTTCCAGGAGTCGACCAGGATGTCGCGCAGCTCGTCCGCGTCGTCGAGCGCGGCCAGCCGTACCCGTACCCACGCCGAACTCGCCTCGTGCGGCGGCACCCAGAACTTCTCCGGTTCCGCCGCGATCAGCTCGGCGCGCTCGTGGCGCGGGCAGCGGACGGCGAACGAGGTCCGGTCATCGGGCACGGTGACGAACATCTTCCCCGCCACGCGGAACGTCGGCATGCGCCAGGCCTCCTTCTCCACCGTTTCCGGGAGGGAGAGCGCGATACGTCGGACATCTTCGGCGTCGTTCACGGCGACCACTCTAGGACCGCGCGGGCACCGGGGCACAGGGGGAGCCCCTGGCTCCCCGACCGGGGGGACAGAGGCTCCATTGTGCTCAAGGGCGCGCCCGCGCGCCGAAATAGCGGCCTAGTAATAGGGGGTGCAGGTCGTGGCGCCGCTCGACACGATGACGCACGCCCTTTCCTTCATCGTGGAGGGGTTGTAGTACATAGGAGTTCGCGTCACATAGGAATTAGGGCCGGTCTGCGCGGTCCAGGCAGAAGCGCCGGCCTTCGTGACACCCAAATAGATCTCGCACGAAGTGCCGGCCTTGTTGCAGCGTTCTATTTCGATCCGGTAATCCGGCGCGATGCCCACATAGGTGACGCGGGCCCAACCGTACTGATCCCCGTCGGTCTGGCCCCAACGCAGCTCCAGGAAGACCGAACCGCCCAACTGGCGCTCATAGTTGGTGACCGGGCCGGCCTGCCACGTCTGCACGTTCGGATCGTGACCGTCACAGCCGTAGCCCGAACAGGCGGCGGCATAGGCCGCGTTCGGGACCGCGATAGCCAGGAGCAGGGTGGCGAGAAGCGTCCCGAAAAGGACCGAAATCCTGTTTCTTCTCTGCTGTTTCATGCACATCTCCTTGATCGTCGACGGCCGAAGCCTGCCAGACGTCCCAGGTGACTGTCCAGGGAGTTCCGGAGTGCGGCCCGACCGGGCGATCGGAGAATTCTGCTAAGGCGGCCGAAATGAGTTGTTTCGTTCTGACAATCGGTCAGCCGCAACTAAGGCGCCTCACGCCTTCCGTGAACATGGCCGAAAAGCGACCGGAGAGGGTCAGTCGCCCGGCGAGGGCGGAACGGGACGGCCGCCTCGCCTGGCCGGGCGGCGGCCGGCCGGCTGTTGGGGTTCCGGGCGCTCCACCGGGTGCGGTAGGTCGCGGGTCTGGGGGGTGTGGGGGGAGACGGTGAGGGGGGTGCCGTAGTGGCTGATCACCAGGGCCTCGCCGTCCGCCTCCGGCATCGAGTACACCGCCTTCGACCCGTTGATCTCCACGCGCAGGTGGCGCTTCTGGATCTGGACGTTGAAGGCGAGGCGGCTGAGCTGTTCGGGCAGCCGGGGGGCGAACGCGAGGGTGTCGCCGTGGTGGCGCATCCCGCCGAAGCCCGAGACGAGCGCGATCCAGGTGCCGGCCAGGGACGCGATGTGCAGACCGTCCCGTGTGTTGTGCTCCAGGTCGGAGAGGTCCATCAGCGCGGCCTCCCCGAGGTAGTCGTAGGCCAGTTGGACGTGGCCCGTCTCGGCGGCCATGACGGCCTGCGTGCACGCGGAGAGCGACGAGTCGCGGACGGTGATCGCCTCGTAGTACGCGAAGTTGCGGGCCTTCTCCTCGGCGGTGAAGGCGGCGCCGCGCACGTGCATGGCGAGCACCAGGTCGGCCTGCTTGACGACCTGCTTGCGGTAGAGGTCGAAGTACGGGAAGCGCAGCAGGAGCGGGTAGTCGTCCTCGCCCGTCGCGGCGAAGTCCCACATCTGGTGGGCGGTGAAGCCCGCGGACTGTTCGTGGACGCCCAGTTCGTGGTTGTACGGGAGGGCCGTGCGCGCCGCCGCGTCGCGCCACGCCGCGCTCTCCTCGGTGTCGACGGAGAGTCGCACGGCCACGTCCGGGTACCGGTCGCAGGCGTCGGCGGCGGCGCGCAGGTTCTCCTGCGCCATCAGGTTCGTGTACGTGTTGTCGTCCGCGACGGCGCTGTACTCGTCGGGGCCGGTGACGCCGTCGATGTGGAACACGCCGGTGTGGTCGTGGTGGCCGAGCGAGCGCCACAGCCGGGCTGTCTCCACGAGGAGTTCGACCCCGACCTCCCGGTCGAACGTCTCGTCGTGGGTGACGGCGGAGTAGCGCGCGACGGCGTCGGCGATGTCGGCGTTGATGTGGAAGGCGGCGGTCCCGGCCGGCCAGTAGCCGGAGCACTCACCGCCGTTGATGGTCCGCCAGGGGAACGCCGCGCCCTTCAGGCCGAGTTGGGAAGCCCGCTCCCGGGCGGCCGGCAGGGTGGAGAACCGCCACCTGAGGGCCTGGTCGACGGCCTTGGGGGCGGTGTAGGTCAGCGACGGCAGGACGAAGCTCTCGGTGTCCCAGAAGCTGTGGCCGTCGTAGCCCGGCCCGGTCAGGCCCTTGGCGGGGATGGCCCGGCTCTCCGCGCGGGCGCCGGCCTGGAGGGTGTGGAACAGCCCGAACCGTACGGCCTGCTGGATCTCGGTGTCGCCCTCGACCTCGACGTCCGCCTGGGTCCAGAACTGGTCGAGGTAGGCGCGCTGTTCGTCGACCAGGCCGGCCCAGCCGGTGCCCATGGCGGCGGCGAGGGCGCCGTCCACCTGGTCGTGCACGGCGGGCAGCGACCGGTTGCCCGACCAGCCGTACGCAACGAACTTCTCCATGCGCAGGCGCTCGCCGGGCCCGACGTCGGAGGTGAAGGTGACGCGGCTCTGGTTGGCGCCGCTCTCGCAGAAGACGCCGGTCTTCCCGGGACCTTCCACGACGTGGTCGGCGGCGGCGGCCACCCGCAGGCCGCTGCGCTCGGTGCGGTGCACCAGCCGCAGCCGCCGGCCGTTCGAGTAGTGCTCCTCGGGGACGAGCGGTGACTCCAGGGCGGCCGCCGCGCGCGGGTCGCCGCCGGCGGGCGGGAGCTGTTCGTTGGCGACCAGTTCCGACTGGAGGACGATGCTGACCTCGGCGTCGACCGCCTCGACCTCGAAGGCGACGGCGGCGATGGCCCGTTGGGTGAACGAGACGAGCCGGGTGGACCGGACCCGTACTGTACGGCCCGCCGGCGACGTCCACTCGACGGTACGGTGCAGCAGCCCCGACCGCAGGTCGAGGACACGTTCGTGGTGGCCGAGGCGGCCGTAGCGCAGGTCGAAGGGCTCGTCGTCCACGAGCATCCGGATGATCTTGCCGTTGATGGTGTTGATGACGGTCTGGCTGGACTCCGGGTACCCGTAGCCGGCCTCCGCGTACGGCAGCGGGCGCAGCTCGTACACCCCGTTCAGGTACGTCCCCGGCAGTCCGTGCGGTTCGCCCTCGTCCAGGTTGCCCCGCCAGCCGACGTGGCCGTTGGAGAGGGCGAAGAGCGACTCGCTCTGCGGCAGGGCGTCCAGGTCGAGGGCCGTCTCGCGCAGGCACCACGGCTCGACGGCGTACAGCGGATGAGTGATCACGCCCGGTCTCCCAACAGGTCGGCGAGGTCGTCCACGACCACAGTCGCGCCGTGGCGTTTCAGGGCGTCCGCCTGGCCGGTGCGGTTCACCCCGATGACAAAGCCGAAGCCGCCGGTGCGGCCGGCGTCCATGCCGGCGAGGGCGTCCTCGAAGACGGCCGCGTGGGCCGGGTCGACGCCGAGGGCGCGGGCGGCGGCGAGGAAGGTGTCGGGGTGGGGCTTGCCCGCGAGGTGCTGCTCGTGGGCGACCCCGGCGTCGATCCGTACCTCGAACAGGTCCTCGATGCCGGCGCCGATCAGGACGTCACGGCAGTTGGCGCTGGAGGAGACCACGGCCCGGTGGATCCCTGCGGCCTCGACGGCGCGGACGAAGCGGACCGAGCCCGGGTACGCCTCGACGCCCTTGGTCCTGATGTCCTGGAGGAGGAGGTCGTTCTTCCGCTCGCCGAGGCTGCGGACGGTGTCGCGGTCCGGCGGGTCACCGGCGCTCCCCTCGGGCAGCTCGATGCCGCGCGAGGCGAGGAAGGAGCGGACCCCGTCGGCCCTCGGCAGCCCGTCCACGTACTCGTCGTAGTCGGCGACCTTGTCGAAGGGGCGGTAGCCGGGGCCGTCCCGCCGCTCCAGGAAGCCGTCGAACGTGGTCTTCCAGGCCGTCGCGTGCAGGGCCGCGGTGGGGGTGAGGACGCCGTCGAGGTCGAAGAGGCAGGCCTCGATGTGGGCGGGGATGCCGAGGCCGGGAGCCCGGTCGGGGGATTCGTCTGTGCTCATGGTCGCTGCCCTTCGGACGAAGCGGTCACCAGGAATGGCCCGGCCGGCGGCGGTCGTCACCAGGCGTAGATGCGGGTGATGATCTCCTGCCGGGCCACCAGGTCGGGGCCGGGGAAACTGACCATCACCGGGACGTCGCTGGGATCACGCCCCTCCACCCAGTCGAACCCGTCGGCGTGACCGGTGGTGACGTGGGCCTCCCGCTTTCTCAGGATCTCCTCGCAGCGCCGCAGCTCCTCGGCGTCGGCGGCCGTCCAGATCATGCACTGGAGGCCGATACCGCCGAGCGTGTGAGGGGCGTTGGATCCGAGGGCCCGCAGATAGAGCTGACAGCCCGACTCGGCGTCGACCATGAGGGCCGCCGTGGTGGTCCGCTGCGTGACCTCCAGCCCCAGCAGGTCCCGGTAGAAGCTCGCGGACTCGTCGAGGTCGAACACGTACAGCACGCAGGACGCCAGCTTCATGAGAACCACCGTACGCCGGGCCCACCTGTCCCGCTCGACCCTTGCACCCGCTTATGCGGCACTTATTCGGTTTCGGCGCGGAAGGAGCAGAATGAGGGAAGGAACAGCCCCTTGGAGGCGCACGATGACCCGTACCCGCTCCCGCTACTCGCCGGACCGCGGGCTGACCACGCGCATGGTGTCGACCATGTTCCTGATCGGTCTGCTCTACGTGGTCCTCGTGGGTGTGCTGATCGCGCTCCTCAAGGGCGCGTGGCCCCTCATCCTGATCGTCGCGGGCGCTCTGTTCATCGCGCAGTTCTGGTTCAGCGACCGGATAGCCGCCTTCGGCATGGGCGCGCGCGAGGTGACCCCGGAGGAGGCTCCGGAGCTGCACGGCGCCATCGACCGGATCTGCGCGCTGGCCGACATGCCGAAGCCCCGCGTGGCCATCTCGCGCAGCGACATCCCGAACGCCTTCGCCACCGGCCGCAACGAGCGCACCGCGCTGGTGTGCGCCACCACCGGGCTCCTGCGCAGGCTGGAGCCCGAGGAGCTGGAGGGGGTGCTCGCGCACGAGATGTCGCACGTGGCGCACCGCGACGTGGCCGTCATGACCATCGCCTCGTTCCTGGGGGTCCTCGCCGGTGTCATCACCCGGATCGCGTTGTGGAGCGGGGTCAGCCGCAGCAGCCGGGACGCGGGCCCCGCCGGCCTGGCGATCATGCTGATCCCGCTGGCCAGCGCGGTCGTGTACGTGCTCGGCTTCCTGCTGACCCGGATGCTGTCCCGCTACCGCGAGCTGTCCGCCGACCGTACGGCCGCGCTGCTCACCGGCCGCCCCTCGGCCCTCGCCTCCGCCCTCACCAAGGTGAGCGGCAGCATGGCGCGGATCCCGACGGAGGACCTGCGGAAGGCGGAGCCGTACAACGCCTTCTTCTTCGCTCCCGCCTTCTCCTCGAAGGCCAGCCTGGGCCGGCTGTTCTCGTCGCACCCGACGCTGGAACAGCGCCTGGAGCAGCTGGCGCGGATCTCCACCGAGCTGGGCCGGTAAGGCCCCCGGACGCGGGCCGGTGAGGCCCCGGACGCCCTGGACACATCAGCATCGTCGGAGGAGTTGGTCCCGTGGGTCTGCTCGACACCATCCTCGGCCGCAGCAAGCCGGTCCGTCCCGATCTCGACCAGCTCTTCGCCCTGCCGTCCGCCGCGATCACCCTCCAGGCGGGCGCGGGCTTCACGCCCACCGGCCTCGGGTCGGTGTGTTTCGCGGGCGTCGAGGGCGGGAGCTTCGCGCGGATCCGGGAGGACGTACGGGAACTGCTGGACGCCGACACCGCCCGGGGCGGCCACCCCGTGGAGTTCAGCCAGGACGCGTACGGCTACACCTGGCTGCTCGCCCGGCAGCCGGCCGACGACCTCGCCGCCCTCGTGAACGACCTCCACACGGTGAACACGCTGCTCCAGGACGGCGGCTTCGGGCCGCAGCTGCTCTGTTCGCTGGTGGGCTTCAAGGATCCCGAGGACCGGCCGCTCGCGCTGGTCTACCTGTACAAGCGCGGCACGTTCTACCCGTTCGCGCCGCTGCCCGGCACCGCCGAGAAGCGGGACAGCCAGCGGGAACTCCAGGTCAAGGCGGTGATCGGGGACGACCTGCGGATGGAGGCCGATCTGAGCCGCTGGTTCCCGGTCTGGGGTGCGCCGGGGCTGGCCGTCAGCCCGTCCGGCGAGTGAGGACCAGCCGGGGGCCGGTGTCGTGCCCAAGGGTGCCGGTGCGGGTGGCCGCGTCGGCCGCGGCGGTCAGCGCCCGGTCCAGGAACCGCAGGCGGCTCCGGTTGCGCCGGCGCTCGCAGGTCGCCCAGCTGCCGAACGCGATCCCGAACACCAGCATGAGCAGCGCCGTGGACCACAGCCCTTCGAGGGCCCACAGGACCGGGGGCACCGCGAGGGCGAGGACCAGGGCGGCGAACAGCCACGGCCGGCTCTCCAGCCGGCGCCGCCGGTCCGCCACCAGTCTGCGCAGCGCGTCCCGTTCGCCCGGGTCCCCGGGGATCCTGCCGCGCACCAGGTTGCGTTCCGCGTTCCTGCGCTCCCGCCACCGCTGTGTCCCGTACACGTCCGCGCACTCCCCTCGGCCTCGGGTGGGTCGTGTACGGCGGGTACCCCCGAATTGCCCGGACAAGCACGGACAGGAACTGACAGGCACAGGTAGGCGCGGATAGGCGCGGATAGGCGCGGATAGGGCCGTGCTTGCGCCAAAGGTCCCGTGGGACAAGAGGCACAGGTCCCCCTCGCTGCGGCCCGGGGCCCCTTGTCCGGGCCTTCACGCTCCGTAAGGTTGAAAGCAGAAGTGTTACGTGTCCCTCGATCGGACCTACCGTCGTGTTCGAACCCACCGGCTCCACCTCGTGGCGTATCGCACTCCCGCACACCGCGGCGGCCGTGCCCATGGCCCGCGCCCTGATCCGGACGGCCCTGCTGGACCTGCGGGCGCCGGCCGACAGCGACGTCGCGGAACTGCTCACCGCGGAACTCGTCGCCAACGCGGTGAAGCACACGGAGGGCGACGGGATCGAACTGGTGGTGGAGCTGCTCCCGACCGGCTGCCAGGTGGAGGTGCACGACCGCGATCCCGGGCCGCCGCGCGACGTCACGCTCCCCTGGCCGCCCGTCGAGCCCGATCCGTGGTCGGAGAGCGGGCGCGGCCTGCTGCTGATCAGCACGCTCAGCTCGGACTGCGGGCACCGGATCACCGAGCAGGGCAAGGCCGTCTGGTTCACGCTCCCCGTGCACGAGGCCGGGGTCGAGGTCCACGAGGTGTCGGGCCCGGCGCGGGAGCGCCCGGCCCGGGAAAGCCTGGCGGCGTGCGAGGAGCCGTCCTGCCCGGGCCTGTGAGCCCCGCGCCGCCCGGCCGCCCGGACGGACCGCCCCTCATGACGCGTCGGCCAGGGTGGCGACCAGGACCGCCTTGATCGTGTGCAGCCGGTTCTCGGCCTCGTCGAAGACCACCGAGTGCGGCGACTCGAAGACCTCGTCCGTGACCTCCAGCTCCGTCAGCCCGTGCCGCTCGTGGATCTCCCGCGCGACGGTCGTGCCCAGGTCGTGGAAGGCCGGCAGGCAGTGGAGGAACTTCACGTCGGGGTTCCCGGTCGCGCGCAGCACGTCCATGGTCACCGCGTACGGGCGCAGGGCCGTGATCCGTACGTCCCACACCTCCTTCGGCTCCCCCATCGACACCCAGACGTCCGTCGCCACGAAGTCCGCGCCGGGCAGCCCCTCCGCGATGTCCTCGGTGAGGGTCAGCCGGGCCCCGCTGACCTCGGCGGCCTTCCGCGCCAGGGTGAGGACGCCCTCGGCGGGCCAGTACTCGCGCGGCGCCACGATCCGTACGTCCATGCCGAGCAGCGCGCCGGTGACGAGGTACGAGTTGCCCATGTTGAAGCGGGCGTCGCCGAGGTAGGCGAAGGCGATCTCGTCCAGGGGCTTGTCGCTGTGCTCCGTCATCGTGAGCAGGTCCGCGAGCATCTGGGTGGGGTGCCAGTCGTCGGTGAGGCCGTTCAGGACGGGGACGCCCGCGTGCGCGGCGAGTTCTTCCACGGTCTCCTGGGCGTCGCCGCGGAACTCGATCGCGTCGTACATCCGGCCGAGGACCCGCGCGGTGTCCTTCGGCGACTCCTTCTGCCCGATGTGCGAGCCGGCCGGGTCGATGTACGTCGTGGAGGCGCCCTGGTCGGCGGCCGCCACCTCGAAGGCGCACCGGGTGCGCGTCGAGGACTTCTCGAAGATCAGCGCGATGTTCTTCCCACGCAGGCGCTGGACCTCGGCGCCCGCCTTCTTGGCGGCCTTGAGCTCGGCGGCGAGGGCGACCAGGCCGCGGAACTCGTCCGCCGTGAAGTCCAGCTCCTTGATGAAGTGGCGGCCTGCGAGGTGTATCGCCATGGGACTGCTCCTGAACGAGAAACGAGAAGAGGCTGGAACTATATACGACGGGCCGTATTGCTATACAGGGAGTTGATTCGGGATGGCCTCCGGGTGGACCCGGGCGGCGTCGCACCCCGTGGAAGGCGCCGCGCTCAGTGGACGGCGTCGCGCTGGATCGGGCAGCTCATGCAGCGGGGCCCGCCCCGCCCCCGCCCCAGCTCGCTGCCGCGGATCTCGATCACCTCGATGCCCTGCCGGCGCAGATGGCTGTTGGTGGTGACGTTGCGTTCGTAGGCGACGACCACCCCGGGCTCCACCGCCAGTACGTTGCACCCGTCGTCCCACTGCTCGCGCGCCGCCGCGTGCACGTCCTGCACGGCGGTCAGGACGCGGATCCGGTCCAGGCCCAGCGCCGCCGCGATCGCGCGGTGCATGTGCTCCGGCGGGTGGTCGGTGACCTTCAGCTCGTTGCCGCCGCTGCCCGGTTCGATGGTGTACGAGCGCAGCATGCCGAGGCCCGCGTACTGGGTGAAGGTGTCGGCGTCGACCATCGTCATCACCGTGTCCAGGTGCATGAAGGCCCGGTGCTTGGGCATGTCGAGCGCCACGATCGTGGTGGCGGACCCGGCCGCGAACAGGCCGCGGGCCAGCATCTCCACGGCCTGCGGGGTGGTGCGCTCGCTCATCCCGATCAGGACGGCGCCGTGCCCGAGGACCAGGACGTCACCGCCCTCGATCGTGGACGGGTAGTCGTCCTGCCCCTCCGACCAGTGGTGGAAGGGGCCGGCCGCCGGGTCCGTGAAGAGCGGGTGGTGCTTGTAGATCGCCTCGAAGTGCACGGTCTCGCGCTGCCGGGCGGGCCAGCGCATCGCGTTGATGGACACCCCGTCGTAGATCCACGCCGAGGTGTCCCGGGTGAAGAGGTGGTTGGGCAGCGGGTCGAGGAGGAAGTCGTCCGGCTCCATCACGTGGAACCGGACCGACGTCGGCTCCGCGTGCCGCTCCAGGAACTCCCGCTTGGTCATCCCGCCGACCAGCGCCGCCACCAGCTCCGCCGTCGGGAGCGCGTCGAAGACGCCCCTGAGGTGGTCGGTGGCGAGCGGACCGTACTCCTTCTCGTCGAAGACCCGGTCCAGCACGAGCCGCCGGGCGGGCGGCAGCTCCAGCGACTCCCGCAGCAGGTCACCGAAGAGGTGCACCTCCACCCCGCGCTCGCGCAGCACGGCCGCGAACCCGTCGTGCTCCTCCTGGGCCCGGCGCACCCACAGGACGTCGTCGAAGAGCAGCGCGTCCTTGTTGCCCGGCGTCAGGCGCTTCAGCTCCAGGTCGGGGCGGTGCAGTATGACGCGGCGCAGCCGCCCGGTCTCGGAGTCGACATGGAATCCCATGTCCCCATCCTCACCGCACGGCGCGCCGTTCACGCGACGAACGCACCACCGTCCGCCGAATCGCGGGCCATGTCACAGCGCCGGCCCGGCCCCGGCCCGGGTCACAGCCGCGGGTCCACCGGTTCCGACTCCAGCGCCAGCACCGCGAAGACGGCTTCGTGGACGCGCCACAGCGGCTCCCCCTCGGCGAGCCGGTCCAGGGCCTCCAGGCCGAGGGCGTACTCCCGCAGCGCCAGCGACCGCTTGTGGCCGAGGAACCGGTTCCGCAGGCGGGCCAGGTTCTCCGGCCGGGTGTACTCGGGGCCGTAGATGATCCGCAGGTACTCCCGGCCGCGCACCTTGATGCCCGGCTGCACGAGCCGCCCCTTGTCGTCCTTGGCGAGTGCCTGGAGCGGCTTGACGACCATGCCCTCGCCGCCGCGCCCGGTCATCTCCAGCCACCAGTCGGTGCCGGAGCGGACCGACTCCTCGTCGCCGGTGTCGACGACGAGCCGCCGGGTGACCTGGAGCAGACCCGTCGGGTCGTGCTCGACCAGCCGGTCCAGCCAGGCGAGCTGCTGGTCGTGCGGGACGGCGGCGAGGCTGCGGCCCCGTACCGCGAGCAGTTGGAACGGCGCGAGCCGCGCGCCCTCCAGGCCGTCCGTGGTCCAGCAGTAGCGCCGGTACGCCTCCGTGAACGCGGCCGCGTCGTCCGCCCGTTCGCGCTGGGCCGCCAGCAGGCCGCCCGCGTCGACGCCCCGGGCCACGGCGGCCTCCAGCGCCTGGGTGACGGCGGGGAAGGCTGCGCCCGCGGCGGCGCCCACCGCCGCGTACTGGGTGCGGAGCAGTCCGGTGGCCTTGAGCGACCAGGGCATCAGCTCGGCGTCCAGCAGCAGCCAGTCGGTGTCGAGTTCCTGCCAGAGCCCGGCGGCGGTGACGGCGGTACGCAGCCGCTCCAGCACCTCCTCGGTGACCGCGGGGTCGTCGAAGAAGGGCCGGCCGGTACGGGTGTGGAGCGCGCCCGTCGGTCCGCGCACCCCGAAGCGCGCCTCGGCGGCGGCCGCGTCGCGGCAGACCAGGGCGACGGCCCGCGAGCCCATGTGCTTCTCCTCGCACACGACGCGGGTGACGCCGTCGGAGCGGTACTGCGCGAAGGCCTGGGCCGGGTGCTCCAGGTAGCCGTCCTCGTCGGACGTCGCGGTGGGCGACATCGTCGGCGGGAGGTAGCCGAGCAGCCGGGGGTCGACGGCGAAGCGGCTCATGACCTCCAGGGCCGCCGCCGCGTTCTCCTCCCGTACCGCGAGCCGCCCCATGAGGCGGGTCTCCACGATCCGCTTGCCGTGCACGTCGGCGAGGTCGAGCGGCCGGCCCTCCCGGCCGCCCGGCGCCTCGGTGACGAGCGGCTTGACCGGCTCGTACCAGACCCGCTCGGCCGGTACGTCGACCAGTTCGCGTTCGGGCCAGCGCAGCGCGGTCATCTTCCCGCCGAAGACCGCGCCGGTGTCCAGGCAGATGGTGTTGTTGATCCACGAGGTGTTCGGCACCGGGGTGTGGCCGTAGACGACGGCCGCGCGGCCCCGGTAGTCCTCGGCCCACGGGTAGCGCACGGGCAGGCCGAACTCGTCGGTCTCGCCGGTGGTGTCGCCGTACAGCGCGTGCGAGCGCACCCGGCCCGAGGTGCGGCCGTGGTACTTCTCGGGCAGGCCGGCGTGGCAGACGACCAGCTTGCCGCCGTCCAGGACGTAGTGGCTGACCAGGCCGTCGATGAACTGCCGCACCTCGGCGCGGAACGTGTCGTCCTCCTTCTCCAGCTGCTCGATCGTCTCGGCGAGTCCGTGGGTGTGCTGGACGTTGCGTCCCTTGAGCCAGCGGCCGAGCTTGTTCTCGTGGTTGCCGGGCACGCAGAGCGCGTCGCCGGACGCGACCATGCCCATGACGCGGCGCAGCACGCCGGGGCTGTCGGGGCCGCGGTCGACGAGGTCGCCGACGAAGACGGCCGTACGGCCCCCGGGGTGGTGTCCGTCCACGTAACCGAGGGTGCCGAGCAGGGTGTCCAGCTCGGAGCGGCAGCCGTGGACGTCACCGATGATGTCGAAGGGGCCGGTGAGGTGTCTGAGGTCGTTGTAACGGCGTTCGAGGACGATCTCGGCGTCCGCCACCTCCTGCTCGCTGCGGAGCAGGTGCACCTTGCGGAAGCCTTCGCGTTCGAGGCCGCGCAGGGAGCGGCGCAGTTCGTTCCGGTGCCGCTTGATCACGTGGCGGGGCATGCCGGCGCGGTCGGGGCGGACGGCGTTGCGCGCGGCGCAGACCTCTTCGGGCAGGTCGAGGACGATCGCGATGGGCAGCACGTCGTGCTCCCTGGCGATCTGCACGAGCTGGCGGCGGCTCCCCGCCTGGACGTTGGTGGCGTCCACGACGGTGAGGCGGCCGGCCGCGAGGCGCTTGCCCACGATGTAGTGCAGGACGTCGAAGGCGTCGCCGCTGGCGCTCTGGTCGTTCTCGTCGTCGGCGACGAGGCCGCGGCAGAAGTCCGAGGAGACGATCTCGGTGGGCTTGAAGTGGCGGGCGGCGAAGGTGGACTTGCCGGAGCCGGTGGCGCCGACGAGGACGACGAGGGACAGGTCGGTCACCGGGAGGGTCCGCCGGGCGGCGGTGGCGGTGCGGTCGGTCGTGGTGCCGCTCATGCGGTCGTTCCCTTCTCGGTGGTGGTGCTGGTGCTGCTGGTGGTGGTGCTGGTCGTACGGGTGGTGCCGGTCGTGCTGTCGGTGGGGCGGGTGAGCGTGAAGACGGCCATCTGGGTGGGCGGGCCCACCTCGGGGTCGTCGGGTCCCACGGGGACGTACGCGACCGTGTAGCCGTGCCGTCCGGCCACCTCCTCGGCCCAGTCGCGGAACTCCGCGCGGGTCCACTCGAATCGGTGGTCGCCGTGGCGTACGTGCCCGGCGGGCAGGGTCTCCCAGCGCACGTTGTACTCGACGTTGGGCGTCGTCACGACCACCGTCGCGGGGCGGGCCGCGCCGAACACCGCGTACTCCAGGGCCGGCAGGCGCGGCAGGTCGAGGTGCTCGACGACCTCGCTGAGCACCGCCGCGTCGTACCCCTTGAGCCGCTGGTCCGTGTACGTCAGGGAGCCCTGCGTCAACGAGACGCGGGCCGCCTGCCGTTCGCCGAGCCGGTCCAGCTTGAGGCGGCGCGCGGCGATGGTCAGGGCGCGGACGGACACGTCGACGCCCATGACGTGGGTGAACCGCACGTCCTTGAGCAGTGCCTGCACCAACTGGCCCTGGCCGCAGCCGAGGTCGAGCACGGTGCTCGCGCCCGCGTCGCGCAGGGCGGCGAGGATCGCCTCGCGCCGCCGGTCGGCGAGCGACGGCTCCCTCCGGGCGGGGTCGGGGGCCGCCTCCGGGGCGGGTGCCTCCGGGGCGGGTCCTTCCGCCGGTACGGTGCCGGGCGCGGCGTCCCGCGCCTCCGCGGCCTCCCACTCCTCGTCCGGGGTCTCCAGGACGGCATTGTCGAGGGCCTCGACGTCGATGTCGTCCGCCTCGGCCAGCCGGACCAGCTCCAGGCGCTCCATGGCCCGGCGGGTCAGTCCCCAGCGGCGGGAGAGGTAGCGGCTGGTGATCAGCTTCTGTTCGGGGTGCTCGGCGAGCCAGCCCTCACCGGCGCGCAGCAGCTTGTCCACCTCGTCGGGCGCGACCCAGTAGTGCTTGGCGTCGTCGAGCACCGGCAGCAGGACGTACAGCTGGCGCAGCGCGTCGGCCAGCCGCATCTCGCCCTCCAGGACGAGCTGGACGTAACGCGACTCGCCCCACTGAGGAAACGTCACGTCCAGTGCGACCGGGCGGGCCTCGACGGAGGTCCAGCCCAGCGGCGCGAAGAGCTGGCGGACGAGGTCGACGCCGCCACGCGCCGGTACGGCGGGCACCTCGATGCGCAGCGGCAGCGGAGCGGCCGCCCGCTCGGGCATCGCCCTGCAGTCGCCGCGCAGGGCGCTCTTGAACACCGTGCTCAGCGCGACCGCGAGCAGCGAGGAGGCCGCGTACGGCCGGTCGTTGACGTACTGGGCGAGCGCCGCGTCGGGCGCGCCGCCCCGGCTCCTGCCCTTGCCGCGCCGTACCAGGGCCACCGCGTCGACCTCCAGCAGCAGCGCGGCTGTGCACCGCTCCGCGGTCGCCTCGGGGTAGAGCACATGGGCGGTGCCGTGCGCGGTGGAGAACGTCTGCGCCTTCTCGGGATGCTTGTGCAGCAGGAAGCCGAGGTCGGTCGCGGGACGTTCCGGGGTGCCGGTCGTACTGATCGTCAAGAACACCCGGTTGAGTATTGCCTGCTCGCGGGGGTACGACGAGAGGTTTTCCGTCACGCCCCGCCACCGTACGAGAACGGTCCTCGTCGGAGCCGTCCCGCGCGCGGCGGTACGTCCGGCGGTACGTGTCCGGGCGTCCGGTCAGAGGCGGGCGATCGCCTCGGGGCCGACGCGGCAGCAGCCGCCGACCAGGCGGGCGCCCGCCGCGCGCCAGGCGGTCACCCGGGACGGGTCGAAGGTGGCGTCGCCGCGCCAGGCCCGTGCCGTCGCGTCCCACCGCTCGCCGCTGTTGGGATAGACCACCACCGGTTTGCCCGTCACCGCCGCGGCGACCGCGATCGCGTGGTCCACGGCGGCGGGCTCGCAGCAGTTGACGCCCACCGCGACCACCTGGTCGTTGCCCGCCGCCACCGCGAACGCCTCGGCGAGCGGCTGCCCGGCCCGGGTGCGCTCACCGTCGGCCTCGACGGAGTACGAGAGCCAGACCGGCACCCCGCACCCCTCGGCCGCCGCCAGCAGGGCCCGCGCCTCGTCCTCGTCCGGCACGGTCTCCAGGGCGAGCACGTCCGGCGCCGCCGCGGCGAGCGTCTCGATCCGCGGCCGGTGGAAACGCTCCAGGTCCGCCACCGACAGCCCGTACCGCCCCCGGTACTCGCTGCCGTCCGCGAGCATCGCGCCGTACGGGCCGACCGACGCGGCCACCCACACCTCGCGATCGACCGCGTCGCCCGCCCGGCGGGCCAGGTCCACGCTGCGGGCCAGCAGCCCGGACGCCTCGGCGCGGGCGATCCCGCGCCGCGCGAACCCCTCGTACGTCGCCTGGTAGCTGGAGGTGATGAGGACCTGCGCGCCCGCCCGTACGTACGCCGCGTGGGCCGCCTCGATCTGCTGCGGCCCTTCGACGAGGAGCCGCGCCGACCAGAGGGCGTCGGACAGGTCGCAGCCCTGGGCCCGGAGCTGGTTGGAGAGGCCGCCGTCGAGGACGAGCGGCTCCTCGGCGAGCGCCGTGGCGAGGGGACGGACGGGCCGCACAGGAACCCCTTTCAGCTCAGCTGGGACTGGACCTGCGAGGAGATCAGCTCCAGGTGGTCGAGGTCGTCCAGGTCCATGACCTGGAGGTAGAACCGCGAGGAGCCGACGGCCGCGTACCGGCCGATCTTGTCCACCACCTCGGCGGGCGAGCCCGCGAGCCCGTTCGCCTTCAGCTCGTCGACCTCGCGGCCGATGGCGGCGGCCCGGCGGGCGACCTCGGCGTCGTCCTTGCCCACGCAGACGATCAGCGCGTTCGAGTACACGAGGTCGTCCTCGCCCCGGCCCGCCTCGGTGAGCGCGGCCCGGACGCGGCCGAACTGCGTGGCCGTGTCCTCCAGCGAGGCGAAGGGGATGTTGAACTCGTCCGCGTACCGGGCGGCCAGGCGCGGGGTGCGCTTCGCGCCGTGCCCGCCGATGAGCACCGGCAGCTTCGCCTGGGCGGGCTTGGGCAGCGCGGGCGAGTCGGTCAGCTGGTAATGCGTGCCCTCGTAGGAGAACGTCTTGCCGGCCTCGGTCTCCCACAGCCCCGTCACGATCGCGAGCTGTTCCTCGAGCCGGGCGAACTTGTCCTTGGGGAACGGAATCCCGTACGCCTGGTGCTCCTCCTCGAACCAGCCCGCGCCCAGGCCCAGCTCGACGCGGCCGCCGGACATCTGGTCCACCTGCGCGACCTGGATGGCGAGGACGCCGGGCAGCCGGAACGTGCCGGCCGTCATGAGCGTGCCGAGCCGGATCCGCTTGGTCTCACGGGCCAGCGCCGCCAGGGTGATCCAGGCGTCCGTGGGACCGGGAAGCCCGTCGGCCGAGCCCATGGGCAGGTAGTGGTCGGAGCGGAAGAAGGCGTCGAATCCGAGGTCCTCGGTCGCCTTGGCCACGCTCAGCAATGTCTCGTAACTCGCCCCTTGCTGGGGCTCGGTGAAGATGCGAAGATCCATGCCTTCATCTTCGCAGGGCCGCCGGGCGGACCCGCGTCGTCCTCCCTCTCCCGCCCGGCCGCCCCGGCACAGGCGGCGAACGCGCGGCTCCGGAGCCCGCCCGGCGCGTGCCCCCTCCCGGGTCGGGGCACAAGCGCCTGGGCGGGGACAATCGGTGTCCTGGCGCGACGGGTCTCCGGGCCCAGGAACGCCGATCGGAGAGGT
The DNA here is from genome assembly GCF_011694815.1 of Streptomyces liangshanensis. NCBI lineage: Bacteria > Bacillati > Actinomycetota > Actinomycetes > Kitasatosporales > Streptomycetaceae > Streptomyces > Streptomyces liangshanensis. The sequence goes on from NZ_CP050177.1 coordinate 1,739,010, forward strand.
GAAGGGGTACGGCGTGGGTGTGCCACCGGTACGGTCCCCGGACTCCTCGCGCGCGGCCGACATCCTGACCATGCACCGGCTGGCCCGCAAGGGGGACGGGGTGCAGCCGCTGCTGCGCTGGCTGGCCCGCAGGACCGGGTGCTGGGTCGGGCTGGTGGACACGGCCGGCGACGTACACGCCGCGTCTCCCGCCGAGCCCGATTCCGAGGTGATCGCACTTGTCGCCGACGGGCTGCGGGCGATGCGGGTGCGGGGGCTGCGGACGTTCGTGGCGGGCGCGTCCCCGGACCGGTCGGGCGCGCTGCTGACCGTGGACCTCCCCGGGGACCGGCCCGGGGCCGAGCCGTCCGGGCTGGTCCTGGCGGTGGTCGGTCCCGATCCCCTGGGGACGGCCGCCCCGGCCGACGCGGGGCCGCTGCTGGGCGTCTGCTGGTGGGCGAAGGAGACCGCGCGGGCCCGGCGGCGCGTGGAGGTCGCCGACGCGCGCGGACGGGAGGCCGTGCTGCACCTGTTGATGTCCGGGAACCTCGCCACGGCGCACCAGATCGCGGGCGTCCTCGCGCCGCGCCTGCACGATCCGGCCCGCTTCCACGTCGTCGAGTGCGGTGTCGACCGGCGGGCCGAGACGATCCGGGTCTGCACGGAACTCACCGGCGGCCGGGCCTGGATCGTGCGGTGCCCGGTCTACTCCGACCATGTGCTGGTGGTCGCGTCCGCGAACCCCGCCCCCGACGGCGCGCGCCCGCTGGAGGCCGCCCTCACCGCGGAGATCGAGGGCTGCGTGGTGGGTACCGGCGACGCGCTGGCCCTGCGCGACACGGCCGTCGGCTACCAACAGGCCTTCCACGCCCTGGCGGTGGCGCGGGGCCGCCCCGAGCGCTGGGCGCGCTTCGACGCCGCGCTCGGGCTGCCCGTCGTGCTGGGCGGGCGGGGCCGCGTCTGGGCGGACCACCTGCTGGCGCCGCTGACCGCTTACGTCCCCGCCCGGGCCGCCGACCCCGACAGCGCCACGCTGACCGACACCGTCCGGTCGTGGCTGGCCTTCTCCGCCGGCGCGACCGACCTCATGAAGATCCACCGCAACACCCTGGCCTCGCGCCTGCGCCGCGTCGAGTCGCTGCTGGGCCTGGACCTGAGGCTCGTCGGCGACCAGGCGAAGCTCGACCTCGCCCTGCGGATCGGCGCGCTGCCCCGCACGAGGGAGCACGAGGCGACGGACCGCGAGACGACGCGCCACGAGATGACGCGCCACGAGACGGCAGACCTCGTAAGGACGGCGTACCGCGCGGCGGAGGGCGGACCACCCACCCCCGCCCCGGCCCCCTTCGACGCGCTCCTGCGCCTGCCCGCCGTACAGGAGTGGGCGCTCACGCAGCTGCGTCCCGTACGGACGGAGGCGCCCGGGCTGGAGACGACTCTGCGCACGTGGCTGCGCAACGACACCCGGCTGAGCAGCACGGCGGAGGCGCTCGGGGTGTCGGTGACGGGCACCAGGAAGCGGCTGGCGCGGCTCGAACAGGTCCTGCGCCGGTCGCTGCTGCGGCCCCCGAACGCGCGGCTCGACCTCTGGGTGGCGGTCGCCGCCTTGGAGGGCGGCGGGCCGGACAGGAACTTCTGACACCGCGGGGCCGTGCCGCTGTGCAATCCGACTCTCGCCGGTGGGCCGCGCGGAACCTAGAGTCGGGCGCGTGTTCACGCCCTGGACGGGGGGTAGGGCGTGAACACCACCACAGGCGGCGCCACCGGCCCGGGCCCGCCTCAACGGCCCCGCCTGCGCTCGTGGTTCCGCTGCCGCTCCCGCTCGCGCTCGGTCTCCTGCTGTCTCTGGCGCTCCCGCGCCTCCTTGCGCTCCCGCTCCTGCTCCTGCGCGACGAGCCGGCGCAGCAGGCCCGCCACCCGGTCGCCCGCCTCGTCCGCCGCGTCGATCGCCTCGATGCACTGCCAGTACAGCCCCTCCTCGTCCGTCGCACACGCCACGGCGACGAGGGCGATCCCCACCTCGCCCAGTAACTCCGCCAGCCCCGTCAGCGCGCCCCGGGCGTCCGGCACCGACGACAGCTGTCTCGCCCGGGTCCCGGCCCCCCACCACACCTCGGAGCCGAACACCTCCGGCCCCGGACCGCTCGCGCCCGGGCCGCCGCCGCCCGCCTCCCGGGCGTCCGGTAAGCCACCGCCGCGTCCTCCTGTCTCACCCAGCTCACGCGCCTCGCCGCGCAGCTCCGGCGGCCCGCTCAACGCCAGCCGGTCGCCGATCGCCTGCGCCAGCGCCTGTGCCTGCCAGGCCTCCGCGATGACGTCCCACGCCTCTCCGCTGGCGGCCAGGGCCTGCCGGGTCACGCCGATGAGCCGTTCCGCATCCATCCGCAGCCCCCGTTCGTACGACAATCCTGCCCACTCACTCCACTACCCAGAGTGAGTGAACGGCGACGGAAAGGCCAGAGGAATGCGGAAATCTGTGGACAGCCAGCTGATTGTGGAAATCTCACTCACTCCGAAGAGTGACGATCACGGGGTACCGGGGTCCTCGGCTGCCGACGAGGGCGGAAAGCGGACCTCGTTCCGCTCGATCTTCGCGGCCAGCGCCTCCAGCACGTCGACCCCCACCGCGTCGCAGAACTGGAGCAGGTAGGCGAGCACGTCCGCGACCTCGTCGGCGACCCGGTGGGCCGATTCCGGGTCCTCCATCACGCGCGCCGACTGCTCGGGGGTCAGCCACTGGAAGATCTCTTGCAGTTCGGCGGCCTCGACGCTCAGCGCCGCCACCAGGTTCTTGGGCGTGTGGTACTGCCCCCAGTCCCGCGCCGTCGCGAACTCGACCAACCTGCGCTGGAGTCCCGCCACATTCAGTTCCGTCACGGACCCAGGTCTACCACCGCCGCACCCGCGCCGGCGGCCGGGACTACGGCCCCGGGACGGCCGCCGCCGCGATCCCCTCGACCTCCGTGCCGACGGGGGCCAGCAGGAACACGTTCTTGTCGACGCGGTGCATCCCGCTGCCGAGGCCGAAGACCACCCCGCTGCTGAAGTCCAGGATGCGCTTGGCCACGTCGAGTTCGGCGCCCGACAGGTCCAACAGGACCGGGATCTGGGCGATCAGGTGGTCGGCGACCTCGCGCGCGTCCGCGAAGACCCGCACCCGCAGGACGACGAACCTGCGGTGCTCGACGCGGGGTTCCGGCTGCACGGCGCGGTGGTCGACCCGCGACGGCCATTCGTTGCGGCTGCGCAGCGGGACGACCTGCGCCAGGCCTTCCCACTGCTCGTCGGTGACGTCGTATCTGTCGTACCTGCTCACCGGACCACCCCGCTCGCGCGTCGCGTCTGCATCCGGACATCCTCCCGCTCCTCACCCGTTCGGCCCATCAGCGACACGGCTGTGTCGACGACCGGCTCCACGGGTCCCCCGGAACGGCCGGACTCCCGGCCGTCGAGAGCGGACTGCCCCGCACCGCGGCCCGGAAACCCTCAACGCGGGGTGAGCTGCTCGCGCTTCACCTCCAGCCCGGCCGGCGCCTCGACGTGCGCGGTGCCGTCGGCGGCGACCGTGATGTCCAGCCTGCCGCCCGCCACGTCGAGGCCCTCGACACGGAGCGGGCGGTACGCCTCCGCGAAGGCCGGCGCGACCGTGACCGTCCCGCCCGGGACGTCGGCGGACAGGCCCAGCACCGACTGGAGCACCAGGACGGACGACGCGGCGGCCCACGCCTGCGGCCGGCAGGACGCCGGATAGGGCGCGGGGAACGCGTCGGTGGCCGCGCCGTGCCCGGCGAACAGTTCGGGAAGGCGCGCGTCGAAGCCCGCGGAGGCGGTCAGCAGGCCCGCCGCCAGCGGCGCGGCCGCGTCCGGGAAGCCCGCCCTGACCAGGCCGTGCACGGCAATCGCGGTGTCGTGCGGCCAGATCGAACCGATGTGGTAGCCGTACGGGTTGAATCCCACGGAGTCCGTGCTCAGGGTCCGCAGACCGTGCCCCGAGTCGAGGTCCGGCGCGCTGATCCGCGCGGCGAGCAGCGCGCTCTCCTCGTGGTCGAGCAGGCCGGTGCCGAGCAGGTGCCCGAAGCCCGAGGTGACCGAGTCCACCGGGCGTTTGTCGCGGTCGAGGGCGACGGCCGGGTACGGCCCGCGCGCGTCCTCGACCCAGAAGCGTTCACGGAAGTGGACGCGCAGCCGCTCGGCCCACTCCTCCCAGCGGTCCGCGCCGGGACGGCCGAAGGCGCGCAGCAGGTCGGCGCCGCCGCGGGCCGCCTCGTACGCGTACGCCTGCACCTCGCAGAGCGCGATCGGGGAGTCGGCGAGGCGCCCGTCACGGTGCCTGATCGAGTCGCCGGAGTCCTTCCAGCCCTGGTTGGCCAGGCCGCGCCCGGTCAGGTCGATGTATTCGAGGAAGCCGTCACCGTCGGCGTCGCCGTACTCGCCCATCCACCGCAGGGCCGACTCGGCATGCGGCAGGAGCTGTTCGACCTGGTCGGGGGCGAGGCCCCAGCGCCAGGCGTCGTGCAGCAGGGTGATCCACAGGGGCGTGGCGTCGACCGTGCCGTAGTAGCAGGGCGGCAGGGCGAAGGTGTCGTCGAACCGCTGGGCGCTGCGCCGCACTTCGTGCAGGATCTTGCCGGGCTGCTCCTCGGTGTCGTGGTCGGTCGCCCCGCCCTGGCGGCGCGCGAGGGTGCGCAGCGTGCCGGCCGCGAGGTCCGTCCCGAGCGGCAGCAGCATCCGCGCGGCCCACAGCGAGTCGCGGCCGAAGAGCGTGAGGAACCACGGGGCCCCGGCGGCGAGGAACTGGTCGGCGGGGTCGGCGGGATCGGTGAGGCGCAGCCGGTCCAGGTCGGCGGTGGACTGGTCGAGCCAGTGGTCGAACCGCCGGTCCGCGCTCCGCAGCCGGGGCGTGCGCCAGGGCAGGCGGCCGGCGGGCGGCGCGGGGAACTGGTCGCCCTCCTCGTGCGCCGCCTCGCAGTCCAGGACGGCGGTCCAGGTCTCGCCGGGGGCCAGCGCGATGTCGTACGCGAGCCGTCCGGCCGCCGGGTCGGCCGTCGTGGCGGCGGGTGTGCTGCCGAGCCGTACGGTGAACGCCTCCTGGGACCAGGCGAGTCCGTCCCCGGTGGCGACGGCGGGTACGGCGGCGGGGCGGTCGCCCGACTTGACGCGCTCCATGGGCGCGAGGTCGGTGGCGGCGGTGACGGTCAGCCGGACGCGGACGTCCTGCCGCCCCGCGTTGGTGACGTCCAGGGTCTCCGCCAGCCGGCCCGGGGTGACGTGGCGGCGGCGGCGCAGGGTGACGGCCGGGTCGGGGGTGTGCTCGCCGAGGCCGCGCAGGACGGCGCGGAACGAGGCCCGGTCGGCGCCGTCGAGACCGCCGCGTACCGGCGCGAGCACCACGCCCCCGGCCTCGACGGTCAGCCGGGACAGGGCCCGGGTGTCGCCGTGGTAGAAGCCGTCGGCGCCGCCCTCGCCGGGGTCGCCGATCTGTCCGTCGCCCCGCGAGATCGCGAAGCTCGGCGCGTACAGCGTCACGACGGCGTCGTGCAGGAACGGCTGGAGACCGGCCGGTCCCTGGGGGCTTCCGTCCGGCGGAGCGGCCCCCTCGGCCGGGTTCGTTATGTCGTGGGTCTTGACAGTGATGTCCAAAAGAGCAGAACCTCTCAGGCATTGGAGCGTTCCAAAGACCCTAACGACGACCTCAGCTCCCTGACAACACCATTGGAACGCTCCAATAACTTCGCCCACTCGCCCCGCCGGATCCGGAGAGACCCATGCCGCGCACCCCCAACTCCCCGTCGCCCAAGGCCGGTCCCGTGACCCTGGCCATGGTCGCGCGCCGGGCCGGGGTCTCACCGCAAACCGTCTCCAACGCCCTCAACTCCCCCGATCTGCTGCGCCCCGAGACCCTGGAGCGGGTGCGCAGGACCATCGACGAGATGGGCTACCGTCCGCACCGGGCGGCGCAGGCCCTCCGTACCCGCTCCAGCAAACTCATCGGGTACGGCATCCGCCCCACCGCGCCCGGCGCGTCCGCCCCGGTCATGGACGGCTTCCTGCACGCCCTGTCCCAGACGGCCGACGAGGCCGGTTACCGGATCCTGCTGTTCGCCTCACCCCCGCCCGAGGGTCCTGACGCCCTCGACGGGTACGGGGAACTGCTCGATCTGCACCACGTGGACGGGTTCGTGCTCAGCGGCACCGACCGGGGCGACCAGCGGCAGGCCTGGCTCCAGAAGCGCGGGGTCCCGTTCGTCGGCTTCGGCCGGATGTGGTCGGGGCGCCAGATCGGCGACTGGGTGGACGTCGACGGCGCCTCGGGTACGGACGCCGCCGTCGAGCACCTGGTGGCGCGCGGGCACCGGAGGATCGCGTTCCTGGGCTGGCCGCGCGGGTCGGGCGTCGGTGACGACCGCGCGGAGGGCTGGCAGCGCGCCATGCGCCGGCACGGTCTTCCGGTACGGGGCCGCCGCGCGTACAGCGTCGACGACATCGCGTCGGCGCAGGCCGCCGCCGTACCGCTGCTCGAAGCGGGCGCGACGGCGGTGGTCGCGGCGAGCGACATGCTCGCGCTCGGCTGCTACCACGCGCTGCGGGAGCGCGAGGCCGTACCGGGGGCGGACGTCGCCGTCGTCGGCTTCGACGACTCCCCCACCGCCGCGCTCCTCTCGCCCGGCCTGTCCACCGTGGCCCAGCCGCTGGAGGCCGTCGGCCGCGAATGCGTGCGGCTGCTGCTGGCCCGGATGGGAGAGCCCGCCCGGGCGCCCGAGCGCGTCCTGCTCGAACCGTCGCTGGTCGTACGGGACAGCACCCCGGCCTTACACGGCTGAACCCGGCCGCACGGCCCGCGGCCGGCGTCCCGGGGCGCCGCCCACCCCGGACGCACACCCCGGACGCCCACCCCGAGCATCCGCCCCGGGCGCCCTCCGCGAGCGCCCTCTCCGAACCCCCCTCCCCGAACGCCACCCCCCCTCTTCGCAGCGTGCCTTCAGGGGCAGCTGAGCCGCACGTTTCATCCCCCTATGGAGGAATTCATGGCCCACCGCACGGCCTTCGCCGCCCTCGCCACCTGCGCGGCGCTGCTGACCGCGACCGGCTGTTCGTCCGGTTTCGACAGCGGCAAGGAGCCCGCACAGGAGAAGTCCGGGAAGCAGGAACTGACCGTCCTGATCGCCACCTCGGGAGACGCCGAGACCCAGGCCGTGAAGAGCGCGGCCGCCGCGTACGCGAAGACCTCCGGCAACTCCGTGACCGTCGAGGTCGCCAAGGACATGAATCAACAGCTGGCCCAGTCCTTCGCCGGGCACAAGCCGCCGGACGTCTTCTACGTCAACTCCGACCAGTTCGCCAACTACGCCAAGGGCGGCTCGCTCTACCCGTACGGCGATCAGATAGCCGACGCGGACGACTTCTCCGCGCAGCTGCGCTCCTCGTTCTCGTACGACAACAAGCTGATGTGCCTTCCCAAGGACACCTCCACCCTCGGTCTCGCCGTCAACACCGCCCTGTGGAAGAAGGCCGGGCTCACCGAGAAGGACTACCCGACCACCTGGGCGCAGTTGAGGACGGTCGCGGACAAGCTCACGGGCGACGGCGTCACCGGCCTGGTGACCAGCGACGAGTACCAGCGGCTCGGCGTCTTCATGAGGCAGGCGGGCGGCTGGGTCACCGACGCGGACCAGACGAAGATGACCGCCGACACCGCCCAGAACGCCGAGGGGCTGGCCTTCGTGCAGGGACTCCTCAAGTCCGGTTCGATGAAGTTCGCCAAGGCGGTCGACACCAGCTGGGGCGGTGAGGCGCTCGGCAAGGGCAAGGCCGCGATGACCATCGAGGGCAACTGGCTCGACGGCGGCATGAAGCTCGACTACCCGGACGTCGACTACCGGATCCTGCCGCTGCCCGCCGGTCCGGCCGGCAAGGGCACCCTCGCGTTCAGCACGTGCTGGGGCGTCGCCGCCGACAGCCCGCACCACCGGGCCAGTGTCGACCTGGTGAAGTCGCTGACCTCGGCCCAGCAGCAGGTGGCCTTCGCCGAGGCGTTCGGTGTGATGCCGAGCCGCACGAGCGCGCTGGCGACCTTCGCCGAGCGGCAGCCGCGCGCCAAGGCGTGGGTGGACGGCAGCGCGTACGCGCAGGGTCCGGTGACGATCGCGGGCTTCGACAAGGTGCTGAGCCAGTTCAACACCGAGCTCCAGTCGCTGCGTACGGCCGACCCGAAGAAGATCCTCGCCGACCTCCAGCGCAACGGCGAACAGGCCCTGGCGAAAGGCAACTGAGCCCCATGTCCCTCCGCCCGGCAAGCGCGATACGCGCGACACGCTCGCGGCGCGGCGGGCGCGACCGGGACGGCGCGTGGGGCTGGCTGTTCGTCAGCCCCATGGTGCTGGTCCTCGGTTCGTTCCTGGTGCTGCCGATCCTGATGGCGCTCTGGGTGAGCCTGCTGCACTGGGACGGGCAGTCCAACCCCTTCTCCGGCCAGGCCGACTTCGTGGGCCTGGACAACTACCGCACGCTCTTCACGCAGGACGGCCTCGACCGCACGCTCTTCGCGACCGCTCTGCGCAACAACGCGTACTACGTCCTCCTGACCGTGCCGTTGCAGACCGGCCTGGCCCTGGTGCTGGCGATTGTCGTCAACCAGCGGATGCTGCGCGGCCGGGGCGCGCTCCGTACGATCTTCTTCTTCCCGTCCGTCACCAGCTCGATCGCCGTCGCCACGGTGTTCCTGTTCCTCTTCCAAGGAAGCGGTGCGGTCAACGCCCTGTTGTCGTGGATCGGGGTCAAGGGGCCGAACTGGTTCGCCGATCCGCGCGGGGTGCTCTCACTGGTCCTGGGCGGGCTCGGCCTCGTGGATCCCGAGCACCCCACCGGGCTGCTGGCCGAGCACTCCACGATGGGACTGTCGTGGTTCGAGTGGCTGTCGGGGCCGTCGGTCGCGATGTGCACGATCATCCTGCTGGCCGTGTGGACCACGTCGGGCACCTTCATGCTGATCTTCCTCGCGGCGCTCCAGGACATCCCCAGGGAGTTGGAGGAGACGGCGGCCCTGGAGGGCGTCAACCGCCGCCAGTTGCTGCGGTACGTGACCCTGCCCGCGCTGCGTCCCGTGCTGTTCCTGGTGCTCACCCTGGGCCTGATCTCCACCTGGCAGGTCTTCGACCAGGTGTACGTGATGGGTCAGGGCGCCCCGGGCAACACCACGCTGACGCCCGCGTTCCTGTCGTACTCCGCGGGCTTCGACAACGCCGACTTCGGCCAGGGCTCGGCGATCGCGTTCGTCCTGCTCGCCCTGATCCTCGTGCTGACCGGCTTCCAGCGCTGGGCGCTGCGGGAGCGCGGCGCACGCACCGGGAGGAAGCGATGACCCTCACGCGCAAGGCCGTGCGCAAGGCGGCGCGGGAGCAAGGCACACCCGTGCTCGGGCGCTTCCCCGTGGCACTGCGGGTGCTAGGATACGCCCTGGTGGCGGGAGTGGCGCTGCTCTACCTGCTGCCGTTCGTGCTCCAGTTGGTGACCGGCTTCAAGACCGATCCGGACGCGGCCGCCCACCCGCTGTCGCTGCTGCCGACCACCCCGACGACGGCCGCCTACCAGCGGCTGTTCGGGCTGAGCGAGGCGGCGGACGGGGTGCCGTTCCTGCGCTGGCTCGGCAACTCGGCGTTCGTGGCCGTGGTGGTGACCGGGGGGCGGGTGCTGTTCGACTCGATGGCGGGGTACGCGCTGGCGCGGCTGCGCTTCCGGGGGCGTTCGGTGCTGTACACGTTTGTCCTCGCGGTGATGGCGGTGCCCGGAGTGGCCCTGCTCATCCCGAAGTTCCTGGTGCTCAACACGTTCGGGATCTTCGACACGTACACCGGCATGATCCTGCCGCTGGTGGTGGACGCGGCGGGCATCTTCATCATGAAGCAGTTCTTCGAGTCGGTGCCGCGTGAGGTGGAGGAGGCCGCGAAGGTCGACGGGGCGGGGGTGTTCCGCGTCTTCTGGTCCGTCGTGCTGCCGATGGCGCGGCCGGCGCTGATCACCCTGACGATCCTGTCGTTCCAGGGGTCGTGGAACGAGTTCACGCACTTCCTGGTCGCCACCCAGTCCGGCCAGTACGAGACGCTCACCACCGGCCTGGCGCGCTTCGTCTCCGGCGGCCTGGGCGGCGGTACGCAGTACCCGCTCAAGCTGGCGGCCGCGCTGCTGTCCACCCTCCCGGTGGCCGCGCTGTTCTTCGCCTTCCAGCGCTACTTCGTCAGCGGGGCGAACGCGGGGGCCGTGAAGGAGTAGCGGTTACGGGGCGCCGCCTCACGCCCCAGGCCGGTCGGTGGGGGCCGACCGGCCTGGGGCGGGGGTGCTCGATGTGTGTTTGTGGGGGGCTGGTGTGTACGTGGGGGGGTGTGCCGCTGGTGCGGTACGGGTCAGCCGAGGAGGACCTGGCCGTGCTTGACGACGTCCTGGCCGCCCTTCACCACGCCCTTGACGGCGCCGACCTTCTTGCCGAGGACACCGTCCGCCACCGGCTTGGTCTCTTCGCCGACGGCGGCGGCGGTCTGCGCCGCGCTGCTCAGGGTGGTGCCGAAGTCGGCGGACTGCGCGGCCTGGGCGGCGGGGGCGATCGCGGCGAGGAGGGCGGAGCCGGCCGCGGCGGTGGTGAGGATTCGACGTACGTTCATGATCGATACAACGCGCGGGACGCCAGGAGGACACGCGGAACACGGGTGACCGCCGCACGGGCCCGCGCCCCGGAGCCCGCGCCGCTCCCGTCCACGGGGCGTTGTCAGTGGTGGGAGGCAGGATGGGAGCCATGACGACAACACCTGCCGCAGTCGCCGATGCCTCCGCGTACGCCCGGGCCGTGGAGGAGGCCAGGACGGCCGCCGCCGCGTACTACGCGGGCGGGGAGAGCGCCGTGGACGACGACACGTACGACCGTCTGGTGCGCGGGATAGCCGCGTACGAGAAGGAGCACCCCGACGAGACGCTGGCCGACTCCCCGACCGGCAAGGTCGCCGGCGGCGCCGCGACGGGCGACGTGCCGCACTCGGCGCCGATGCTGTCCCTGGACAACGTGTTCTCCGCCGAGCAGCTCGTCGCGTGGGCGGCCTCGCTGGAGCGGCGGCTCGGCCGGCCGGTGGAGGCCTGGAGTGTGGAACCGAAGCTGGACGGCCTGGCGATCGCGGCCCGTTACGAGCACGGGCGGCTGACCCGGCTGGTCACCCGGGGCGACGGCACGGCGGGCGAGGACGTCTCGCACGCCGTCGGTTCCGTGGTGGGCCTTCCCGGCCGACTCACCGAGCCGGTCAGCCTGGAGGTGCGCGGCGAGGTGCTGATGACCCGTGAGCAGTTCGAGCGGGGCAACGCGTTGCGTACGGAACACGGCGGCGCCCCGTTCGCCAACGCGCGCGGCGCCGCGGCCGGCACACTGCGGGCGAAGGACCGTCCGTACCGCGCGGAGACGACGTTCTACGGATACGGCGCGCTGCCGCTGCCGTCGTCAGGACCCCTCGGCGAGCTGCTGGAGCGATGGCCGCACAGCCAGGTGCTGGAGTACGTGACCGGGCTGGGCGTCCACACCGCCGCCGCGACGGACGTGGCGCCGCGCACACTCGCCACGGTGGCGGAGGTGCAGAGCAGGGTCGAGGAGATCGCGGGGCTGCGGGCGGAGCTGCCGTTCGGCATCGACGGCATCGTGATCAAGGCCGATCTCGCGGAGGACCAGCGCGCGGCCGGTGCGGGATCGCGGGCCCCGCGCTGGGCGATCGCGTACAAACTCCCGGCGGTGGAGAAGATCACGCGCCTGCTGGCCGTGGAGTGGAACGTCGGCAGGACGGGCGTCGTCGCGCCCCGCGCGGTCCTGGAGCCAGTACTGATCGACGGGTCGACGGTCACGTACGCGACGTTGCACAACCCCGGCGACATCACCCGCCGCGACCTGCGCCTCGGCGACCGGGTGATGGTCCACAAGGCGGGCGACATCATCCCGCGGGTGGAGGCGCCGGTGGTGCGTCTGCGGACCGGTGAGGAGCGGCCGATCGTCTTCCCCGAGGACTGCCCGCAGTGTGGTGGGGAGATCGACACCTCCGGGCAGCGGTGGCGGTGTGTGCGGGGCCGTGACTGCCGTCTGGTGGCGTCCATCTCGTACGCGGTGGGGCGGGACCAGCTCGACATCGAGGGGCTGGGGGCGACGCGGGTCGTCCAGCTCGTGGAGGCCGGTCTGCTCACGGACTTCGCCGATCTGTTCGTCCTGCGGCGGGAGCAGTTGCTGGCGCTGGACCGCATGGGCGTGACCAGTACGGACAATCTGCTCGCCGCCGTCGAGGGGGCGAAGGCGCAGCCGCTGTCGCGCGTGCTGGCGGCGCTCGGTGTGCGGGGCACGGGCCGGTCCATGTCCCGCCGTATCGCACGGCACTTCGCCACGATGGACCGGCTGAGAGCGGCGGACGCGGAGGCGGTACGGAGGGTCGACGGCATCGGGACGGAGAAGGCGCCCCTGATCGTCGCCGAGCTGGCGGAGCTGGCCCCGCTCATCGACAAGCTGGTGGCGGCCGGGGTGAACATGACGGAGCCGGGGGCGACGCCCCCTCCGGACGGGGCGGAGGGCGGACCGGAGGCGGCGGACGCGCCCGAAGTGGCTTTGCCCGGGGGCCCGTTGGCCGGGATGACGGTGGTGGTGACGGGTGCGATGACCGGCCCGCTGGCGAAGCTGTCGCGGAACCGGATGAACGAGCTGATCGAGCGGGCCGGTGGTACGTCCTCGTCCAGTGTGTCCAAGCGGACGACGCTGTTGGTCGCGGGGGAGAACGCGGGCACGAAGCGGGCCAAGGCGGAGGCGCTGGGGGTGCGGGTGGCGGATCCGGACGAGTTCGCCGCGATGGTGGCGGAGTTGCTCACGGACGACCAGGGAGATCCGGACGACAGGCCCTAGGGGCGGGGCGGCGTGCAGGACCACAACGCCGAGAGTGCGCGGCCCCGGTGTTCCGGGACCGCGCACTCTCAGGGCACTTCACGACACTTCGACGGACTTCGGGCCCGGCTCAGGCCCTCGGCCGTGAAGGGTCAGCAGTACAGGTTGGCGCCGGGGGCGACACCCAGGATCTGGGTGAAGCGGTTGTAGGCGTCGACCCGGCTCTGGACCTGCGCCGGGTTGCGGCCGTCGCACTCCAGCGAGCCGTTGATGCTGCGGATCGTCTGGCCGAAGCCGGCGCCGTTGACCATCGCGTTGTGCGGGGTCATCGTGCCCGGGCCGCTCTGGGTGTTCCAGTACCAGAGACCGGTCTTCCAGGCCACCGCGGAGTCGTTCTGGACGAGCCACGGGTTGTTGAGCAGGTCGATGCCCAGCGCGTCGCCCGCGGCCTTGTAGTTGAAGTTCCAGCTGAGCTGGATCGGGCCGCGGCCGTAGTACGCGGCCTGGCCGGCCGGGCAGCCGTAGGGCTGGTTCGGGTCGCAGTAGTGCGGGTAGTTCGCCTGGTTGATCTCCGTCACGTACACAAGACCGCCGGTCTCGTGGTTGACGTTGGCGAGGAAGGCCGCGGCCTCCTGGCGCTGGGTCGTGGTGCTGCCCGTCTTGCTGAAGCCCGGGTAGGCGCTCAGCGCGTTGGTGAGGCCGCTGTAGGTGTAGAAGGAGTTCCGGCTCGGGAACATCTGGTTGAACTGCGCTTCACTGACGACGAAGCCGCCGGTGGGCGGAGGGGTGGTGCCGCCGCCGGAAGGGGTGTTCCACTTCTGGTTGGCGCCGCCGGTGCAGGTCCAGATCTGGATGCGCGCGCCGTTGGCCGAGGTGTTGCCCGTGACGTCGAGGCACTTGTTCGCCGTCGGGTTGACGATGTCCTTGGCTCCGGAGATCGCCCACTTCTGGTTGGCGCCGCCGCCGCAGTCCCAGATCTGGAGGGGGGTGCCGTCGGCGGTGCCGCGCTCGACGAGGTCGAGACACTTGCCCAGGGCGCGGAGGGTCCCGTCACCCGCGACGGTCCACTGCTGGGCCGCGGTGCCGTTGCAGTCGTAGAGCTGTACGGCGGTGCCGTTGGCGCTGCTCGCGGCCGCGACGTCCAGGCACTTGCCGGCGATGCCGGTGATGCTGCCGACCGGGTCGGCGGCGGACGCCGGCACGGTGAGGGTGACCGAGAACAGAGCCGCCACGGCGAGCGCGACGGCGGTACGGGCAAGGGTGAGACCCCTGAGCGATTTTCTTATCATCTCGACTGGATGATCCCTTCACGCCATTGAATACGGCTCGGGTCCGAGCCGTTACTTGTGGGGAAGTCGTAATGGCGCACTGAGCCGCCACACGCGACGCTTGAGGCCTGAAGTCAACCGGCATTGGTCTAGACTTGTCAAGGACTCAACAAGTGAACGCGCATGGCTCCATGGGACGAGAACCGCGTCGCTACGGCTTGTAGGGCTCCGTCTTGGGGGCGTCGATCTCGCCGTCGGGGCCGATCCTGGGAAGGGCCGTGCGGGGCTTGGGCATGAGGGCCTTCTTGAGGTCCTGGTGGCCCTGGTCGTCCAGCCCGTACATCGCCTCGTAGATGTTCCGGACGGCGGGACCGGAGGCGCCGGAGCCCGTACCGCCCTGGGAGATCGTCATGACGATCGTGTAGTCCTTCGTGTACGACGCGAACCACGACGTGGTCTGCTTCCCGTGGACCTCCGCCGTACCGGTCTTGGCATGCATCGGGATCTGCTTCTGCGGCCAGCCGCCGAAGCGCCACGCGGCGGAACCGCGGGTGGCCACCCCGGCCAGCGCCTCGTCGATGTCGTCGCGGGTCGCCTTGTCCATCGGCAGTTTGCCGTCCGGCTTCGGGGCGATCTTCTTCACGGTCCTGCCGTCGGCGCTGACGATCGCCTTGCCGACGGTCGGGGTGTAGAGCGTCCCGCCGTTGGAGATGGCCCCGTAGATGGCCGCCATCTGGATCGGGGTGACGAGTGTGTCGCCCTGCCCGATCGAGTAGTTGACGGAGTCACCGGCGCGCATCTTGTTGCCTTCGAGGCAGCCCTCGTACGCGATCTTCTCGACGTACGTGCCGTTCTTCTTGCCCTGCTTGCACCAGGCCGACTTGTTGGCCTCCCAGAAGTCCTGCTTCCACTGCCGGTCCGGGACCCGGCCGGAGACCTCGTTGGGGAGGTCGATGCCGGTCTCCTTGCCCAGGCCGAACTGGTGGGCCGTCTTGTAGAACCAGTCGGCCGGCTTCTTCTTGGGGTTGTTGCCGCCGTCCTTCTGCCACTCCTGGTGGGCCAGGCCGTAGTAGACGGTGTCGCAGGAGACCTCCAGGGCCTTGCCGATGGTGATGTTCCCGTAGCCCTGGGACTCGAAGTTCTTGAAGACCTGGTTCCCGATCGAGTACGAACTCGGGCACGGATAGCTGCCGTTGAAGTCGTAGCCCGCGTTCACCGCGGCCGTCGAGGAGACCACCTTGAAGATGGACCCCGGGGCCGCCTGGCCCTGGATCGCCCGGTTCAGCAGCGGGAAGTTGGACTTCTTGCCGGTCAGCTTCGCGTAGTCCTTCGCCGAGATGCCCCCGACCCACGCGTTCGGGTCGTACGTCGGCTGCGACGCCATCGCCACCACCCGGCCGGTCTTCGCCTCCATCACCACCACCGCACCCGAGTCCGCCTTGTACTTCTTGCCGGTGACGGTGTCGAACTGCTTGCGGGCGGTCTTCATCGCGTTGTTGAGCTCGTACTCCGCGACGGCCTGCACCCGCGCGTCGATCGACGTGATGACGTTGTCCCCGGGCTGCGCCTTCTGGGACTTCGCCTCCCCCAGGACGCGCCCCAGGTTGTCGACCTCGTACCGGGTGACACCCGCCTTGCCGCGCAACTGCGCGTCGTACGTACGCTCCAGGCCCGAGCGGCCCACCTGGTCCGAGCGCAGGTACGGCGAGCTGGTGTCCTGCGCCTCGATGATCTCCGCATCGGTCACCGGCGAGAGGTACCCCAGCACCTGGGAGGTGTTGGCCTTGCCGGGGGCGGCGTAGCGGCGGACGGCCGTCGGCTCGGCGGTGATGCCGGGGAAGTCCTCGGCGCGCTCACGGATCTGGAGGGCCTGCTGCGTGGTGGCCTCGTCCGTCACGGGGATCGGCTGGTACGGCGAGCCGTTCCAACAGGGCTGCGGCGTCTTCGCGTCGCACAGCCGGACCTTGTCCACGACGTCCTTGGCCTTCAGGCCCAGCACGCCCGCGAGCCGCGTCAGAACGGCCTTGCCGTCGTCGGGCATCTTCATCAGTTCGGTACGGCTGGCCGAGACGACCAACCGGGTCTCGTTGTCCGCGAGCGGCACCCCGCGCGTGTCCAGGATCGAGCCCCGCACAGCGGGCTGGACGACCTGCTGGACGTGGTTGTTCTTCGCCTCGTCCGTGTACTCCTGTCCGTTGCGGATCTGGAGGTACCAGAGGCGGCCACCGAGCGTGAGCAGCAGGGAGAAGACGAGCAGTTGGATGACGACGAGACGGATCTGGACCCGGGGAGTCCGTCCCGTCTCCGGTATGTTGCTCACTCGCGTCTCCCAGATCGTGTCCTGCTCACGGCCCGGTTCGGTGGCCGGACAGCCGACGGCATCAAGAATCCTATTACTCGCCCCGGCGCACGAACTCCGCGCCGGGGACGGGCGCCTGACGACCCGTCATCCGACCGGGGGTCAGGCTTCCTCGAAGTAGGCGTCCAGCACTTCGTCGAGTTCCGCCGACCATTCCTTGAGGTCGCTCCGCGCCGGCGCGTCGACGTCGACGTGGTACCGGCGGCGGGTGATCGTGTGGACGGTGACGGTGAACCGGCGTCCGAAGCGCGGAATCCCGATCTCCACCGCGCCGATCTCGTCCCAGCGGAAGTCCGCCGCCTCGTCGTCCAGGGTGAAGCGGACGCCGTCGCCGTCGGCGGCGATGGAGGCGCGGCGGTCGCTGACCTCGAAGGCGGGGCCGTCGGCGGGGGCGGTGCGGTCGGTGGTGTCCGCGGCCGCGTCCTCCGCGGTGTCACCGGACGTCTCGCCGGACACACTGCCGCCGGACGCGTCCTCACCGGCCGGCGCGGCGTCGGACACGGAGTCGCGCTCGCTCTCGGCCTCCGGCTCGGACTCCGACGCGGTGGCCGGTTCGACGGGTTGCTCGGCGGCCTCGTCGGCCTCCTGAGTGGGCGTCCGCTTCAGCGGCTTCTTCGCTTCGTTCTCCGGGGCACTCTCCTCGTCCTCAACAGGGCGGGGGATCATGAGCCCAGGGATAAATCCCGGATCAGTCCCCGCGGCGTGTACGGGCTGGCTGTTCGGATCGATGCGCTGGTCCACGGGCGCAGTATGTCCGACGAACCTGTGCGAGGGAACGCCGGGCCCCCCGGTCGCCCCTTTCGGATCCCGCCTCACGGCCCGGAACCGGGGTCCGGGTGGACCGGGTCCACGATCCCCGCCCGGGCGGCCTCCAGCTGCGCGGCGAAGGCCACCCCGAGGAACAGCGCGATCCCGGTGAGATTCGCCCAGAGCAGCAGGGCGACGAACGCGGTGAGCGGCCCGTACACCGCGCCGAACGACCCGCTGCGCTCGACGTAGAACGCGAGCAGCCAGGTCGCCCCGACCCAGAGCACCAGATGGACGGCGGAACCGAAGGCCAGCCAGGTGTAGCCCGGCTGGTCCCGGCGGGGGGACCAGCGGAAGATCACCGCGGAGGCGACCCCGGCGAGGATCACCCCGGCGGGCACCTCCAGCGGTCCCCACCAGTCGAGCCACCGCCGGGACCAGCCCAGCGCCTCCACGACGGAGTCGCCCACCGCCTCCCCGGCGACCAGCACCAGGAAGCCGAGGGCCATCGGAACGCCGGCGCCGAGCGCCAGCAGCAGACCGCGGGCGTACTTCGCGGGGAAGGGGCGGTCGCGCTCCACGCCGTAGATCCGGTTGCAGCCGCGTTCTATCTGTCCCATGGCGGACGCGAGGTTCAGAACGGCGAACCCGAGCCCCGTCCAGATCGCGACGGCGCCCGGGACATCGGCCCCGGCGCTGCGGCGGGTGCCGTCCAGGGCGTCCTGGACGACGTCGGCGCTGGCTCCGGGGACGATCCGGCCGAGGGTCAGCTCGATGATCCGCCCGATGCTCTCGGTGTGCAGGTTCACGGTCACACCGACCAGCGCGATCGTGAACGGGACCATGCCGAGGACCACCTGGAAGCCCAGCGAGCGGGCCTGGCTGAACCCGTCGGCGTACCGGAAGCGCGCGAAGGCGTCCAGGAGCAGCTTGCGGCCCCCGTAGCGGCGCAGGGCCGTCAGCGCCTCGTCGCCGGACAGCTCCTCCCCGATCATGTCCCGCGTCTGCGGCACGTGTACGACGGTCCCCATGCCCCCCACTTTCCCAGTGCTTCGCGGACGTGCCGGATGCCCGGTGAGCGGTACGGGAAACGTACCGCTTCGTGCGGGAGGTCAGGACGAGGAACGGGTGGCGGAGGCGCGCAGCTCCTCGTTGATGCGCCGGGCCTCCTCCAGCTGGTCCTCCAGGATCACGATGCGGCACGCGGCGTCGATCGCCGTGCCGTCGTCGACCAGCTCCCGGACCCGGGCGGCGAGGCGCAGCTGGTAGCGGGAGTAGCGGCGGTGGCCCCCTTCGGAGCGCAGCGGTGTGATGAGCCGCGCTTCGCCGAGGGCGCGCAGGAAGGCGGGGGTGGTGCCGAGCATCTCCGCCGCGCGACCCATGGTGTACGCGGGGTAGTCGTCGTTGTCCAGGCTGTCGGTGAGACTCCGGCTCTTCGGGGTCCGGTTCTCGTTCCGGGACTCGTCCTGGGGCGTGTTCACACCCCGGACCCTACCCACACCAGGAAATAATGTCTACTGCGACCGCAGTAGATTTTCGCTCACCCGAGCAGGAGGTAGCGGTACGGAGCGGGGCACGCGGACGGGCCCGCTCCGGGGATCGGAGCGGGCCCGTCGGGGGCGCGCACGGGGTACGGATCAGTACAGGCATACGGATCAGCACGGGGTACGGATCAGTACGGGCCGTTCACGTTGTCGATCGAGCCGTACTTGGCGGCGGCGTAGTTGCACGCGGCCGTGATGTTGGCGACCGGGTCGTAGCTGTTCATCGACGTACCGGGCACGTGGTAGGCCCGGAAGGTCGGGTCGATGACCTGGAGCAGCCCCTTGGACGGAATGCCGGCGGCAGCGTTCGAGTCCCAGTTGTTGATGGCGTTCGGGTTGCCCGAGGACTCGCGCATGATGTTGCGGTAGATGCCGTTGTAGGTCCCGGGGATGTGGTGGGCGGCCATCACGTCCAGGGACTCCCTGATCCAGCCGTCCAGGTTGTTGCTGTACGTCTTCGCGGCGGTCTGCACGGCGATGGTGGTGCCGGTCGCGGGCTTGGCCTTGGTGGCCGCGGGGGCCGTGGCCCGGCCGCCGAGGGTCAGCTTGAGACCGGGCCGGATGACCGAGGGGTTGGCGCCGACGGCCGCGCGGTTGTCCTGGTACAGCGTCTTCCAGCCGCCACTGAGGGAGTGGGTCCTGGCGATCTTGGCGAGGGAGTCCCCCGCGACCACGGAGTAGGTGGTGACGCTCTTCTTCTCGGCGGTGACGGCGGCGCTGGTGCCGGTGGCGGCGCTCGCGGTGTGCGCGGCCACCAACGGGAGGGCGAGCGCGACACTGCCGGTCCCCACGGCGACGAGGCGCCGGGCGAGCGGGCTGAACCTGGAACGACGGTGCTTACCCTTTATGGGCATGACGAAATCCTCTCCGTCGCCTACGAGGTGAGCTGTCGGGTTCGGGCTGGAGATGCCCGGCCGCGTTATGGGCGCGACTTCACCCCTAGCCGGTCCGGTGACGGATCGGCGACTTACCTGGGTCCCCCGCTCCTGCCGTACGTGAGTGGGTGAATGTGTTTCCGGGCAGCGGCAGGATTAGGCGATCCACCCGGAGTGCGCTGAACGTAAGCGAGAACGTCCGGCGGAAACAAGTCCTGAATTCACACCGCGATCCCATCCGCGCGCCGGACCGGGCGGGGAGAGGACCGCTCGCCGGACATCCGGGAACTCAACTTTCCCTGAACGCGCGGGAAGTGGCGGACGCGAAAGAAACGCTCGCGGTTCCCTCGCGTGACACACATCACCGTTTACCTCGGGTCCCGGGCGTCCCGACATCGGACAGATCGGACCAAGTCGTCCGAATGAGACGCATATCAACCCCGCGAAAAAGCGGGTCCGGTCCGGCTAATCGGACTGATCCACGCAGATCGGCACTCCCTGGGATCCACACCTCAAAGCGAACGCGAGCTCCGGAGGCACGGGTGACCGGTTACCGGTGGCCGAATGGGGATCACCCGCCAACTTCCCGTGAATTGCGGCGACTTTCCGGACCGGCGAAAAGCGGCCGCCGCGACACGGTGAGGAGAACCGTGTCGCGGCGGCCGCAAATCGGGTTGTATCAGGGGTGGATCAGGAGTGGATCAGGCGCAGTACTGGGCCTGTTTGCCGATGGAGCGATACATGCAGTCCGCGTTCTCGATGAGTTGGAGCACCGCGTCCCGGTTACGGGACGTCTCACGCTCGATCACCTCGTCGGGCGGGTAGAAGCCGCCTCCCGAGGCACTGGCCGGATACATCTCGAAGGTGTATCCGAAGATCTTCTGCGTGCCCCACAGCCAATCGTCGATCGAGCCGTCGGTGATGTAGAGGTCGCTCGACTGCTCGGCCGTGTAGCCGTTGCTGGCGCCCATCTTCCGGCCGACGGCGGCGAACGCGTCGCGGTCGTCCTGGGTCAGCCCCGGCGCGGTGTCGGCGTTGGTCCAGCCGTACGGCCACAGCACCAGCTGGCTGTACGTGTGGAAGTCGATGCCCGCCTTGATCTGCTGCTTGCCTCCGACCACCCGCGAACGGACGAAGTCGGCGACGACCTTCACCTCGGGGGCGGACTCGGCGGCGCGGCCGCGGTACGTCTCGGAGCTGGTCGTGCCCGAAGAGCCGCCGCAGCAGCCGAACTTGTAGTCCCAGTTGCGGTTGAGGTCGGTGCCGACCGCCGTGGAACCGGTGTTGGGCTGGCGGTTCTTGCGCCAGCTGCGGTACGAGCCGGAGGCCACGTCGTACTCGCCGCCGTCCGGGTTGAGGTCCGGCACGATCCAGATCTCGCGGTTGTTCACGGCGCTCGTGACGCGCGAGTCGGAGCCGTACCCCGCGCCGAGCTCCCGGATCAGGTACAACGCCATCTCGACCGTGAGGTGTTCGCGGGCGTGCTGGTGGTGGGTGAAGAGGATCTCGGGCTCGTTCTCGTCCGTCGCGACGTTGTCGCTGATCTTGACGGCGATGATGTCCCGGCCCTGGTAGGTCTTGCCGATCACCCGCTTGGACATGAGGTTCGGGTACTGCTGGATCCGCTGGTCGATCTCCGTGCTCATCTCCGCGTAGTTGTGGTACCGGGAGTCCGCGGAGGGGAAGTCGAAGGGCGCGACGGCCGATCCGCCGCTCCGGGCGGGCGGCGCGGGAAGCGCGGTGAGCTGGTGGCCGAGGGCGCGGAGGCGCTTGGCCTGGGTGCTGTCGGCGCTGACGACCACCGTGTGGTCGCCGACCTCGTCGATCGACACACCGGTCGCGAGGAGGGCGGTCCGGTCGGCGGGCGTGGACGGCCCGTTGATGGTGTACTGCCGGATCACCTCCTCGGTGGCGGCGGCCGAGGCGAGGTTCTTCGCGTCGGGCGCGCCGGAGGACGTCGCGGTGGCGGTGAGCGGCGCCGCGACGGCGAGCGCCACCAACGCCGCGAGGGTGGCGGTCCTTCTGCCGTGGATGCGTAGTCGCATGCTCTCTCCTGTGGCGGGGGGAGTCCTGGGGCCTCCCTGTGCGACGCATCGTGGAATCATGGCATGGACCCGTCAAGGAGCGGTCTTCGGCCACCGCTTTCCGGCGGTCCGGTCAACTCCCCCGCGGATCAGGCCGGTTCGAGGACGATCCACGTCCTGCCGGGGTGCAGCCGCATCGTCGTACCGCTCCCGGACCCGCCCTCCCGCGTGTACGTGGTACCCGCGCCGTCCGAGGGCCTGCTCCACCGCACGGCGTAGGAACGGCCGTCGCGGAGGACCACGCCCGTGCCGCTGCCCACCGTCTGCGAGAACGGCACGAATCCGGTACGGCTCCGGAAGCGCGACTCCTTGACCTTCACGCGCTGCACGATCACGTTGTCGGTCGTCCAGGGGGACTTCCCGCCGTCCAGCGCGACGGTGTACCGCTTCCCGTCCCAGGTGAAAGTGAAGCGGGCGTGCGGCATCGAGGCCGTGGTGGTGGTGTTCGCCGTACCGCCGGACGGTGTCTTCGCGGCGAACCGCAGCCCGATGTCCTTGGCCTCGCCGGCGCCGTCGGTGAGGCCCTCGGGGTGGATGTACTCGTTGTGCGGGGCGGGCCGGTCGGGGTTGCGGAAGAAGGCGCTCGTCCCGGTCCTGGCGACGATGTCGGAGTCCTCCAGCACGGGAAGCAGCTTGCTCTGGGCGCCGGAGAACGCGAGCGCCGGCCGGTCGTACTGCGCCAGGATCTGGAGGTCCGTCTCCCGGGCGCTGCGCACCGGGCCGATCGTGCCGGGCAGATGGTCGCTGTCGAAGACGGCCATCAGCCGCGAGAGCCCGCCCTCCACCTCGATGCCGTACACCAGGTCCGCGCTGTTGAGGCCGGTCTGCGGGCGGGCCGCGCCCACGTTGTCGATCTTCACGGCGAGCACCCGGCCGGCCGCGCCCGGCTCGCCGGTGAGGACGGAGGTGGACGAGTCCCCGCCGTCACTGCCGTCGCCCGACGACGAGCAGCCCGCGGCGAGCGCGGCGACCAGCAGCCCGGCCAGACCGGCCCCGAGCACTCTTCGACTGTCCATGGACGCTCCTCCGGTTCGTGACGCCGCCCCTTCCCGGAGATGATGACGCGCCGTCGGCCGCCGCGGGGGGAGCGACGCGATGGAGGTACGCGGGGCGGGCGACGCGGCCCCTACGGCCAGGCGTGGGCCGGGAGGACGCGGTCCACGTGGATGCCCGGGACGTCGACCTCCGCGCTGTGCAGCCGCCGCTTGTCCATCGCCGGTGTCTGGACGAGCGTCAGCCCGCCGGCCTTGGCCATCCTGGCCTCGGTCCCCGAGGGCCCCGAGCCGAGGACAAGATTGCCGGCGCTGTCCACCCGTACCGCCCTGATCAGCGCGGCGTCACAGCGCAGCGCCTCCTCGCGCCGGTACGCCGGGGCCCCCGGGGAGGGGCCCGACGGGTCGCCGTCCGGGGCGACCGGTGCGAGGAAGGCGGTGATGCTGGCGTCCGCCGCCTCCAGGCGCTCGTTCAGGTCCGCCGGGGGCAGCCACCGTACGGTGATCGCCTCGGGGAGGCCCCGCACCCGCCCGCCGTCCCCGGCGCAGGTCAGGCGGGCCACGCCGCCGGCCGCCAGTAGCGTCCGGACGGGGTCGCTGAGCAGCACGGCCTCGGAACACACCACGTGCAGGTCGGTCAGGCCTGCCTCGCGGACCGCGTCGACCAGCGCCCACGGCAGGGTCTCGGCGTCCTCGCCCCCGATCGCCACCGCCGAGCCGGGGGCGATGCCCGCGACGGCGGCGGCACCGGAAGCAGCTCTTTCCATGCGTCCAGTACACCACCGGCAGCCTTTGCCCGCTTTCACTGGCTTTTGCACACCTTCGCCCCTGTACACTCCGCGATCATGGTGGGCGAGAATTATCATGATTTTTTCCTCGCTTCGGCGAGTGCCGTCGGGGCCTTGATCGGCCTGTTGTTCGTCGCGATCTCCGTGACCCCGAAGGCGGTCACCGGCAGGTCGGAGCACCACAAGGAACGGCTCAAGGCGGCCACCGCGATGTCGGCCTTCCTGGACGCGTTGGTCGTGTCCATGGTGGCGCTGATGCCCGGGGACAACCTGGGCACGGGCTCGTCGATCATGGCGATCGCGGGCCTCCTCTCGACCGCCGCGCTCGGGGTGATCGGGCTGCGGGCGGGGGTCCTCCGGGAGCCGGTCCGCCCCCTCTTCCGCTGGGCGCTGCTGATCGGCGCGTTCCTCGGCCTCTACGCCGTCCAGTTGGTGAGCGCGCTCCAGATCAACGGGACCGCGTCCGACGCGACGCACGTGAAGACCCACTCCATTCTCGTGATCATCATGTTCGTCATGGGGATCAGCAGGGCGTGGGAGCTGGTCGGGGGCAGCTCACCGCGGCTGATCGGCACCATCACCCATCCCGCTCCCCCGGAGCCCGCCCGCGACGACCCGGCGCCCGACACCACGTGACGGTCAGCCGGCCGCCCGGGCCCCGCCCACGCGGGCGGCGAGGAGCACCGAGGCCAGTCCGGTCAGCGCGGCGCACACCCAGAAGACCTGGGTGTAGCCGGTCCACGTGGCGACCGTTCCGGTGACGAGGCCGCCGAGCAGGGTGCCGGTCTTGAACGCGCTGGAGTAGAGGGACGAGGCCACGCCCAGGCGGGAGGGCAGGCGGTCCTGGAGGATGACCACCGGGACGCTCAGGACCACCGCCGTCCAGAGCGCGTTGGGGATCTGGAGCAGGAGCAGGGCGGCCCGGCCGGACGCGAGGGGCAGCAGGCAGAAGAAGACGGTGGCCAGCGCCGAGGCCGCGACGACCAGGCGGCGCTTGCCGAGCCGCTCCGACCTGGCCCCCACCCACACCAGGGCGGGGATCTCCAGCGCGGCGGCGAGCCCGAGGAGCACGCCGACGAAGCCCTGCCCCAGGGCGAGGTCCCGGGTGACGAAGAGCGCCAGGTTGATCTGGTACATCATGTTGGCCGTCAGCAGCAGCACAACGGCGGCGAGCAGCGCGGCCGTTCCCCGGTCGAGCCCGGCGAACGGGTTGCGGCTGGGCACGGTGGAAGCGGCCGGGGCGGGGGCGGACGCGGCGGCTTCGCCGCGGGCCGTGCCGTCGGCCGGCTCCGGCCGGGAGGCGGGCGGCAGGCCCCACCGGCTCAGCGCCGAGGCGGCGAGCGACAGCGCGGCGGCGGTCAGGTACATCGCGGTGAAGCCCTGCCGGGCGATCAGGGTGAAGGCGAGCGGGGGCCCGACCACCCAGGACAGCGAGGTGACCGAGCGGAGGAAGCCGGTGAAGAAGGCCGCGCCCTGACCGCGGGTGTCGGCCAGTTGCCTGCTGTACGCGAAGAGTTGGGCGAAGCTCGTACTGCCGACGCCGAAGCAGCACACCCCGGCGACCAGCAGGAGGTAGTAGTCGCGCAGACCCGAGTACGAGAACCCTCCGGCGGCGGACAGGAGCGCGCAGAGGGCGAGCAGGCGCCGGCGGTCCCGTACCCGGTCGGAGAGCACACCGACCACGAGGTCGACGGCTATCTCGCCGACGGCCCGCCCGGCGAAGAACAGGCCGATCATCAGCGGGGTCGCGCCGACCTCGTCGGCGAGGAAGAGACTGGCCGAGGTCGAGACCATCGCGCCCGCCACCCCGGCGGCTCCGGTGACCCCGACCAGCCGGACGACCGCGCCCTCACGGAGGAACGACAGGCGTGCGCCCCTCCCGGTGGCGGAGGGACCACCCGGCGGCGGCGCCCCGGGGGTCGCGGGCGGGATGCCCGGGGTCGGGTCGGGTTCGGCGGTCATGCCGGCTCTCCGTCGGTCCGGCCGCCGGGACGGCGGCATTGCCGGATCAGGCAAGTAAAGGTCACATCGGAGGCAACCATCCGGATCACCCCCACCCCGTCCCGCGCCTACCCGAGGTCCGCGACCAGTTGGTCCAGGACGCGCAGCGCCGCGGCCGCCCGTACCGGGTCCTGGTAGTACGGGTCGTCGGGGACGGGCAGGGAGCCGGCCAGCGCCCAGCCGCGCCCGCGCGCCCAGGTGGCGTCGTCCACGCCGAGCGCCGCGCGGTAGACCCCGCGCACCTCGTCGGGCAGGAAGTTCCAGGCGGGCAGCAGGTCCACGGCGGGGTCGCCCGCGGCCAGGGTGCCGAAGTCGATGACCGCGCTCAGCCTGCCGTCGGCCAGCAGGATGTTGCCCGTCCCGAGATCGCCGTGGATCCACACCGGCGGCCCCTGCCAGGCGGGCGCCGTGAGCGCCGCCTCCCACACGGCCGTCAGCGCGTCGGTGTCGGCGAGGCCCTTCATGGCCTCGATCTTGGGCAGGACACGCGCCTCGGACGCCAGGGAGTCCCGCGCGTCACCCATCGGCACCCCGCGGAACGCGTTGCTCCACCGCGGCCCCGGCGCGCCGGTGGCGTCGACCGCCTGGAGGGCGGAGACGAAAGCGGCCAACTCGGTGGCGGCGCCCGCCGGATCGGCGAGGTCGGCGCCCGACGCGTTCTCCCCGGCCAGCCACCGGTAGACCGACCAGGCGAAGGGGTAGCCCTCGGCGGGCTCGCCCATCGCCACCGGTTCCGGGACGGGCAGCGGGAGGTGCGGCGCGAGGCGCGGGAGCCACGTGTGCTCGCGCTCCACCTGGCCCGCCCAGCGGGGGAAGCGCGGCAGCCGTACGGACAGGTCGTCGCCCAGCCGGAACGTGGCGTTGTCCATGCCGGGCACGGGAATGGGCGACAGGGGCAGGTCCGCCCACCGGGGAAACCGGGCCGCGAGCAGACGGCGGACCAGGGCCTCGTCGACGGGGACTTCGTCCGTGCCGACGGGGGCGTCGTCCGGGCTGGTCGATGACACGCGCATCTCCTCGGTAGGGGGCCCGACCGATGTTGCCAAACTTGGCAACATTCGGTCAACCCATTAAGAGATCCTGCGCGTTGACTCCAGTGCCCCGGCGAGGATGCGCCAGATGTCGGCCGCGAGATCTACGTTCGCCGCCTGCCTGGCCTCCTCGCCCAGTTCCCTGAGCCGGCCGAGCCCCCGCTCCTCGTGCCCCTCCAGGAGGAGCAGCCGGCTGTCGAGGACGCTGAGCCTGATCCGGTCACGGTAGGTCATGCGCATGTCGTCGCCGTCGAGTTCGTCGTGCGCGGCGCGGGCGTCCTCGTACCGGCCCTCGTGGAAGGCGAGGTAGGCCCGGAGCATCAGCAGCTCCTGCCGCATGACCGAGGTGCCGACCAGGGCGAGCGCGCCCTCCGCCTCGCTCAGGTACACGCGGCCGTCGCCGGTGAGGGGCGGTTCGGTCTGGAGGCAGAGCGAGGCCGTCGCCAGCCGGAGCCGTACCCAGAGCGTGAGGTCGACCCGGCTGTCCAGCCCGCGCATGGCCCGCTCCAGGAACTCCCGGGCCCGCTCGTGGTCGCCCTGCCGGAAGCGCACGGTGGCGGCCGACCAGAGCGCCTCGGTCCGCATGACCTCCGAGCCGGCGTGCTCCACCAGGGCGACCAGCTCGTCGACGTGCGCCCTGGCGTCGGGCAGCCGCCCCGCCTCGGCCTCGGCGGCCACGAGCGTCTGCAACGCCGTCCCCACGTCGGGAACGGACAGCTCGCCCCGGGTCGCCAACCGGTGGGCGTGGGCGGCCACGTCGATGGCGCGGGTCACCTCGCCCGTCCCCCGCAGCGACCGGGCGAGCCGGGACAGGGCCCGGCACTGCAACTCGGGAAGCGCCAACTCGTCGGCGATCCTGACCAGTTCCTCCAGGGCCGCCCGCTCCTCGGCGTGCTCGCCGCGCCGCTGCCGGTACCGGGAGACGATCCACAGCGCCTGCCAGCGCGGCAGGGGCTCCGCGTCCTCCGCCCGGTCCAGCGCGGCGATCAGGCCTTCGACCGTCTCGTCGCTGTCGGAGGAGGTCGCCAGGGACAGTGCCTGGGCCAGCGAGCCACTCCTCGGCGGTACGTCGAACGCCGACCGCTCCACGGCGAGCCGCCCGGCCAGGTAGGTGACCACCCGCTCGGTGGGGTGACGCGCGCCCGACTCCAGCCGGGACAGGTACCCGGTGGAGATCTCCTCCCCCGCCAGGGCCGCCTGGGAGAGCCGGCGCGCCTTCCTCAGCTCCTTGAGGCGACGACCGAAATCGGGCTGTTCCATCATGGCGGTCCCACTGTTCACGGGGATCCAGAGACACACGGATCCAGTTCTTACCGACACCCCGGAGAGTCACCATTGTGCCTGGCGGTCACGGGCATCGTGACAGATCCGGGGTACGTCCTTGCCAGGGAGACGTGCGAGGCCCCCGCGCGGCCGGGTGCCGCGCAGGGGCCGGGGCAGGTGTCCGGGTGTTGCGTCCGGGCCGGACCGTGACTCTTGGCTCAGATGCCCTCGGAGGCCATCTCGATGGCGGACCGGTAGTTGGCCGCGCCGGTGACCACACAGGCCCGGTACGTACGGTTGTCCCGCACGACCAGGAAGTAGTCCTTCACCTGCTTCCAGTACTGCCGCAGGTAGCTGGGGCCCGGGAAGAACGCGGGCGGGCGCGGCACCAGGGCGAACGCGCGGGAGCATTCGAGGATCTCGCCGGTCACCGTCGAGAGCACGGCTTCGACATCACTGTTCATGTTCCACCCGGCGGCCAGCTCCGGCGTCCAGATGGCCCCGGCCACCTCCCGCAGGCGCGCCTGCTCCTCGGGGGTCGGTTCGCTCTCGGCGCCGAAGGCGACGGCCGTCGCCGCCGGACCGGGCGCCGACGACTGGGCCTGGGCCGTGGCCGCCGTACCGACGGTCAGGGTCGCCAGGACGGCGACGAGTGCGATCGCGGAAACGGAACGGGATCTCTCCGCCTTCATCGTTCTCCCTCGATACGTGTCGCCCGGGGCCTGTCCCCGGGGCGGCACCCAAGCTGACACGCACAAGATCGGGCGGTCAACGGAGCCGAACGCGCCGGACGAAACCGGCCAATACCGGCGCGTCCCGCTGCCGGTCCTGGGCAGAACTCCGGCGGCCCCCCTCCCGATGTGGGGAGGGGGGCCGCCGGGAGGGGGCCGCCGGGAGGGGGGCTCAGCCTTCCACGGTGAAGCCGGCCCTGAGCAGCGCCTCCTCGCGGGAGGAGGGGCCGACGAGGAGCTCGAAGGCTCCCGGTTCGACCACGCGGTTGCCCCGGGCGTCCACCAGGGTGCATTCCGCGACGGGCAGTTCGACGAAGACCTCGCGCGACTCGCCGGGCGCGAGGGACACCTGCTGGTACGCCTTCAGTTCCTTCTCCGCCCAGGTCACCGACGTGACGGTGTCGCTGACGTACACCTGCACCGTCTCCAGCGCCGGGCGGGTGCCCGTGTTGGTGACCACGACGCGGGCGCGCACCGAATCGGCCGCGCCGAGCGTGGTCGTGAGCACCTTGAGGTCCGAGTATGCGACGGTCGTGTAGCCGAGGCCCTCGCCGAACACGAACGCCGGGCTCTGTGTGAGGTCGGCGTACCGGCTGCCGTGCTGGCCGCGCACCTGGTTGTAGTACGTCGGCTGCTGGCCGGCGTGCCGGGCGAAGGAGACGGGCAGGCGGCCCGAGGGCTCGACGAGGCCGAGGAGCACCTCGGCCACGGCCCGGCCGCCGAGCATGCCCGGGTTGAAGGCGTGCAGGATCGCCGCCGCTCCCCGCGCGGAGGGCGGCAGGACGAGCGGCTTCGAGCTGATGACCACGACGACGAGTGGCTTGCCGGTGGCGGCGAGCGCGTCGAGCAACGCGACCTGTCCGCCGATGAGTTCGAGGGTCGCGGTGGAGCGACCCTCGCCGACCAGCTCGATCCGGTCGCCCACCACCGCGACGACGTAGTCGGCGGCCTCGGCGGCCGCGACGGCCTCGGCGATCAGGGCCTCGTCCGGCTCCACGGGCACCACGACGTGCGGCCGGGGCTGCCCGTCGGGGAAGAACTCGCCCTCGGGGTCGGGGCCGACGGTGACGATGTCGGCGCCGCGCGCGTACGACACGGTCCAGTCGGCGGGTACGTGCTCGCGGAAGCCGTCCAGGACGGTACGGATCATGTGGCGGGGCTGGCCGTCCGGGAGCCAGTCGGCCTGGCCCGACGACCCTGCCCAGTCGCCGAGTTGGGTCTGCGCGTCGTCGGCGTTGGGTCCGACGACGGCGACCGTACGGGGTGCGGCGCCGGGGTCGGCGACGGCGCGGCCCCCGTCGCCGGCCACCAGTCCCCCGGCGAGCGGGAGGGTGCCGTCGTTGGTGAGGAGGACCAGCGAACGCCGGGCGACCTCCAGGTTCAGTTCGGCGTGGCCGGCGCTGCCGATGATCTCGGCCTGCCGGGCCTCGTCGGGGCGGCGCGGGTTCTCGAAGAGCCCCAGCTCGAACTTGAGCGTCAGGACACGCCGTACCGCCGCCTCGATCTCCGCCTCCTGGAGCGTGCCGGCCGCGACCGCGTCCTGGGCGCCCTGGAAGAACTGGGGCGTGGTCATCACGACGTCGTTGCCCGCGTGCACCGCCGCGGCGGCGGCCTGCGCGTGGTCGGCGTACACCCGCTGCTCCCACACCATGCGGCCGACGTTGTCCCAGTCGGTCACCAGCGTGCCGGTGTAGCCCCACTCGCCCCGCAGCACGTCGTTGAGCAGCCAGTCGTTGACGGTGATCGGCACACCGTCCATGGACTGGTAGCCGAGCATGAACGTACGGCAGCCCTCGCGCGCGACCCGCTCGAAGGGGGGCAGGAACCAGGAGCGCAGCTTGCGCCGCGAGATGTCGGCCTCGCTGGCGTCCCGGCCGCCCTGCGTCTCGGAGTAGCCGGCGAAGTGCTTGGCGCAGGCCAGGATCGCGGTCGTGTCGGCCAGTCCGTCGCCCTGGTAGCCGCGGACCATCGCGGAGGCCAGCTCGCCGATGAGGAAGGGGTCCTCGCCGAACGTCTCGCTGACGCGGCCCCAGCGCAGGTCGCGCGTGATGCACAGCACCGGGGAGAAGGTCCAGTGGACGCCGGTCGCCGCGACCTCGACGGCCGTCGCCCTGGCGACGCGCTCCACGAGGTCGGGGTCCCAGGTCGCGGCCATGCCGAGCTGGGTGGGGTAGATCGTGGCACCCTCCCAGAAGGAGTGCCCGTGGATGCAGTCCTCCGCGACGAGCAGCGGGATGCGCAGGCGCGACCGCTCGGTCAGCTCGGCCGCTTCGAGGACGCGCTCGGGCGAGGCGTGCAGGATCGACCCGGCGTACATGTCCTCGATGAGGTGCCGTACCCCGTCCTTCGCGTTCAACTGGAGCATCTGACCGACCTTCTCGGGCAGGGTCATCCGACCGATGAGGTCGTCGACGCGCTCCGCGACGGGCAGTCCGGGGTCGAGGTAGGGCGGCAAGGAGCCCACAGCAGTTCCTTTCACAACGTCGAATGTGTGTGTCGGGCGAACACCCGGCGGAAGGACACGGTGGGGGAGCCCCGCGACGTCGGTGGTCGTCGCCCTTCGCCGGTCACCTGGCCGGCCACTCGCTCCGGCCACTCCGACTCACGGTAGCCCAATACCGACCTAGTGGTAAGTATGTGGGTGTGCGAACCTGCTCGGGGCTGCCCGACAGGCCGTTCGACGAGGTGTCCGACGGGTCGTTCGACGGGCTGTCCGACGGGGCGTCCGAGGAGACCTCAGAGCTGTCCGACGAGACCGAGGAGAGTGGCGAGTGACCGCGGAACCGCGCCGTGGCTACGCGAAGGGCCGCGCGAAGCGCCGGGAGATCATCGATCACGCCATGGCCCTGTTCGGCGAGGTCGGTTACCGCGGGGCCTCGCTGCGGGAGATCGCGTCGCGCTGCGGCATCTCGCACCCCGGCCTGCTGCACCACTTCCCGACCAAGGAGTCGCTCCTGCTCGCCGTCCTGGAGCACCGCGACGAGGTCGACGGCCGGTGGCTGGCGCTGGGCGGCGCCGAGGGGGTCGACCGGCTGCGGCGGCTCGCGGACCTGGCGGAGCTGAACGCCACCCGGCGCGGGATCGTGGAGCTCTTCTCGGTGGTCGCGGCCGAGGCGACCTCACCCGAACACCCCGCGCACACGTACTTCGTGGAGCGCTACCGCCGCTCGGTCGCGTCGACGGCGCGGGCCTACGCGCACGCGTCCGACGAGGGCGTCCTGCGGCCGGGCATCGCGCCGGACACGGCGGCGCAGCAGTTGATCGCGCTGATGGACGGGCTCCAGGTGCAGTGGCTGCTCAGCGGGTGCGCGACGGACATGGCGGGGGTGCTGCGGGCGCACCTGAGGACGCAGCTGACGGTGGCGCTGTAGGCACTGCTGGGTGTCCGGAACCCGGCGCACGCTAGGATCCGGCCATGACGGTGGTGGCGGTCCTCGCGCTCGACGGAGTGATCCCCTTCGAGCTGTCCGTACCGGGCCAGGTGTTCGGGACCGCGAACCAGGTGGTGGACGACGTCCTGTATGACGTACGTGTCTGCGCCCCCGGCCGTACGGCGACCACCGCACCCGCGGTCGGCGGCTTCGCGCTGACCACGGCCTGGGACCTGGACGCCCTCGGCGAGGCGGACCTGATCGTCGTCCCAGGGCACGACCGCTACCTCGACCCGCCCGCCCCCGCGCTCCTGGCGGCCCTGCGCGACGCACACGGACGCGGGGCCCGCCTCGCGTCCGTGTGCGTCGGGGCGTTCACCCTGGCCGCCACGGGTCTGCTGGCGGACCTCAGGGTCACCACCCACTGGCGGTGCGCGGACGAACTGGCCCGCCGCCACCCGGACCTCCACGTCGACAGCAAGGTGCTGTTCGTCGACAACGGCTCCCTGGTCACCTCGGCCGGGGTCGCCGCCGGCCTGGACCTGTTCCTCCACCTGGTCGGCCAGGAGCAGGGCGCCACGGTCGCGGCGGCGACCGCCCGCCACACCGTCATGCCGCTCCAACGGGACGGTGGGCAGGCCCAGTTCATCGACCACCCCCGCGCGGACGCGCCCGGCGGGACCCTGGGGCCGACGCTCGACTGGATGCGGGCGGAGCTGGCGCGGCCGCTCACGCTGGACGAGATCGCCCGGCACGCCGCGATGAGCGTCCGTACCCTGAACCGCCGCTTCCGCGCCCAGGTGGGGACCACTCCGCTCCAGTGGCTGCTGCGGCTGCGGATCGACGAGGCCAGGCAGCTCCTCGAAGCCACCGACCTCCCCGTCGAACACATCGCGGCCCGGACCGGCTTCGGCTCCCCGACCACGCTGCGCCACCACTTCGCACGGGCGACGGGGACCGCGCCGAGCGCGTACCGCACCACGTTCCGGGGCGGGTCACACCAAGGTCATGCTGATCTGCTCACCGCTGATGGTCCAGTGCTGGCGCGGCCCTGAGGGGTTGCAGGGCTCGACGTTGACGATGCGCGTCCTCGGGTAATCACTGGTCAGGCACATGCCCGGGTTCAGGGTCTGGAAGATCGACTCACCGCTGACGGTCCAGTGCTGGCGCGGGCCCGAGGGGTTGCAGGGCTCGACGTTGACGATGCGCGTCCTCGGGTAATCGCTGGTCAGGCACATACCGGGGCTCAAGGTCTGGAAGATCGACTCACCGCTGACGGTCCAGTGCTGGCCGGCGCGGGAGGAGTTGCAGGACTCCACATTGACGATGCGGGTCCTCGGGTAGTCACTGGCCAGGCACATGGTCCCGACCAGCGGGCCCGCGGTGCCGGGCGCGGGGGCCGCGACCGCGGCCGAGGGGAGCGCGAAGGACGTCAGCGCGAGGAGGAGGCCGGGTAAGAGGGTGGGGAGGAGGAGCTTGCGAAGCACGTGAGCCACGGGAAGAACCCTTCCTGGTCGGCGGATCCGGGTGACGGCAACCTTGAGAGAGTCCCCCGATTCACCGACCCGTATGCCTCACGCCCCCGGCGCCTCGCCGGCGGGGAGGCCGCCGGCCGGAAAACCGGTGGAGCGGCGCCGCCGGGCCCCGTTAACGTGCTCGCGCCCGCAGTCGCCTCGTCAAGGAGACGCCGTTGTACACCAAGTGAGACCCCCGAGCGCTGATCCACCGCGCGGCCGCCACGTAAGCGCCGCGCTCCTTTCCGCTGCGGTCCTCTCGCTGAAACTGGTGTATCTCCATGTCCAAGAACTGGGTGGCCGCCGTGTGCGCCGGCCTCACCGTCGAACCTCGTCCCGCCCTCTTCGTGAAGTGCCGTGACGCGCGCGTCCCCGCTCGTGCCGGGCGGCCCGCCTGGCAGTCGCCGTACGGCCCTCCGCCGCGCCGCGCCCACCGCGGCCGGTGGGCGGCCGCGCCGGTGGTGGCCAGGTCACGGTCCGCCCTGCGGGGCGGGCAGTTGTGCCGTCGGTGCGACTGACGTCCCTCAGGGGTGCCGTACCGCTTCCGCGATCTCCCGGACGCGCCTCGCCACTGTCGACGACCGGTATGTCGTCAGGGGCGCGAGCCCAACGATCACCTCTGACAGGCGCGGGTACGGCTCCGGGGGGGGCGCGTTCAGTACGCGGAAAACTCACGGGCCCCCCGTCGGTGGGGTGGGTTACAGTCGGCCCCACCATGGCCGTGACCGAGCGCGTCCACTACCCCCGTACCCCGCACCTTCCCTGGTCACCGGGGGCGACCCCCGACGACGTGCGGGTCGCCGACCTGTCGGGGCTGCGGGGCCGGGAGGTCGTGGTCACCGAGAAGCTGGACGGGGAGAACACCACCCTGTACGCGGACGGGATGCACGCCCGTTCGCTGGATTCGGCACACCACCCGTCGCGCGCGTGGGTCAAGGGGTTGCAGGGACGGATCGGCGCGGGCATCCCGGCCGGGTGGCGGGTGTGCGGGGAGAACGTGTACGCGCGGCACTCGATCGCGTACACCGAACTGGACAGCTGGTTCTACGGGTTCTCCGTCTGGGCCGGCGAACGGTGCCTGGACTGGGACCGGACGGTCCGGTTCCTGGGCGGGCTGGGCCTGCCCGTGCCGCCGGTGCTGTGGCGGGGCGTCCTGGACGAGCGAGCGGTACGGGCGCTGCGCGCGACGCGGCTGGACGCCGACCGGCAGGAGGGGTACGTCGTACGGACCGTCGAGGGCTTCGCGCGCGAGGAGTTCGGGCGCCGGACGGCCAAGTGGGTGCGCCCGGGGCACGTACAAACGGACACCCACTGGATGCACGCCGAGGTGGTCGCGAACGGCTTGGCCCCGGCGGCCGCCCTGTGGGCCGTACGGTCGGGCGCGGACCCCGACGCGACGGCGCTCGCGGCTGCGGTGGGGGTGCCGGACGCAGCGGAGGTGGCACGGTCGGCCGCGACGGGGACGGGGACGCGGACGGGTGGTCCGGCCGCGACCGCCTCCTCTCCCCCGCCCGCGGTCACCCCGCCGGGCCCCTCCCGCGCGAGCGTCGTCGCCGACGTGTCCGCCCGGCTCGACGTGCTCGGGCGGCGCGGTGACGTCCGGCTGGCGGGCGTGCTCGCGGGCCTGCTGCACGGCGAGCGCCGGGCGCAGCTGGCGGCCCGGTTGACCGGCCCCCTCGGCATGCCCCTGGCCCGGCGGGTCGCGGACCTGGTCGGCCTGCACACCCGGCTGCACCACCCCTACCCCGACGGCGAACGCCGCGCGGGGCTGGCGCACTTGGCGCTCGCCGCCGATCTGGGCGTCCTGCACGCGGTCGCCGGGGCGGTCGCGGCCGGCCAGGGCGTCGAGGCGCGCGACCAGGTCGAGTGGTCCGCGCTGCACGCGGAGGAGGCCGGCCTGCTCGGCGAAACGCCGCTGGGGCCGCTGCGTTCGGGCCTGCGCGACGCCCTCGCCGGGCTCGGCGACCGCGACGCGGCCGACCGGTGCTGGGCGGAGGCCCGGGAGGCGTACGCCGCCGGGCGCCTGACCACCCCCGAGGAGGCCGCGGCGGCGACCTGGCGGTGGCGGAACGGGGACTTCCCCCGGCTGATCCATCTGGTCGGCCCGTCGGGAAGCGGCAAGAGCACGTTCGCCGCGCGGCTCCCGGCGGTCGACGCGCACATCTCCCTCGACGACCTCCGGCAGGCGCGCGGCCCCCGCGCCGACCAGCGGGCCAACGCGGACGTGCTGCGCGAGGGCCTGCACCGGCTCGACACCGCGCTCGCCTCCGGCCGTACGACCGTGGTGTGGGACGCCACCTCCCTGACCCGGCAGCAGCGTTCGCTGGTCGACGGGGTGGCGCGCCGCCGGGACGCCCTGGTGACGCAGGTGGTCGTCCTGGTCGGGGAGGAGGAGCTGACCCGGCGCAACGCGTCGCGTGCCCACCCCGTACCGCCGGAAGTGCTCGCCGGGCAGCTGCGCCGGTACGACCCGCCGTACCCCGGCGAGGCGCACCGCGTCCGGTACGTCGGGCAGGACGGGACCGTCGCGGACACGGACGGTGGCCTGGCGGAGGACGCCGGCCTGGCGGAGGACGGCACCAGGGCCGGGGACCGCACCCCGGCCGGCGAGGGGACCTGATGCGTACCAGCGACGAGATCTACCACCGGGTCCGCTGGGACCCGCGCTTCGACCCGGCGCGGTTCGTCCTGGGGATCCTCCAGCGCGGCGCCGCGCCCAAACGTGTCCCGCTGCCCGCCTTCGTCCCCGGCGGTGACATCCCCTGGCACCGGGTGCTGTTCGTCGAGGCGGACGGCGAGCTGGTCTGGGACCGCGCCACCGGCGTGGACCGTATCGACGCCTCGGACGCCGGCCGGGCCCGGGACCCGCGCATCCTGCGCGCGCCGTTCTTCACGGCCGGTACGCCGTACGGATGGGACGAGGCGGCCGGATGGCGCGTCGCGGACAGCCCGCCCGGGCCGCCCGCCGTACGGACGGCCGCCGAGGTGCGCGTACTGACGTGGAACACCCTGTGGGACCGGTACGACAGCGACCGCGTCGACACCGCCAGGCGCAGGCCCCTGCTGCTCGCCGCGCTGGAGGAGGCCGACGCGGACGTGATCGCGTTGCAGGAGGTCGAGGCCGCGCTGCTCGCCATGCTGCTGCGGGCGCCCTGGGTCCGCGCCGGCTACACCCTCGGCACCGATCCGCGCGGCAAGGACGTCGACGGCAACGGCCTGTTGCTGCTCAGCCGGCTTCCCGTACGCGAGGCCGGGTGGCACGACCTCGGCCCGCACAAAGCCGTCACCGCCCTCGTCGTGGAGACGGCGGGCGGCCCGCTCGTGGTCGCGGGCACCCACCTGAGCAGCGACCACTCGGACAACGGCCCGGTACGTCGGGAGGCCGAACTGACCGCGCTCGGCAGGGGACTCGCCGGCCTGGACGCCCCGCTGATCCTCCTCGGCGACTTCAACGACGGCCGCGAAGGACCGGCGGGACCGGCCGCCGCGCTCGGGCTGCGCGACGCCTGGACGGAGGTGTACGGCCCCGAGGACGGCACCCCGACCTTCGACCCCGGCGCCAACCCGCTGGCCCGGATCTCGTCGTTGTCCGGCCGGGCGTCGCGACTGGACCGGGTTCTGGTGCGGGCGGGGGGACTTCGGGCGACGGGCGCGGCCCTGCGGGGCAACACCCCTGGTCCTGACGGCCTGTTCATCTCCGACCACTACGGCGTGCAGGTGGAGGTGAGCCTGACCCCGGCCGGAACCGACGCGGGCGCCGGGCCGCCGGTCCCACGCACACCGACGCCCGTGCTCTCCGACCTCGCGCCCACCGCGCGTACGGCGGTGGCCTGGCTGCCGCCCGACGAACTGTGGCCCCCGATCCAGGACATCAGGCGGGAGCACGACCCACAGATCGACCGCTGGCCGCCGCACGTGAACCTGCTCTTCGGCTTCGTCCCGGAGTACGCGTTCGAGCAGGCCCTACCGCTGCTGGCCGAAGCAATCGCGGAGGTACGGCCGTTCACCGCCCGGCTGCACGGGGTGCACACCTTCGGGCACCGGGAGGACGCCACGGTGTGGCTCGACCCGGCCGCCGGCGGATCCGGGCCGTGGGCGGACCTGCGCGCCGCCCTGGAGCGACGGTTCCCCCGCTGCCGGGGCCGGGCGGAGGGCTTCACCCCGCACCTGACCCTGGGCCGTACGCGGGACCCGCAGCGTGTCGCCGCCCAATGCGCCGCCCGCCTCGGCGACGGGCTGTCCGCGCGGGTGGGCGAGCTGGTGGTGCTCTCGCGCCGGGGCGACGAGCCGATGCGTCCCCGGGCGGTGATCGCGCTGAGGACCGGCGAGGTGCGCCGGCTGCCGGACCCGGCATCCGCCGCACCGCCCGTGCCGGGATCCGCCTCCGCCACGCCACTCGTGCCGGGATCCGCCCCCACCGCCGCGACGACCGGCCCGGATGCCGCCCGGGTCGCCCGGCGTATCGCCGACGCGCTGCCCGACGGCGTCGTGCACGTCGTCGGATCGCGGCGCATGGGCGGTGCGCACGCCGGGGCCGACCTCGACCTGGTCGCGGCCCTGCCGGGAACGGTCGACATCGCGGACGTCCGGGCGCGGGTGGCGGCCGCGCTGCCGCGCGCCACGCGTCTGCGGCAGGTGACCGGCGCCCGGGTGCCGGGCCTGCGGCTGAGCGTCGACGGCCTCGACGTCGACCTGGGCGTGGTCGCCACCGGGTCGCTCGCCCCCGCCGAAGCGGTGGGCGGGCGGGCGGAGTTGGGCGAGGCGGCGGCGATCGCGCTGAGCGCGGTGAGCGACGCGGAGGCCGTACGCGCCGCCGTGGGCGACCACGGCGCCCGTTTCGCCCTCCTGGCCGGGCAGGTCAAGGACTGGGCGAAGGCACGCGGACTCGACTCGGCGCCGTTCGGCGGACTGCCCGGGCTGGCCTGGTCCGTGATGGCGGCGCGTACCACCCAGGAGGCCGGCGACCTCCCGGAGGACGCCCTGCTCGGGCACTTCTTCGCGACCTGGGCGGCCTGGGACTGGCGCGACCCGGTCGCGCTCACGCCCCCGACCGAACCGTACGAGGACCCGGCCCGCACCCCGCTCCCGACCCCACCGGCCCTGGACCCGCTGCCCGCCGCAGCCGTCCGCGTCCTGACCCCCACCGACCCGGTCCGCCTGTGCACCGCCCAGGTCGGACCCGGCTTCCGCGACCTGCTGGCCCAGGAGCTCTACCGGGCCTGGGACATCGTGGAGACGGCGGCGAGGACCGGCGCCGACCCGCTGCCCCGGCTCCGGACTCCCCCGCCGCTGCACCGCCGCCACGCCGCCTGGCTGACCGTGACCGTACGGGCCGCGGAGGCGGCGGAGTTCGAGGAGGTCCAGGGTCGCTTCCGGGGCCGTACGCGCGCGCTGCTCACCGCCCTCGACGACATCGGCCTGCCCGACGTCCACGCCTGGCCCCGCCCCTTCGACACGGGCCCCACCTCGGCGACGTACGCGACCGGCCTCGGCCCCACGCCCCCGGCCGCGCCCCTCGCGGCCGAGATCACCCGGGTCGCCGCGCGGTGGGGCAAGGGCCTGCCCGGCGTGCTGATCCGGATCACGGAAGGCGGCGCCGTACCGACCCTGTACTGACCCGGGCCGGTGGAAGGCCGATCGCTGTGACGGTCGACGCGGAACCGATCAGCCCGGCGGCCGCCCCCTCACCCGCAGATCTTCATGTCGTGCCAGACGTGCGAGCGGTCGGGCGAGGTGTCGTAGAAGCACGCGCCGCACGGGGGTCGCGCGCACGTCTTGAGACGGCTCCAGGTGCCCGCCGACCGGGCGAGCAGCATCTCCATCGCCACCAGCGCGCTCACGCCCTCCGCCCCGCCCTGCGCCGGGGTGTAGTCCACCTCGCCGTCCGCCGTGATGTCCAGGCGCACCTCGGAACCGATCCGGCGGAAGCCCCGCTCGCCGGGCGGCAGCGCCCCCGGGTTCTCCGCCGTCGCCCGCAGGCCGTGGCGCAGGGATTCGCGCAGCGCGCGCAGTCCGTCGAGGTCGCTCTCGCGGAGGTCGATCACGGGGGCCCGCAGGCCGGACTCCGCCGACCAGTCCGCGACCGCCCGGTCGAGCCAGGCCCGGGCCTCGGACAGGTCGGCCAGCAGATCCAGGCCGGGCTGCCCCTGCCACACGTGGAGGGAGGTGTTCACGAGGTCCTGGACCAGGCGGAGGCCGGCGGGCGCCAGCGCGACGTCGAACTGCACGGTCCCGCCGCGCACCACCTGAGCAAGGCTTCCTTTCTCCTCGTACCTCATAAAGCAATCGTAAATCCGTGGGACGGAGGCAACCAACATGAGACGGCCGACCCGACGGAATTCCTCTTCACCGACTCATCGACCGAACGTGCCTTCACGGATTTCGATATCCCCGCCCCGCCCCGCCCCGCCCCGCCCCGAACGGCCCATCGCCTCCCGACCGCGGCGATCAGTCCGCGGAGTTCCCTCGTTCCCGCGCGACCTTCTCGCGCACGGCCGGTGCGACCTCCTCGGCGAAGCGGCGGATGAAGTCCGGGGACTCCGCGCGGTAGAGGAAGAACGCGCTGATTCCGTGGGTGAGGGCGAGGTCGGCCAACTGCTCGGCCCACAGACCGGGCGGCCCGTTCAGGAAGTCGGAGCCCGAGCCGGAGCCGGCGTCCGACGCGAACTGACCTTCGATGTTGTAGCCGCGGCGGACCGCGCGCGGCGAGCGGCCGGCCGCCAGCGCGGCGTCGTCGATGACCTGGTTGGCCGCCGGCAGGTGTTCCGGCGGCAGGAACGGCGAGCTGGGCACCCATCCGTCCGCGATCCCGCCCACCAGGCGGAGCATCCGGGGCTGGTACGCGCCGAGCCAGATGCCCAGGTCGTGCACGGGGCGCGGACCTGGCTTGACGCCCGCCAGCCGGTAGTGCGTGCCGTCGAAGGACACCGCGTCGTCCGACGCCCACAGGGCGCGGATGATCCGTACCGCCTCCTCCAGCGCCTCGACGGACTGGCCGGCGTCCCGCTTCGGACCGTCCTCGGCGACGATGAGGTCCCACATCTGCTGGGCGCCCGTGGCGAGGCCCAGCTCGAAGCGGCCGTCGCTGAGGATGTCGAGGGTCGCGGCGGTACGGGCCAGGACCGTGGGCGGGCGCAGGGGGAGGTTCGCCATGTTGGGCATCACCGTGATGCGCTCCGTCCTCGCCACGATCGCGGCGAGCAGGGCCATCGTGTCGAGCCGTTCCGGCCAGTACGGGTGGTCGGACAGGGTCACCACGTCGAGCCCGACCGCCTCCATCAGCTCGGCCAGGACGAGGACGTCCTGGGGCCGGCCGGCGGGCGGTTCCAGCAGGGCCCCGAACATCAGGTCGTGACGGTAGTCGGTCATCGCGGCATCTCCGTGCGCGGCGGGGTGGAGGTGCCGTACACCTGGAGCGCGTGCCGCGCGTAGGCCTGCGCGGCGAGATCCGCGATGACGGGGCGGACCTCCGGCGGCATCGTCGCGATGATGTCCCTGATGGTGTCGGGGTCGCCCTCGTAGGTCATCATCCCGAAGATCAGGGCCATCTGTTCCGGTGCGATGCCCGCGCCGCCCTCGGCGACCATCCGCTCCCACTCGGCCGCCGTGATGTGCCGCTCGATCAGCGGAAGGGCCTGCTCCTCCTCGACCGCGAGGTGTTCGACGAGCAGGTCCAGCAGCCGCCGCAGCGCGCCGGCGAGCGCCTCGCCCTCCTGCGGGTCGGCGTCGGCCCGCCAGGCGGCCGCCCGGTCCCGTACCTCGACGGTGGCCTTGTCGATCGCCTCGTGCTGGTCCTCCATGACCCGCACGACAGCGGCGGCCTCCGGGCCGCCCCGGGTGATCAGCCGGGGCCACAGGTGCTCGTCCTCGCCGTGGTGGTGATGGCGCAGGACGGTGTCGACGAGGTCGAGGTGCTCGGTGACGATCCGCGCGCGCTCGGCGTCGCCGGCCGCCACGCCGCTCACGACATCCGGCGCGAGGCCGATCTCACGACGGAACATGGAATGCGCCAGATACATATCTCGCACATCCGCATAGGGCTCGTGGTTCATATTCGTTTCCCTAAGAGCGTCCGCGATTCCTTCCGAATGTGACACTAACAGGACGTCACTCAATTCCCGGTGAATTGTCCGGGAAGCGAAATGGATTATCCGCGGAGCGTCCTCAGGGGCGTCAGACCGTACTTGGCCTCGTGCGCGGCGGCGAACCGGCCCAGGTGGCCGAAGCCCCAGCGGCGCGCGACGGCGGCGACGGATTCCGTGGCGGGATCCGCGGCCCGCAGTTCTTCGTGCGCCCGCCGCAGCCGGACCTCACGGACATAGGCCATGGGCGGCATTCCCAGGTGGCGGCGGAAACCGTTCTGGAGCGTACGGACGCTGACGTCGCACGCCGACGCCAGCAGGGACACGGTCAGGGGCGCCAGCGGGTCGGCCTCGATGAGGTCCACCGCCGCGCGCACCGCGGCGGGCCGGGCGGCGCCGGCCGGGATCGTCAGCTCGTCGGAGTACGTGTGGCTCGTGGCCAGCAGGAAGCCGTTGACCAGGCTCTCGGCGAGCGGGGCCGCGACGAGCGGCCGGCGGAGCAGGCTGTCCGGGGCCGCCGACTGCCGGTTGACGGACAGCAGCAGCTCGGCCCAGTCGCGGCCGGGTCCGGCGGCGGTGTTCATGGTGTGCCCGAAGGTGATGCGTGCCGGGGTGTGGTCGCCCAGGAGCCGGGTCAGCGCCGCGTCCACGGAGGACAGGTCGAGCCGTACGCACAGCGCGTGATACCCGGCGGCCCACCGGCCGGCGAACGATCCGCCGCCGGGGCGGAGGACGGCGGTGGCCTCGCGGGTGTGGGTCAGGTCGACTCCGCGGTGCCGCGAGTCGAAGCGGCCCGCGAGGGGGAGATGGATGTAGTAGTTGGCGCCGACGTCGTCGCAGGTGACGGACCAGTCGCGCAGGAAGCTGACCTCGCCGAGGCCCACGGGTCCGAGCCCGGCCTCGCGATAGGTCGAGGCGAAGCGGCCTTCCGTCGCGCCGATCGTGTCGATCGTCGGGGTGTGCAGGGGCATGTCCCTCCTCGGGCGTCGATGCCGTTCGCCGGCCACCCTTCCCAACGTAACGCCCCGGCCGCCGCGCCTCGTCACTCAAAGCATCCGAGCAGACACACTGAGCACCGCCAGGACACCGATCCAGGGTGCGTGCTGTGTTGCTGCGTGCTGCATGCCGCGTGCCGCGTCAGCCGAAGCGGCCGTTCACGTAGTCCGACGTCCGTGGGTCGCGGGGGTGGTCGAACATGGCGTCGGTCGGGCCGTGTTCGACGATCGCGCCCGGGGTGCCCTGCTCCGCGAGGAAGA
The DNA here is from genome assembly GCF_011694815.1 of Streptomyces liangshanensis. NCBI lineage: Bacteria > Bacillati > Actinomycetota > Actinomycetes > Kitasatosporales > Streptomycetaceae > Streptomyces > Streptomyces liangshanensis. The sequence continues at coordinate 1,781,777 of NZ_CP050177.1, forward strand.
AGGCGCACGAGTCGGAGACGCGGGCCGCCTGTTGCATGTTGTGGGTGACGATGACGATCGTCACCTCGTGCTTCAGGTCGTGGATGGTCTCCTCGATCCGCCGCGTCGAGGTGGGGTCGAGCGCCGAGCACGGCTCGTCCATCAGCAGGACACGCGGCCGCACCGCCAACGAGCGGGCGATGCAGAGGCGTTGCTGCTGGCCGCCGGAGAGCGCGCCGCCGGGCTGGCGGAGCCGGTCCTTGACCTCGCGCCACAGGCCCGCCTTCGTCAGGCACTCCTCGACCAGGTCGTCCTTGCCGTCCCGGGGGGCCTTGATGCCGTTCAGCTTCAGACCGGCGAGGACGTTGTCGTACAGGGACATCGCGGGGAACGGGTTCGGCTTCTGGAAGACCATGCCGATCTCGCGGCGGGCCCGGGTGATGCGCCGCCCCCGGTCGTAGATGTCGTCGCCGTCGAGGAGGACCCGGCCCGCCAGGGACGCCGAACCGACCAGCTCGTGCATCCGGTTGAGGATCCGCAGGAACGTCGACTTGCCGCAGCCCGACGGGCCGATGAGGGCGGTCACCTCGCGCGCGGGCATCGTCAGCGAGACCCGGTCGAGGACCTTGTGGTCGCCGAACCAGGCGGAGATCGCCGCGGCCTCCAGGGTGGCCGGGCCGCCGGTGGCGGTTCCCCGTACCGGCGGCAGGGTGAGTGTGTCGTGCAGGTCGGCGGTGTCACTCATGGTGTGTTCGCAACTCCTTCGGTGGCCGGGTGAGTTCGGGGATCAGAGCAGGTTCGGGAGGAGCCGGGTGGCCGACGACGCGACCGCGAGACCGGCGGCCGCGAGTACGGGCACCGCGCAGATCCACGTCTGCCATCGGCCCCACACCCGGTGCGCCCAGACCGTGAGGAGCGCGGCGGCCAGCAGCAGCTGGCACCGGAGGAAGACCGAGAGCCAGGCGCCGCTCTCCCCCGCGAGAGCCTCCTCCGCCTCGTCGATGCGTCCGGAGCGGGGCGGCGCCGGCTGCACCGGGCTCGTCAACTCGGCGTCCACCCGCAGGAGTCCGGACGGGGTGTACGCCTCGCCGGTCGCCGTGATGAGGGTCAGACGGCCGCCGCCCGCACCGATCGCCGGTGGCAGCGGGTCGCCCGGCCGCCGTACCCCCGTCACCCGGTAGACCGCCTTGCCCTGACCGGTCGTCACCTCGATCACCGCCCCCGTCGGAAGCCGGTCGAGGTGGACGAACGGGGAGCCGTACCCCCACTGCCGGCCCATGATCAGGGACGTGCCGGCCTGCCCCGGGAGCACCGAGTCGCGGCGGTGCCCGGGCCCCGACATGAGGACACCCGACGTGGTGCCCTCCGCCACGACCTCGCGCAGGCCCAGCACGGGGATCCTCAGCAGCGCGACCGGCGCACCCAACGCGAGCGGCTTGTTGTCGTACGTCCGCTGCCCCACGGGAGCCGTTCCGAGGGCGAGTTGCTTGCGCAGCTCGTCGTGGGCCACCTCCTGGTCGCGCGCGTGCTGGAGGTGGCCGACGACGGTGAGGCTCGCGACGAAGCCGAGCAGCACGGCCGCCAGCACGCAGAGGATCGCGCCCAGCAGCGCGAGCCCCGGTCTGGCCGGCGGCCGCGCGGACGCGGCGGCCTCCGGGGGCGGAGGCGGGGGCGGGGCCGTCGCGAGGGGCGGCGGCGGGGTGAGCACGGTCACGGAGGTGCGCTCCTCGCGGGACGAAGGGTGTGAGTAATGAAGGGGGGTAGGGGAGGGGCCCGGCGGGGGGCTCAGTGCTGCGGGGGCGAGAAGTTCAGCAGCCCCCGGCGGCGTACGAACAGCACGCACGCCGCGCCCGCCATGACGAGCGAGAGCGCGCCGAGCCCGGCCGCGAACGCCTGCGTGCCGGTGGACGCGAGCTTCCCGCCGCCACCGGAGGAGTCGCCGCCGCCACCTGATGTACCGTCGCCACCGCCACCGCCACCGCCACCGGCACCGCCGTCGCCGCCCCCGTCCGCGCCCGACGATCCGCCGTCGGTGCCACTCGGCTCCGGGGTGACGGATTCGCTCGGCTCGTCCGACGGGTCCGGGTCCGGGCCGTCCTCGCCGCCCACCGTGAAGGCGAACGCCACGCTGTGGCCGCCCGCCGCGTCCTCGGTCAGCGTCAGCGTGTGCGCCCCGTCGGCGATGTCCTCGGGCACGGTGAAGGGGTACTTGTCGACCGTCCCGTCACCGTTCGCCGTCGCGTCGGCGAGCGCCGCCTCCGACGCGGCGAGGGCGACCTTGACCTTGGCGTCCTTGCCGTACCCGCGCGCGGTGACGTACACCTTCTGGCCCGCTGCGAGCTCCGGGTTCGGGTCGAGCGTCGCGCCCGCCTCGTCGATGACGTCGAGATCGGCGGGCTCCTCCGGCCCGGTGGGCGAGCCGCTGGGGCTCGGGGAGGGAGCGGTGACGGGTACGCCGAGCGTGCCGGTCGACTCGGTGAACGCCTCGGTGTCGGTCGGCGTGAACACGGCTTCGTACAGGGCGGGGTTGGCGTCGGCGGGCAGCGTCGTCGTGATCCGGGCCTTGCCGTCCGTGACGGCGACGGAGCCCAGCTCCGTCGGGGTTCCGTGGGTGCTGCGGAAGACGACCGAGCCGGCCGCCTCGGCCGGGGTCACGGTGGCCGTGAGGTCGATCGTCCGGCCGGCCGGTCCCTCGGACGGGTCGGCGGTGAGCGTGGTCTGCGTGGACCGTACCTGCACCAGGCTCCACGTGCCCGCCGTCACCCGGATGACGGCGCTGAAGTAGCCGTTCACGACGTTGTCCACGGGCGCGCAGCCGGCCGCCAGCACGTAGTCGCCGTCGAGGATCCGACCGTCGGGGCCGGTGCTCTCGGTGTAGAGCGAGGCCTCGTCGAGCGAGACGTTGGCCGGGCCGTCCGGGCTCGTCCGGGACAGGTCCGCCACGACGGGGTCGGTCCCGTCGAAGGGCGCGCCGTCGACGGAGGTCGCGACCCGCTCGCGGTAGGTGCCGTCCGCGTTGGCGAGTTCGACCCGCACGTTCTGGTACGGGGAGGCCGGGTCGGCCGGCGCCGGGCAGGGCGCGCTGGTGGTGAGGGTCCCGGACAGCACGTCCGCGGTGCTGCCGGTGGCGGGTTCCAGGGTGAACGTGCCGATCGGTTCGTCGGCCGCCCGTGCGGGGGTGGACAGCGCGAGCACCGCCGCGAGCATGCCGAGGAGCAGTGCGCAGCAGGTCAGCAGGCTGACGGGTGATCTGTGTGGTGCCAGGCGGTTCATGCGGTCTCCCCCACGGGGTGTGGTCGGTAGAGGTCGGAAGGACTGGGACGGGTTCGGAAGGGCTCGGGTACGCCGTGGGGCCGGGCACCCTGGGGGTGCCCGGCCGGCGCGCGGTCAGGGAGCGGTGGTGATCAGCGCTCGCCCTTGAGGGTCGTGGAGCCGCAGGCGGACCCGAGGCCGCCGAAGCCGTAGTTGGCGATGGCGGCGGTGGTCACGGCGTTGCAGACCTTGGACGTCGAGCCGACGAAGGTCGTCGAGATCGGCGAGACGGTCAGCTTGTTGGTGGGGACGACGTTGTAGACGTCGCGCAGGTAGGGGAAGCTCGGGTTCAGGGTGGTGCCGATACGCGGCGCCTGGCCGTTGACCGAGCCGAGCAGCGAGGAGCCGCGGCGGTTCGGGACACCGGCGATGCCCCGGCCCTGGGCGTAGTACTGGGCGACCGAGTACGGCGCGATGTCACCGGCGGTGTCCAGCACGGTGCCGTCGTTCTCCTGCGAACCGCTGGTCACGCAGGCGCCGGGCGTGGTGACGCCGATGGAGCTGAGGAAGAACTGCCGCGTGCCGGAGCTGGCCTGCGGCAGCAGCGGCGTCAGGGCGACGCCGTTGAGGGAGGTGAGGGTGCACTCGTAGACCGACTTGAGCTGCGCCGTCGTCAGGTTGGTGGGCAGGCCGCTGCCGCTGCGGTACGCGTAGGAGACGGCGTCCTTGGCGAACGGGATCCAGGTCAGGTCGGTCGTGGTGGTGTCCGCGGGCGTCCGGGAGGAGCGCGCGAAGTCGAGGCAGCCCGAGGCGGTGTCGACGGCGGTGCGCAGCGCGTCGATGCCGGCCGAGGAGCCGTTGGGGCGGGCGATCACACAACCGCTTGTACGGGTCTGGATGGTGGCCGAGCCGGTCGCGTTGTACGAGGCGATCGTGGCGCCGCTGTCGACGGTGTTGCCCAGGCCGTTCAGCACGTCCTGGGTGGTGTCGGAGCCGGTGCCCGCGAGGACGCGGACGGACGGCGGGTCGGCGGAGGCGGGGGTGGTCAGCAGGCCGAGGCCGAGGGCGGCCGCGCCGACGACGGCGCCGATACGGGCGTAGGACTTGACGTTCATTTCTGTTCTCCTCCGTGGAGCAAGCACAGCAAGGAATGGACGTGCAAGCAGAATCCGGATTTCACAGCCACCGGCCCGTCGGCCGGCCACCGCAAACCATTCCTTACGGCGATGGGGGACGGCCACCAACTCCGGCAACGAATCAGGTTACGTGCGCATTGCCTAGGCATCTCCAAACAGATCGGCGAAAGGGAAGACGAAAGGGAATTCCCGCCCGGCCGGCCGCGCGGGAATTCCCCTCCGACGGGCGTCAGGTGGGCCGGCGCACCGAGATCCGCAGCAGTACGGGCCCGGCCAGCGCGGCCGCGCCGCCCGCCACGAGCACGCCGAGCAGCACCCAGCGGACGACGCCCAGCACGCCGCCGGGTGTCATCCCTCCCGACCGCGCGACGTTCTTCGGGCCGTTCGCGGAGTCGGCCGGCGGGGTGGCCGGCGCACCGCTCCCGGGGCCGGCCCCGGCGGCGGAGTCCGCGCTCGCGGCGCCGCCGCCCCCCGTACCGGCCGCGCCGCCCCCCGCATCCCCGCCGGAGCCGCCTGCGGAGCCCGCGCCCCCGTCCGGGCCCGGACCGGAACCCGAGCCGCCGCTCCCCGCGCCCCCGCCCCCGGACGAGGCGCTGCCCGCCGGGTCCTCCGACGCGCCGGCGTCGGGATCGCCGCGCTCCAGGCGGTCCGCCGCGGCCTCCGTCTGACGGCGGAGCGCGGCCGGCAGCGGTACGTACCCGGGCGGCAGCTCGCCGGGTCCGTACCCGGGCGTCTGGCCCTGACCTGCCGCGTAGCGCAGCACGCGCGCGTAGTCCTGCCGTACGGACGTCTCCAGGCCGGTCGACGCGGCCGCGTAGGTCAGGGTGGTGAGCGGGTAGGCCCCGTCCCTGGCCTGGCCGGGGTCGGCCGCCCTGACGCCGGGCACGGCCGTGTCCTTCATCCCGGCGACGGCCTTCAGCATGGACGCCTCCGTGGGCTTCACGAACCGGCCGTCGGAGGTCCGCAGCGCGGCGACGCCGAGCTGGTAGCGCGCGGCGGAGGCGGTGTCGACGAGGCCGTACGCCCGCCGGCTGCCGTGCGTCGGCGGGACACCGACCAGCTTGACTCCCTCGGGTGCCGAGGTGTCCTGCTCGATGCGGGACTTCCCGCCGTTGCTCCCCCGGCGGACGAAGAGCGCGCCCTGGTGCATGTCCGCCACATAGGGCGCCCAGTCCAGTTGGCCGTACGTGATGCTCTTCCCGTCACTGGTGAGTTCGGTCTCGGTCGGATCGGCCTTGGGGAAATCGACCGGAACCTTCGAGTCCAGGTCCAGTTCCCGGTAGTACGGATTCACCTTCGTGCCCCACGGATCCGCTGCGCCCTCCAGGAAGGAGCGCGCCTCGGAATCGGCCTGCACATAGCGCCAGACGATCGCGTTCACGTCGGACACGTCCCCGATCACCATGATCGCGCCGGCGTTCGCGAGCGGATTGAGGGCGCCTTCCTGGAACTGGGGATTCAATTGCAGGAATTCGGGGTCCACGACGATCGACGCCGCGTTTCCCGCCAGGTGCGCGGGGACCTTCGACTCCGCGCCCGTCATCAGGCGCACGTCGTTGACGTAGGAGGCCGTGAGGATCTTCGCGAGCAGGCGCGGGGTGAGTTTGATGTCCGCCACCTGCGTCCGGCCCTCCCGCTCCCAGAAGAACCCGACCGTCAGCCCGCTCAGCGCCACCGGCGCGTGCACCACGGGCGGGGCGTCGTCCGGCGCCTCGACGGGGTCGATCGTGAAGGCCAGCCCGGGGGCGGAGTCCGTGGGGGCCGTGATCTGCGAGCGGGCGAAGTCCTCGCCGGACTGGCTGAACGTGAACCGGGTCGCCCCGCCGGCGCAGAGCCGGGACTGCCAGGACGTGATGGCGTCGGTGGCCATCTCCGAGCCGATCATCCGCCGCTCGGCCTTGTCGAGCGCGCAGCCGTCGCCCACGGGCTGGAAGCCCATCGGGAACACCAGCCGCTGGGCCCAGTTGGAGGTGCTGAGGGGCGAGCTCTGGAGCATCTGGTTGTTGCCGCCCGTGCCGTCGACGTCGTGTTCGCCGCGTGGCACCACCACCAGCCAGCAGTCGCGGACCTTCGCCGCCGTGCTCGTCCCGAGGCGCTCGCCGCAGCCCAGGTGCGGGGCCTCGCGCGCGGTCTGGACCGGGAAGACGAGGTCGCCGGTACCGTCGGCCCGGGTGATGCCGAAGAGCTCCTCGTTGGTGTCGAGGTTGCTGAAGTAGGTGAAGTCACGGCTGCCCGTGGTCGGGGGTTCCCCGTTGGCGGGGCGGAACGGTACGAAGGACTCGGCGGTGCCGTTGTTCACGTACTCGGTCTCCGCGGGGTCGCCGTCGAGCTGCCTGAGGGCCACCAGGCCGCCGCCCTTGTCGCCCTTCTTCGCCACGCCGAACACACACTGCTCGCGGTCGGGGCCCGCCGGGTCGTCGCCCCAGCACTGCATGACCTGGAGGTAGTTGTACGACGGGTAGCCGGTGGTCGGCTTCCCGCCCGTCCAGCTCACCCGTACCCCCTGCGACCGGAGGTCCTTCGTCTGGTCCACCGTCACCTTGAGGTCCGAGAAGTCGTCCAGGGTCCCCTTCCGGCCCTGGACGGTGACCGCCGAGGACGCCCGTTCCTGCTCCGCCGCCCGTGCCTCACCGCCGGGCGGCAGCGGCAGCACCGCGAGGACCAGGGCCCCGAGCAGCGCGCACACGCCGCCGGCCCTGCGCCGATGGGATGCGCGCCCCGTCGCCGCCCGCCCCCTGAGCGCCCGCCCCAGCACCGTTCGCCCCCGCACCGCGCTCCCGCTCATCGCTCGTCCCCTCTGCGCCGCGCCCGTCCGGCCAGCGCGCGGGCCACGACCGGCGGCCCCACGACCACCCCGAGCAGCAGCGCCGCCGAGAGCGCCATCAGCGCGCCGCGCAGGCCCATGGACCCGTCGGACGCCAGGGTGACCGGGGTGCCGACCACGCTCGCGTCGCCCGTCCCGGCCTCGCCGGCCAGTTGCTCGCCCGTGTCGGGGTCGACCGCTCCCCCGGTCCCCGCGCCTCCCGCCGCCGCCCCGCCGGAAGCGTCCGGCGAGCCGCTCGTACCGCTCCCGCCCGCACCGCTCCCGGCGGGGTCGGTCGCGCCGCCCGAGGCGGAACCGCCGCCCGTGGCCGCCGAGTTGCCGCCCCCGGTGGACCCGGAGCCCGAACCGCCGCTCGTACCGGCGGAGTTCGTACCGCCGCCGTTGCCGCCGTTGCCGCGGGCGGCCGGGACGACCGGAGTCTCCTCGCGCGCCGCGCCCGCCGTACCGGTGGAGCACTGCGTGGGGCCCCGCTTGTCGCACTCCTTGGGATAAGGCGCCTTCTTCGCCAGGGTGTTGGAGCCGTCGGAGGAGAAGGTGGGGTTGCGGCAACTGCTGATCCTGATGTCCCCGACCGGGGCGCCCGGGATACGCCGGACCTGGTCGAAGCCCGCCTGCACCAGGTTCATCGGCAGGGGCGAGTAGCCCAGTTCCTCCGCCTGCTGCTGGCCGTCGCAGAGGAAGTAGTTGGCGAAGGTGCCCAGCGACTTGCCCTTGCCGGTGGTGAAACCGAGTTCGGTGGAGGTCGGGACGATCATGTAGCTGTAGCTGGAGAGCGGGTAGGACCTGCGGTCCCGGTTGGCGTAGACGCCGTCGAGGATCTGGGTCAGGTAGTTCGGCGACTGCTTGTTGTCGTTGATACGGGCCTGCTGGAGCGCCACCGCGACACTCGACGAGGTCGGTTCGACGTAATAGCCCTCGCTGTTCAGCATCTTGGCGACCGGGAAGCCCGTCTTGATCGCGTACGAGTACTCCACGTACGTGATCGCGCCCTCGAAGCTGGACTGCTTGGTGAAGCCGGACACACCCAGCGAGCCGGACTTGGCGACGGTCGAGGAGCCGGGGATCACCGGGTAGTACGACGTCATCCCGCACGGGGTGGAGCGGCCGGCCCTGCGGCAGTAGTCGTTCCACAGCGACCCGTGCTTCTTGGCCATCCAGGTCGTGAACTGGGCCGTCGTACCGGAGCCGTCGGAGCGGACCACCGGCACGACGCGGCGGGCCGGGAGGGTGAGGCCGGGGTTGTCGGCCTTGATCTCCGGGGCGTTCCACATGGTGATCCTGCCGGTGAAGAGCTTGGTGATCACCTCGCCGGACAGCCGCAGGTTGGTGACCCGCTTCCCGCCGATCCTGAGGTTGTACATGAACGACGTGCCACCTGCGACGATCGGCATGTAGGCGTAACTGCGCTTGGTCGGCGGCACGTCCGTGGTGCGGCCCTCGGTCAGCCCGTACGGGATCTCCGAGACGCCGAAGTCGGAGACACCGTTCTTGAACTCCTCGCGGCCCACGGAGGAGCCGGACGCCGAGAAGTTCACCGTGAGCCCGATGTTGGCGCCGATGTTGCGCCGCCACTGGTCCAGCGCGTTGGAGCTCCAGGTCGACCCCGAACCGCTGAGCTTGGTGTACGACGCGGCCCACGCCGGCGGACGCACGGCGGCCAGCGCGCAGGCCAGCGCCGCGAGTAACACGAGCGTGCGGGTGAGCGGTACGGGTCTCACTGGGAACTCCCTGCGTCTGTAACGGATTTCGGGGCGGCCTGCGCCTGGTCGGGCGGGCCGGCCCCGTCACGTGCGGCCGCCCCGCCGGGCACGGCCGCCCTGTCTCGCACGGCGGCGCGTGCGGCGAACCGCTGGGCGTCCTTGCGGGACGCCTGTACGCGGCGGTGCTCCTGGCCGCGGCTGAGCCGGCCCGAATTCCGGCCGCCGATCACCCGCGCGAGGACGAACAGCAGCAGGACCAGGCTCATGAGGGCCGCCGCCGTGCCGAACCCCCGGGCGATCATGGTGGGTTCGGGCGACTTGACGAACTCGAAGACGGCCAGCGGGAGCGAGACCTGCGGCCCGTTGAAGGGGTTCGCGTTGAGCTCGGCGGTGAATCCGGCGGTCAGCAGCACCGGGGAGGTCTCCCCGACGCCGCGCGCCGTGCCGAGGATCACCGCGGTGGTCAGTCCGGACCGGGTGGTGGGCAGGACGACGTGCCACACCGTGCGCCAGCGGGACGTGCCGAGGGCGTACGACGCCTCGCGCAGGGTGCCGGGGACGAGGCGGATGACCACGTCGGAGGCCCGGATGATGATCGGCAGCATCATCACCGCGAGCGCGAGGGAGGCCGCGAAGCCGGACCTGCCGAGGCCGAGGGTCAGGATCACCGTGGCGTAGACGAAGAGGCCCGCGACGATCGACGGCAGCGCGGTCATCGCCTCCACCACGGTCCTGACCAGCCGGGCGAAGCGTCCTGGCACCTCGTTGAGGAAGACCGCGCACACCAGGCCGACGGGGACGGTGAAGGCGAGCGCCAGGGCGATCTGCTCCAGCGTGCCGACGACCGCGTGCAGGACGCCCCCGGCGGACAGCGGGTCGAGCGGGCCCGCCGCGCGCATGTCCTCGGTGTAGAAGTTGAGGTGCGGCAGCGCCTCGCGGCCCTCGAAGAGGGTGTAGACGACCACGAACACCAGCGCCACGAGCATGAGGAGCGCGAGGCTCTGGATCACCACCGCGGCGACCTTGTCGCGGACGGCGGGGCCCGACTCGTCGAACGACACGAGGAGCGCGTAGAGCCCGAGGAACAGGACGTACGCGACAACGACGAAGCCCACGGCGCCGTTGAAGGGCAGCAGCCGGGTGAAGAACAGCGCGGTGAGCGAAAGCGACGCGGCGGCGGCGCCGACGAGGGCGTACACGTCGCTGCCCCGGGTCAGCGACACGTTGCGGCGGCGTTCGCCCGACTCGGCGGCGGGTGGCGGCTGTTCGGCGGGCAGGGTGGTGCGGGGGCGCGGGGGCGCTGTGGTCATGGCGGGGATTCCCTACTCGCTCGCCGCGCCGGAGCGGCTGCGGGCGACGATGGAGGACGCGGCGAAGTTGACGACGAGGGTCATCAGGAAGAGCGCCAGGCCGGCGGCCATCAGGGCGGACATGCCGAACTCGCTGGCCTCGCCGTACCGCAGGGCGATCAGGGAGGAGATCGAGCTGGTGCCGCTCTGGAGGACGTGCCACTGGATGTCGAAGATCGGCGAGATGACGAGGTAGACACCGATGGTCTCGCCGAGCGCCCGGCCGAGCCCGAGCATGGTCCCGCCGATCATGCCGCCCTTGCCGAACGGCAGGACCACGCTGCGGATCATGCCCCAGCGGGTGGCGCCGAGCGCGTACGCGCCCTCCCGCTCGCCCACCGGGGCCTGCGAGAACACCTCGCGCATGACCGAGCAGACGATGGGCGCGACCATGAGCGCGACGACGATGCCCGCGATGAGTGTCGAGGAGGCGTAGACGGTCGCGTTGGCGAGCGGGTCGCGCGGGTCGGCGCCGTCGACGGCGAGGAAGGGGACCCAGCCGAAGTACGTGGAGATCCAGCGGGCCGTACCGAGCACGTGGTTCTGGAAGAAGAACAGGCCCCACAGCCCGTAGACCACGGAGGGCACGGCGGCCATCAGGTCGACCACGCCGACGAGGGTCTGCCGGACGCGGGGCGGGGCGTACTCCGCGATGAAGAGCGCGCCGCCCACCGCGAGCGGTACGGCGACCAGGATCGCCACCAGGGCGATGAGGATCGTGCCGACCAGTACGGCGGCGATGCCGAAGCGGCCGGCGTCCGGCTCCCAGGTCTCGGTGGTCAGGAAGGACCAGCCGGCCCGGGAGAGCGCCTGCCAGGCCCGGTAGAGCAGGAACCCGCCGACCAGCAGCATCACGGCGAGCACGAACCCGCCGCCGGAGCGGGCGACACCGCGGAAGATCCGGTCCGGCAGCCCGGGATCGGCGTACAGGCGTCGGGGCCCCTCGGACCCCGCCCCGGGGCGCTCTTCGATTCGCGTCGTCACACCGGTCACCCTCGGGGCGGGTGATTGACACGTGCGCTCCGGTGTGTGAACGAGGTGTGCCCTAGGGGCAACTTCCGTTCACATCGTTCACCGGGTCTCCCCCGGTTCCCCCAACTCGTCTTCGACCAGTGCGAAATGACCGATCAGCCCGACGAACCGGCCCAGCGCCGCACGGCAGGTGGAGTACCTCTCGTACGTCCGTGAGGACGCCGCGACGACCGTTCCGTCGGGCAGGCGTAACCACCAGGCCCAGCCGTCGCCCCCCGGGCCGTGCTGGACGCCCCCGGCCACCTTGTCGACCTGGGAGCACATCTCAGCGAACGCCCGCGCGCAGGCCGCGCTGTCCTCGAAGGTGTCCGCGGACACCCCGACCACGCGGCCGTTGTACGCGATGAGCCGCCACCCGAACCCGCCGGCCGGATCGGTGTCGATCTGACACCGCGCCCCGCCCGCGGTGGTGGCTCCGCCTAAACCGTCCGAACGCTTCATGACCCCTCAGCTCCCCCCGCCGCGCCCTTGGTTGGGAACGGCAGGAGCAACCTAGTGAGACGAACGTGACAGTCGGACACCCGGGCGATCACCGAACGAACACTTCACCCGGATGTTGCCCCTATGTCCCCGCGGGGCGCCTGGTCAGCACGAGCGGGCCGGTCTCGGTGATGGCGACCGTGTGCTCGGAGTGGGCGGTGCGTGAGCCGTCGGCGGAGCGGATCGTCCAGCCGTCCGGATCGAAGACGATCTTGTTCGTGCCGGCGGCGAACCAGGGCTCGATCGCGATCGTCAGGCCGGGGCGCAGCTTCCAACCCCGGCCGGGGCGGCCGTCGTTGGGGATGTGCAGGTCCTCGTGCATCGTGCGGCCGATGCCGTGGCCGCCGAACTCCAGGTTGACGGGGTAGCCGTACTCGGCGGCGACGGCGCCGATGGCCGCCGAGATGTCCCCGAGCCGGTTGCCCGGCCGCGCGACCTCGATCGCGGCCTCCAGGGCGACCTCGGTGGCCTCGATCAGCCGCAGGTCCGCGTCGGCCGGGGTGCCGACGACGACGGAGTGGGCCGAGTCCGCGGCCCAGCCGTCGACGCGCACCGCCATGTCCATGGACAGCAGGTCCCCGTCGCGCAGCTTGTAGCGGTGCGGCAGTCCGTGCAGTACGGCGTCGTTGACCGACAGGCACACGACGTTGCGGAACGGGCCGCGGCCGAACGAGGGCGCGTAGTCCCAGTAGCAGGACTCCGCGCCGCGCTCCTCGATCCGGCGGCGGGCGTGGTGCTCCAGGTCCATCAGGTCGACCCCGACGGCGGCGAGGTCGCCCAGCTCGGCGAGCACCTGGCCGACGAACTGCCCGGTGACGTGCATGCGCTCGATGTCTTGGGGCGATTTGAGCTCGATCACTGCGTTCCTCGTTCTCTCCGGGACAACGCGCCAGAGCAACCGTCCGGGAACGGACCTCCGGGACGCTGACAGGTATATTTATACCAGCCGAGGGGATGGTTGCCGCCGGACACCCGCCGACCTAGCATGGCCGCATGGTTCGCTACCCGCTCGCCCCCGAACAGATCGAGGCGGGCCGACGCCTGGGTTCGGCGCTGCGCGCCGCCCGGGCCGGACGCAGCCCCGTCGAGGTGGCGCTCGCGGCGGAGATCTCGCCGGAGACCCTCCGCAAGATCGAGACGGGCCGCCTGCCGACGCCCGCGTTCGGCACGATCGTCCGCCTGAGCGAGGCCCTGGGCGTACCCCTGTCGGACCTGGCCCTCGCGTGGCGCACCGACCCGGCCCTCAGCCAGGCCTCCTGACCCCGCGCCGGACCGGTGTGTCGTACCGCATCTCGTACGGCATGTCGTATTGCATCTCGTACGGCAACCCATAACCCCGCACAGGGGTACGAACAACGCATCTCGTAGTCTGGGCCCATGCACCTCGGACGCAAGATGACCGGCGACCGCCCTCTGCTCGTCCTGGCCGTCCAGGAAGAAGCCCAGTACCTGGACACCTCGTTGCCCGTCCTGCTGACGGGCATGGGCAAGGTCAACGCCGCGACCGCCCTCGCCGCGACCCTCGCGCGGGGCCCGCTGCCGTCGGAGATCATCAACCTGGGTACCGCGGGCGCTCTCCGCCCCGGCCTGAGCGGCACCCATCTCGTCGGTACGGTCACGCAGCACGACCTGGACAGCGCGACCCTGCGCGCCCTGACCGGCCAGACCTACGGCCCGCCCCTCACCGTGGGCGACCCGGGCGGACTCACCCTGGCCACGGGAGACTCCTTCATCAGCGACGAGACCGACCGCGCCCGCCTGGCGGAGCACGCGTCACTGGTCGACATGGAGGGCTACGCCCTGGCCACCGCCGCACAACAAGCCGGCGTACCGCTCCGTATCGTCAAGCACGTCAGCGACGACGCCGGGGAGGAAGCCGCCCGAAGCTGGCGCGAAACCGTCGCCCAGTGCGCCCGGGCCCTGGCGGACTGGGCGCACCACAACGTCCCCTTCTACGCCTGAGAGGGCCGACGGCCGAGCGAGGGGCGCTCAGGGCGCGTGGTCAGCCTGTACGAACAGGGCGAGTACGTACCCGGCCTGACAGCGCGCGGCGCCGGGCGGGTTACGCCGCGTCGTGACCCGGTCCGCCACCAGAACGCCCAGCCAATGCAGGGCCAGCAGCCGGCGCAGGTGCGCCAGCCGGGACCGCTCCGGTGCGCCGAGGTCGAACTGGTCCAGGAACAGGGGCACGTCGAAGCACGAGTCGACCCAGGTGGAGGGATGCCCCGCGACGTCGGCGAGTTCGAGCGCGCGGTCGGTGCGCCCGGAGTCCTCGAAGTCGAGCAGCCGCACCCGCTCGCCGTCGTACAGGTAGTTGGCGAGGTTGCCGTCGGAGAGCCCGAAGACCGGCACCACCGCGCCGGGTCCGGAGACCGACTCGAACGGGACCGCCGCCAGCCACTCCCGCCCCGCTTCGAAGGCCCGTACGATCTCCCGCTCCCAGGCGGCGTCCGCGCCGCCCGCGGCCCAGGCCCGTACCCGCCCGTCCACGTGCCCGGCTCCCCAGGGGGCCTCCGGAACACCGGCCAACACCGCCCCGGGCACCGCCGTGTGCAAGGTCGTCAACGCGCGGGCAAGACACCGGGTCGCCGCGGGGCCGACGTCGGTCCCGCGCAACGTGTCCCCGGCGATCCGGGACATCGTGATCCACGGCGGATCGGCACCGAGCCGTGCGTCGACCGGCCGGGGAGCGAGCCCGGGGGCGTACCGCTCCGCCAGGTTGAGCCCCTGCCACTCCCGCAGGGGCTCACCGCGATCCCACGAGGCGAACCGCTTGACCACCGTCCCACCGAGGACCTGGATGCCGTGGGTGCTGTCGACGATCGCCATATGCCCTTCTTCTACCAGCGGGACCGACTACCGCGAAGGGTCCTTGCGCGCTGCGGTCAGGTGCGGAGGGTCTGGTGGAGTTGTTCGGTGAACTCCTTCGGGTGGGTGGTCAGGCCTATGTGGCCGCCGGGGAAGAGTGCTAGCTCCTTGCCGAAGCGGGTGGCCAGGTGGGCGGCCGGGCGGTGGGTGAGTTCGCCGGGTGAGTCCTGGCCGGCGGCGAGGACGAGGTGGTCCGACAGGGCCTCCAGGCGGGCCAGGTCGGGGACGTACGACATGAAGGCGGGGACGATTCGGCCGACGAAGTAGGGCAGGCCGGCCATCGTCTGTTCGGTTCTTGCCGCGGCCTGCGGCGGAAGCTCGGGCTGGGGTTGCGGCTCGGGGGCATCCTCGGCGCCCTCCTTCCGCAGCCCGGCGGCGAAGATCGCCATCGCGGGCATCAGGCCTTCGGTGCGGAACGACTCGTCCACCCGTGCCAGGAGCCGGCGATGTTCGGCGGCGTCCGGCAGGACCATCACCACCGGGGGCTCGTGCACCACCGCGCGCAGGACACGTCCGTGGTGGGCGGTCAGCAGGTGCAGCGCGGCGATCCCGCCCGAGCTGGCGCCGAACACCCGGGCGGGCTCGCCGGGCGACAGCAGCTCCAGGAGGCGGAACGCGTCGTCGGCGTGCTCGGCCACGCTCTGCTCCGCCTCCGGGTCGTCCAGCGCGCTCCCGCCCATGCCGCGCGGATCGTACGTGGCGACCGTGTACGCGGCCGCGAGATCCTCGGCGACCTCGGCCAAGGACGCCGCGCCGCCCGTCCCTCCCGGGATCAGCAGCAGGAGCGGACCGCGCCCGCGGACCTCGTAGTGCAGCGTCGCGCCGTTCACGCGCAGGGTGCCGGTGGTCGGGGCGGTCATGAGGGGTCTCCTTCTCGGGACGGCGGCCAGTGCTCCAGGAGCGTGTGCAGGGCGTCGAGCGCGCGGACCCACGACTCCCGCGGCGGCCGCTCGTGGCCGAACCCGCCCGCCGCCTCCAGCGCGACGAACCCGTGGAAGGTGCTGCGCAGGAGCCGGACTGCGTCGGTCAGGTCCGGCTCGGCCAGCCCGTACGCGCGCAGCATGCTGTACGTCAGCTCCACCGCGCGGCGCGGTCCCGGCGCGTCGGCGACCAGCGCGGGGTCGATCCGGATCGGGGTCTGCGTCGCCGCGTACCGGCCCGGATGCCGGTGGGCGTACTCCCGCCAGGCGTCGGCGAACGCGACGAGCGCGTCCTTGCCCGACCGGCCGGCGGTCGCCTCCGCGATACGGATGGTCTTCTCGTCCGCCGCGAGCAGCGCGATCCGGCCGCGCAGGTCGTCCAGGCTCCGGACGTACGTGTAGAGGCTCGCGTCCTTCACGCCGAGCCGCCGCGCGACCCGCGACATGCTCACCCCGTCGAGCCCGGCCTCGTCGGCCACCTCGGCGCCCGCGAGCGTCACCCGCTCCACGCTCAGCCCCGCCCGCGCCATGCGCCCTCCCCGTACCGCCGCTCCCGCCCAGGCGGTTGCCTAGGAGCCCTAGTTCTAACCTAGGGGCCCTAGGCAGCGCAACCGTACGTCCCCGGGAGCACCTCCGGGTACGGCTCCGGCATGCCCCGGCCCGCAGCGGATCTCGCCCTGCCGGGCAGGCACCCGCGCGGTATGTTGAGCTGAGTGGCGACGTCAACGAACCGCCCGCCCCCAGGACGTGTCCCGGACGACGAGCAGGTCACCCGTTCCCCCGACGACCCTCGCGTCCGAGGCAGAGGAGGACGCCATGTTCCAGTTCCTTGTTTCCTTCACCGTCGAGCCCGAGCACCGCGAGGACTTCGTCCGGGCGGCCAGGAAGACGGCACGCGACTCCCTGGCGAACGAGCCGGGATCGAACCGGTTCGAGGTCATCGCCGACGAGGCGGACCCGGACGTCTTCTACCTGAACGAGGTCTACGAGGACGCCGACGCGTTCACCGCGCATGCAGGCGGCCCCTACTTCACCGCGTTCTTCGCGGAGGCAAGCGCGTACGCCAAGGGCCCGAACTGGCTCATGAAGGGGAACGTCGTCCCCGAGTCGGCCGCGGCCTGACCCAAGCCGCCGCCTGACCCAAGCCGCCTGACCCGGACCGCCTGACCCAGACCGCCCCCGTCAGTCGTTGCGCGTGCCCGTCTCCCGGAAGGACTCCGCCCGGCCCGGCCGCGAACCGGCCTGCCCCGGGCGCGAGCCGCCGGAGCGGCCGGGTTCGGCGGCCCACGACGACAGCATCGTCAGCGCCTCGTCCGACGCCGACCCGGGGTCGGCGAGGAAGGTGAACAGGGTCTGATCAGGGTCGTCGGGGAACGTCAGGGCCTCCGTGCGCAGCGTCAGCTCCCCCACGATCGGATGGTGCAGCACCTTCGTGTCGTGCCCGATCCGGACCACCTTCTGCCCCGCCCACCAGCGGCGGAACGGCTCGCTCTTCATCGACAGCTCGCCCACCAGCTCGGCGGTACGGGTGTCGTCGGGGTGCCGCGCCGCGTCCATCCGCAGCGTCCCCACGAAGACGGACGCGACCTGCTCCCAGCTGTCCCCGAACAGCGACCGGGCGGCCTCGTCGAGCATGATCCAACGTACGGCGTTACGGTCCCTGACCGGCGCCGCGTCGAAGTCGGCGAGGAGCACCCGGGCCATGCGGTTGGTCGCCAGCACGTCCGTACGGCGCCCCAGCACGAAGGCGGGCGTCTCCCCCAGCCGCGCCAGCAGCGCGTGCACCCCGGGCCGTACCTTCTGCTGCGCCGCCCGCGGGGCGCGCCGGCGGCCGGGACCCTGCCGCCGTGCCACGGCGTGCAGGTAGCTGCGCTCCGCCGGGTCGAACTGCAACGCGTTCGCCAGGGCGTCCAGGACCGATTCCGACGGGGTGATGGGCCTGCCCTGTTCCAGCCGCGTGTAGTAGTCCACACTGACGCCGGCCAGCGCGGCCAGTTCCTCGCGGCGCAGGCCCGGCACCCGCCGCGGGGACGGGTCGTGAATGCCCAGGCTCGCCGGGTCCATCGCCGCGCGCCGGGCACGAAGGAAGTCGCTGAGGCCCTCGTTCCGCTCCATGTCTCCATGGTGGCGCAGATCGGCGGAGGGCGCCGTGTCCCGGGTGGCCCTCCGAAACCCACGTAGCGGGAGGAGCCGGGTCGGACCCTGGGTGGTCCTCCGAATCCCAGGAAGGGGCGGGCCAGTTCACCTCTCGTTCCTGGCCGGCGTGGGCGGTTGAGTGAAGGCACAGGACGCCGTCCGGTGTCCATCTCATCGCCTACCGTGCCTCCCCGCACGGCCCACCCAGGGAGTACCCGCCATGCCTTCCACCTGGCTCATCACCGGCGCCACCTCCGGATTCGGCAGCCTGGTCACCGAGCGCGCGCTGGCCACCGGCGCCCACGTCCTCGCCGTCGGACGCCGCGCCGACCGCCTCGCCGCGCTCTCCGACCTGGCGGAGAAGGGCGTACAGGGGCGCGTCACGCCCATCCAGCTCGACCTGACCGCCCCCAACGCCCAGAGCGCCCTGTCGGACGCCATCAAGGCCGCCGGCGGCCTGGACATCCTGGTCAACAACGCCGGTCACGGCCTGTTCGGCGCCGTCGAGCAGATCGACGCCGAGGACGCCCGCGCGATCTTCGACACCA